>DASUUX010000172.1:0-6919 GCA_036373855.1 Nitrososphaera sp.
TCTTCCTTTTCGGCTATCTATTACAGCTATCATCGTTCCTGCAATGATTGTGATAAAGCCTATTACCATTAATATCCCACCCGCAATGACTAGAGAGAAGGTACTGAGAGATATATCAAATAGCTCCGGCCGTCCTCCTCCCTCTGCGAAAGTGGTTGCAGCAGTTAGCAATGGCATATGGCCAAATATACCGTAAATTGTAACATTCCTTGCTCCTGCATTGGTTATATTAAGAATATATTCGCCGGTATTTTGTGGTTGAAAAGTAGTAAGCAGGTTTGCAGAGAATTCATTGTTACTTACGACCGTCCCAGATGGATCTATGACTGTTTCGATCAATCTCGCTTCTCTTTGTTCTCGAGGTAGTTGTAGTTGTTGTTGTAGTCGCTCTTGTAGTAGCTGCCCCAGCCCATCCCCTTCATCTGCTTCTTCTCCTCCTCCTAGTCTTTGAATATGAATTGCTACAGTTATATTTCTTGAGATATCTGTTACTTGAGTTGTTGCTGCTTCTACTGAACTACCTGGCTCAATTGAAACTCGGTTGATAAGAGTAGCTCTTTCAAATTGAAATGCACTAGCGACTGTGTCAGCCAATTGGACACCCCATACGATAGCTAAAATTACTCCAATAATAAACAATGCTTCCCCTGCAATCAAGATAATAAGTCCTCGTTGCATCATGCTCTTGTTTTTTCTCCGGGATCTTGTGTGTAGATGTTTGTTCTCTGAAAGAGGTTTGTTATAAACCCACTCCTGCGCCTCCAGCTATGGCGCCAACAACTATCGCACTAGTCCTTTTGCATTTCATAGGGATGTTCTCTAGTCTACTTAGGAAATTGAGACAAAAGCGTTTTAGATACAGTGCAAGTAGAAGAGGGTTTCGCAAGAAACTTATATGCCTAGGATTAACCTGACAATTTGAGATGTTTGAAAATATTCTTGTTGCAGTTGATGGATCAAGACATTCAGACGCTGCGTTTGATGTTGCAATAGATATCGCCCAAAAATATGGTTCCAAACTTTTTGTAGTCCATGTTTTTCCAGGTGTGAGTAGGCCACGTAAAGTTGTCTCGCCAAACCGTGAAGATGACCTCAAATCTGAAGGGCAAGAAATCCTTAATTCTTATGAAGTAAAGGTCAAGGAAAGACATCTTCAAAATGTCATGACGCTTTTGCAGGAGGGCGATGAAGCAAAGATGATTATGGAAACTGCAAGTGAGGTAAAATGTGGCCTAATCCTCTTAGGAAGTCGAGGCAGAGGAGGCTTCAATGAATTGTTGCTTGGAAGCGTTAGCCACAAAGTAACAACTCATGCAGGCTGCCCAGTCCTAATAGTGAAATAATATAATGCCCATTTTCAGACTGTTCAATATTCTTCAGATGCTCGCTAGTGATATTAAGAGGTGTCTTGTCAATGTACCGAAGATTGAACTCTGTCAATAAGAGACATCAATGATAAAATAATAATCAGATAATATATCTCTCTGAGCAAGACAGTTTTTCTGTGGCTGAATTTGCAAGATTAGAACTCCACATTTAAAGGGAAGCGATTGGGGCTTCAAAGTTGTCTATATATTCATCTTTGATGCAGGGCAATTCACATGTTAACTTTTTTGACACAAAATCTGGGTTCAGTGGGATTTGATCTTGTCACGGTATAAATGGGTTCAGGTGCATCGTGAGCTTTTTAAGTCGTCTTCTTATCAGAGCTAGTTCTGAGTTCCTCAAGCGATAATTCAGTTCTTTTTGAATCGTCCAGCCAAGCCATTATCTAACTGCCTTGTGCAAAATCTATCATAATATATCACATATGAATTGATTTTCAGTACTGTGCTCAAGTCAGTAATCCCCCTTTCTTTACAATTTTGCCAATAACTCTGCCTTGAGCTTCTGAAACTCTTCTTCTGTAATCATTCCTCTTTCTTTTAGCCCAACTAATTTCTCCATTTCTAGGATTGGCCCGGAAATGTGTGCTGATTGATCTTGCGCAATCCCTTTTTGTTCCACAAGGAGAAAGATAACTATTGCTATCGGAATATACAAGAGAAAAGAGAGAAGAGAATAAGGCTCCTCACTCGTTGAAATTATCGAGGTGCCTGTTAGTACTCCGTACTGGAATAAACCAATTAAAATAATTACGGGGACAGTCAACGCCCATACCATTATAGTCATAGATCTGCCAATCCGTGGAGCGACCTTAGATGTCAATCTTAGTCCAAATACTACCAAACCAATGCCCAGGAAAAAAACACTTAATGCAGTATAGGCTCCTTGGGTAGCTAACTTTGTGGAGACTGTATTAATATCCTTCAACTCCTCAAGCTGTAAGGATTCCATATTCTTGATTAACTCAACCTGTACAGATGTCATATTGTTGATTGAAGCTATATCGCGTTGTTGATCACGCATTATTGCACGCATGTCCTCTAAGATGAGTGTACTACTATCATTACCATTATTATCCACCTGCGCATACGCCTTCGCTCCAATATTTGGAGCTAAGAAGAAAAAGGAGAAGGAGAAGGAGAAAAAAGTCACAAAGCAGATTGTTATAATTATTATCATTTTATTAGTTAGTGGAGAACTTACAAATCCTTTCACATGAATTGAACGATGCAGATTCATCTACACCTATAGTACAAAGATCTCCATTCTCTAAATGTGTTCCTAAAAAGACCATTAACAATCTGTAAAAAACGTATTTGGCATACGGTTGCTGCCACGCGTTTGTATGAAGAAATGAGAGTTCAAAAGACAACAACAGTTTTTGCGAACTTTACTGCCATTATTCCTCAAGAATCATTATTTCCTTTGATAAGGACCATCCCAATACTAGCATATTTAGCTTCGACTTTTATCTTGATATATGAAGCAGTTGATACACATATTTCCTGTGTAGATTATTCGTGTATTTGTAACAGGTCAGCAATGTTTCCGAAGCAGTAAGTCGAACTTAGACTTCTTGCTACAAATAGAAGCATGCTCAACCACGCATATATTATGGAGTCACGCACGAAACAATGCTCTATCTTCAGAGCTTCAAGTCAATCAATACATACGTTGACTTACAATCTTGTTGTATATAATAATTCTAAAAATAAATGCAAGAGAATTATATACTATCTGACATTTAAGTAATTCATATAACATAAGCATGCGCTTTCCGAACACTAATGTTAGTATCCAAAAAATTTCTTCTGATTGGTTCCCCCATAGCAGTCGTACTAGCGTTTGGGTTGGTGGCTGCACCACTATTGTTGACAAGTATGTCATTAAACTCTGTCTTTGTAAATGAAAACATTAATGCATATGCGCAAGCGGGTCAAGAAAGCCGGCCAAATTATTTCATAAGAATGAATCCAGGCAGCTCATTTGAAGGAAGCCAGCACTATAGCATTGGAAACGCCGCCGTTCCAGCAGGAACTACAATAGTGTGGATCAATAACGACCCAGGTGTGCGTCACACAGTGACGAGCGGCACGCCTGGCAGCAACACGGGCTTCTTTGATTCAGGCGAAATACCATTTAATGATCGATTTCAACTTACCTTCAATAGTGCAAGTGGCTTGATAGGCGAATTTTCCTACTACTGTACCTTACATCCTTTTATGGTTGCCACAATATCTTCCAATGATACTATAGAGAGAGGCCAAAGCTTTGAGTTCAGATCTGGAACTGGTCCGACACTTGATATTGCCAAGAACAACAGGACACTTCTGGCGTTCAACCCAATTGGCATGTCGATAGATCAGCCAGACGTTATGCATTACAATTTCTCGATAACAAGGAATAGCGATAATCAAACTTTGTTTGCAGAAGAATTTGATGTAGAGGATAGCGCATTTGGGGTAGAGTTGATACAGGTCAACCAATCCGAAGCACAAGCAGTAGGCATCAATATTCCATTACGGTTCGGACCCGACGTCGATACCCCGTACACAGGAGCATACCACGTCGCAGGGGACTTTTTCTCTGAACCTGGTGACTACACACTTGGAGTGGAATTGATGAGTATAGGAGCAAACCCGCCGCCGCAGCAGATGATAGACGAGTTCACCATGAGTGTAGTTTCAGGTGCAACAGCTACTAATGCAACAGCTACTAATGCAACAGCTACTAATGCAACAGCTACTAATGCAACAGCTACTAATGCAACAGCTACTTAATTAATTTGGAGACACATGTTGTAGGACGAGGAGAAGAAGAAGAAGAGAAAGCTGCTTCAGTAAAGTAGCAGTAATGATTAATACGAAAACAGTTATCAAATCCAATCCAATCATTTGGCGTATCCGTTGCAACATCACATCAAAAGTTTATCATCAGAGTGGGCTAAAGGGCTGGACAGAGAGTGTCGCCCTTCGACCACTTTAGATTAGAATGCTGTGTCTTATCTGCAGGAAGTGGTCATATCGCCATGTGTATTTTTGCAAGGCCAGCAAGTCGAGTCATTGCATGTTGCTTATTCCTAAGCGATAACACCAATATCCTCTTGTTTGACGCTATGGCATGTTCTACTGTGAAAGTTCAGACGTTGTTGTTGTTGCATTCATCACTGGCTCATAGTGCATAGGAGGAGCAGCAGCAACTCTCGAATTGCCGATTTAATCTTCCCACTTCCACAACGTCATATTGACTCCCTCTTCGTTTGGCTGTTCTTCATGCAGTCCTACTACTATCATACCGTTAAATGGTGCAAGGCTACCAGTTGCGTTGCTATCAAACACTGCTGTTGTAATTCCCCTAGTTTGTAGCGTTGCAGGATCTTCCTTCACAATTTCGTAAAATGTAATAGCTGTACTATCACCGTCTTCTGAGAAAAAGCTCTCTCTTCCAAAGGAAGTTCCTGTCACGGAAGACAAAATTGCGGTACCGTTGTTAGTCACGTTGATAGTCTCTCCGGCATCAGGGACAGTTAATGTGCCATTTCCAAAGAATGTAATGATCGAATGTGTTTGGTTAAATGGAGTTTCGCCTGTATTTCTTACTCGTTCTTCCCAGATAGGTTGCGGTGACAAATGTATTTCTGATGATGATGATGATGATGATGGGGATGGGGATGGTGTAGTACCTATTGCTGTAGTATCGCTATCGTTATCTGTTGTTGATGTTGTCCCCTCTGCTGTAGCAGTATTATTAATAATAATCTCTTCTTCTGCTTCTTGAGCAGCGGCAGTAGTAGTAATCATCATCATTGGAGGAGGAGAAGGAGGAGGGCTAAGGAGCACAAAGCCGTCACCTGCTAGTAGAGACACTGCAGTGATGATGGAGATATATACAATGCTGCCTCTACTGGTCCATGAAAAAAAGGGTTCTCTTCCTTTTCTGTCGTTGCTAATTGACATTGTAATACCTATCTCTCTGTTTCGTTACCATTTATGAGATCTGAGGTTGTTTTATAGTAGTATTGACTCTCGACAAAAGATACAATGTAATGCCAGGTAAGTTTGATCTAGAGTAATCTTTTTAGACTCACCTACTACTGCTGCCACAGCGTTTGAAGAAGCGAAAGTTCTAAAGACAGTCTAGGAACCTTACTATTCTTCAGGAATCGTTAATTCATAGTATACTCGGGATTTTCACGTCTCTATCGTCGTTTCATATGTCATAGGTTACTTACTTTCTCAAGAGGTCTTCCGAGTGACCGCTTATTTCCTTTGACAAGGACCACCCTAATACTATTCTTATCGCAACAATTACGGACAACCTGATAAGTTCCTCTGCAGTTGGATCTAGGCTAGTCGTCAATATGTCGGCGCCAACCACTAAATCAAGCGCCAAAAGCAAGCCCCCTGCCAAACGAAACCTGATAACATCTCCCTTTGAGCCTTCTCCTTTTTGTCGTCTGAACAAAGTCCTGATGTATCCAATAAATGCAATGACCACTGATATTCCGATGATTATGGCAGCTGCAGCTTCTATCCCAGTAGTAATGTATTCGATAATTACATCTATGAAAGGTTCCAATGATTCTGACGACCCTTCGAGTGCCTCGATACCGCTCTCTGTTGACAAATAAGAAACGTTTAGTTAGAAACGATGTAGGAATTATGCATTAGGTATGATTCGAACATAAATAATTAATATAGAGACAATGCAGAGGCATTGTTACGAAAGACAAGGCAATTGTGTTATAGAGAATGAAAGATGCATCTGCCTTCTGTTCAAGACTAGGAATAATATTTATGCTTCTGATATGAGTGCAGAGGTGCTATCTTAACTTACAAGCAAGTATCTCCACCAGAAGACCTGCAAATCCATGCTCAAATTGGCAAGGGCGAAGAGAGTGAAGATGGCGGACATACTTTCCAAGATCAATAGTAAAGATACACTTGAAATGCTACGGTGTAGCGCTCCCAACATGTTCGAGAATAGAACACACACAGTATAAGAAGAAGAAGAAGTGCAAGTGGTAAAAGAAGGGGATTACTGTATATTTTTTCTTCTTCTTTCTTTGCGACACCCCTACTGATCTGCAAAAGATTTTCCAGCGTATTATTATTAGTCTTTTTGATACTGTGTGCATCAAAATATCGATTATTAGCTAAAGGAACCAACGAGGGTAACCTTACTTGCTAAGTCTTTTGCTTGTTCAGGCAATATACTAGTATCTAAATTCCTGCTTGTACCAATTATTATCTGGTTTAGTGTTAGTTCCTTTGCAGGATACCAATATAGAAGCTGGTTTTCTTTGTCCCATTTTATTTGTTTACTGGTAGTAGCCCAAACAGTAAACTCAGGTGCATAATGGAGATTGAAAGGGATGTAGATAATCGTAGGCGCCTCTACGACTTTGCCTTTTAGGATTATTGTGGCATACTTGGATTCAATGTCGAAGAACAGCAGCACCGGCTCTGCAGAGCTACGCATAGGATATGGACGAGCTACTGCGTCTAGGTTTCGAGGCGTCCTGTTGGGACCC
>DASUUX010000173.1:0-8907 GCA_036373855.1 Nitrososphaera sp.
GTTGCCCCAGATCTATCGCCGGGATTTGGCAGATTTCTTATGTGGGTCGTCTTTCCTGGAACAGCGCTGGTAGCTGTAATTATCTTTGGAGCCAATCTTGTAACTGGAGATTACATGACTTCGGGCATATCTCTGATGACAGGGCAAGCCAAATGGAGAGAAGTGTTTTATCAATGGGGTATAACACATGCCGGTCACTGGATATCTGGAGTAGTCATAGGATGGATGATAATTGTAGGGTCGCTTATGTTGGCTGGGCCCGGATTTGGCTCCCTCTTTACAGAGTTCCTTGTAAATGTAGGAAACGTAAAGGTCAATGTTCTGACGTGGGACCAGCTATTTTGGAGGGCAATATTTGCTAACTGGATGGTAACCATGGCAGTATGGGGTGCGTTCAGAACGCAGGAGGTTATCGCAAAGATTGCATTGATATCATTCCCACTAGGGACCTTCTTTGCTACAGGGTTTGAGCACAGCATAGTAAACCACTGGGTATTGTCCGCCGCCATATGGCAAGGTGCGGATTATACTTGGGGGCAGGCTATGTGGAATAACCTCGTTCCTGTTACCTTGGGCAACATTATTGGTGCCACATTCTTCATGGGTATGGTATACTGGTACACAGGGGGTATGCAAAGGTGGCTTGGAAGCGATAAATGGAGACAACCTCATGGGACGTATAGGGACTTAGGAATAGCATTGAAAGATACAATCACATTGATGATCGCATTCACTGCAATTATGCCTGCAGCTATAGGTGCAATTCTCTTGTTTGGAGTAGAGCCAGCCATGGGAATTCAACCGGGCACAAACAATCCAAACTGGTTCGAGCCAATAATAATGATGGGTTGGTTTGTGGGGATCTCATTAATAGTAAAGTGGTTCCTCTGGCCGCGTAGACCATGGTACAAGATTCCAGCTACATAATAATATGCTGATAGTGGTGAGGTACGCAAAAGATCTTTTTTCTGCACAGGGATCTAACGTATCACCTGCCCTTCTATTTCACATTCATAGAGCATCACTAGGGAGTGAAAAGCAGATAGGAGAAGCTATATGACCTCCAAATGTATTTCCTTTGCTTATGGGAACTGAAGAACGCATAGTGCCAATTTTAACTGAAATGCCGCATAAATGATTAAAAGTAAAGAGGTGAAGTACTTCAATTTGGCATAATGGGAAAGGATTCTAAACGGCATCAGAAGAAAAAAATCCCGGAATATAAAGAAGGAGAAGAGATGGGCTATCATTCAGAGGCAGCAAAAATCCCGGAATATAAAGAAGGAGAAGAGATGGGCTATCATTCAGAGGCAGCAAAAATCCCGGAATATAAAGAAGGAGAAGGCATGAAGGTAGGATATCATTCAGAAGCAGCAAATCCTCCAAAAGAGAGAGACGAAGCTGCAAAAGATGGTGTGAAGATAGGTTACCATTCAGAAGCAGCCAATATTAGCTCGCATAGTGATAGATTACATGACAACAAGGATTCTTTGACAGAACAAAAGGTCGACGATGATGATAATGATGCAAGCGACCAATAACAAGGTACAACAACAAACGTAGATGATCAAATAGTATTTGATCTAATCATCATATTAACTTCTATCAGTTTCTCCTGCACGCTTCTATGTTTACTATGAAAATTTAATTACTGCAAATGTACAAGAGAAATTTGATGTATGCCGAGATTGATCATTTGAGTATAGCAGTAGGCTTAAAGGAACTCTTGATCAGCAAAGGCTTTACCAAGGCAGATAAAATTATTAAAACAGATCAGGATGAGCTAACCCGCAGGCTTGGAATAGACCCAGATGTAGCAAGGTTGGTAAAATATGTTGCCAAAAAACAACAGCTATCTCATGATATCAGATCAGCTAACAAAGCTGCTGACACTTAGAGATGCACTTTACACTATTGAATGTCTTCATGCTGTTATTGTTTCTGTAGCCATCGTTCAATCGTTCGCATAAACCAGCAACAGGATCAAATTTCTCACGGAAGAGCGGGGAAGTGTCCGAAATTGCCTCACCATGTTGCCGCCTGAAGTTTAAATACTTATCAACATCAAGACATGCCTGGCGTGATAAACGTAATATAGCTCTCAGGATCCCATGAATAGACCTGCAGCCTCCCAGCTACTATGTGGCTTCCTTCTTAACATGAGAATAATCGGATACGCAAAGGTAGAGAATTGCACCTTCTCTAATTCCGCTGCTAGTAAAAATAAGTGACAGTGCCTTACCTCTGAGGTCGGCAGCTTCTAATATTTCGCGCAGTTCATCAACTGTAGGCGCTCTGTCAAGTGCGTATCTTCTTGCTCTTGGTAATACTCTACCTATCTTTTTCCAATTCAGCTGTACATCGCTCATTTCAAGGAAGAGTCTTGCTGCTTTGACCCAATTGTTTATAGTGCCTGCAGAGATTTCACCATGGTCCGCCCTCTCTCGCTCAGATGACAGAAATGCAATTATTTTATTTCAGCAAGTGCAGGATTGTTTTTTTGCAAATTCAACAAATGCATCGGGAGATCTTGCATCCCTCCTCTTTAGAAAACCGACTAACCTTCTTTCATATGGATCAAGTGTTGCTTGACTTTTGATTATAGCGCGAAATAGTTCAAAACTTTGGCCTTGGAGAAAAGTACGGTCAACTGTTTTTACATCCATCGCTTTTTTACCTATTATCAGATTCTCCTACCCTATTAGGACGGAACAGAATTAGACTATATGTTTTGGCAGAGCATCAGCCGGAAACTAATAAGAAGTATACGAAGCTAGTGCAACTAACATGCGCAAGAATACGAGCCAAACACACATTGTGTTTGGCGCAGCTGGCTCGTTAGGAGCTGCGATAGTAAGAAGGCTGGCTGCATTGGGTATGCCTACCCGGGCTGTTGTGCGCTCACTGGACCACACCAAGCAGGTCTTTCCACAACAGACGACGATTGAAAAAGAGGTAGGCAATGCATTGAATGCAGAAAGTGTTCATGCACTTTGCCACGATGCTAAGACAATCTATCACTGTGTGAATGTGCCCTATCAACAGTGGTCAGAGATCATGCCAAAAGCAACAGATAACATTTTGGTTGGTGCGAAAGAAGCTAAGGCGAGCGTAGTATTCCCTGGAAATGTTTACGGATACGGGAGATTCCAACATATTCCAGCAACTGAAGACCATCCTCTGGCAGCAACAAGCAAGAAGGGTAAGCTTCGAAATGCCATAGAGAGTAAAGTTATGAATGCACACAAGTCAGGGGAGGTAAGTGTGGTTATCCCGCGCTTCCCAGATTACTATGGATCAAATGTGGTTAACAGATTGATGGGACCAATCTTTGAAAATGCTATTTCAGGTAAGAAGGCACAGTGGATTGGCAAGTTGAATGTACCTCATGACTTGATATATATCGAAGATGCAGCCGCAGCTGCAGTCCTCCTAGCTATGAATGAAGATGCACATGGACAGGTTTGGCACGTACCAGGTGCTGGACCGCTTACTGGTGGACAATTCATTCAAATGACATTCAAAGCAGCTGGCACCAAGCCAGGCATTGGGCTGCTGAGTGGTGGCTTCTTGCGATTTGCTAGCTTGGTAAATTCAGATGCACGTGAGATGAGGGAGTTGCTGTATGAATTTGAAGAACCTCTAGTTTTGGATGGGACTAAGTTTGCTCGTGCTTTCCCCTCGTTTGGTTATACTCCTCACGAGGAAGCTATACGGCAAACTGTTGAATGGTTTAGTAAACGTTCCATGATGCCAAGATCTGAAACGACGGCAGATTAATTCAAAGATGAAGACGATATCCATTAGGATACTCTTGTACGTAAAACCGAGTTGCCCTGTCTCTCAGTGCATCCATAGCAAAATCTGATCCTGTTAAATTGTAGCCACTTGAATTAACCTGGGCACTTCACTTGTGACTGATCCTATAATCTTCGATTGATAACTGATTTAGTGGCACTGAAAAAATAGAATGAGAGATCTTTGGCTTAAGACAGAAACCAAAGAAGAAGAATAATGCAGGAAAAGGAATTACAACATCGCAACAAAAAAAGGAGCATGAAAGCTCTGGAATGATTATGATACGTTACAGGAGATATCACAACCAAAAATCATAATGTACAGAATAAGATATGATGTTATTACGAGAAATGAACTCTCCTAGTGATTCAATTGAAGGAGTCAATCAGCTCATCGAAGCAGAGAGCAACCGTGATAGAAGTATAGCAGAAGCATTAAAAAGAACATCCAGATATCATTCTTATACCAAGAATAATAACCTATCCACTAGTAACGCTACAACGCTAAAAAAGTAAATAGAACTATAAAACCCATTATCTTCAATGAATGAAACCAAGTTAGTCATTTTTGGACTGATAGCACTGGTAATTGCTGCGATATTGTTGTGGGTTTTAGACGAACCAGAAATACTAGTAGACAAGGAAATAGAGATAACAATAGCATTAGGGGTGGGATTATTGATATTAATTTTAGATAGAAGAGCCGATCGTCGTATTCATGAAATGATTCATGAACAACATCTATTGATTAATAGAATGCATGAAAAGATGGATGAACAAAATGAGTTAATCAAAAATATACAAAAAATATCATCCTCAAGCCATGAAGATCACGTGAGCAATAAAGACTCCTAGCAAGAAGACCCTATTTTCTCATTTATATTCTCTGTATCTTCAGCAGCAGTTAATCGGGAATTTTTGTTATCTTCTTTTTCTTTTCTCATACCGGCTTAGTAGCTCTTCATCTTCTATTCTTCTCTCTTTAGGATAGTAGTAGTATCTATACTCGAGTTAGTCTTTCTGCGGGCAGCTCAGATAAAACTTTGACAATACTTTGAGCGTACTGGTGTAATAGGGGGAGGCAAATAGAATATGCGACGGCATTTTATACTTATCCACCTCGACAATTCTTGAAAAGAAGTTATCATCAGGAAAAAGGGGAGCGGGGTTAGACTCTCCTTTTGCAACTCTTTTCTCCTAATTGCTCTTCCTGATTTCGTTATCGCTGTCGTAGTCGTTATCGTTGTTGGCTGTCACTCCAATCATAGCTTTGACTCCATGGTTTAAGATAGTTTCGCCAGTTCTATTAACTACTATATTTGCTAGTCACACATTAGTTTCTATACGATGGTCATCACCTGACAAAAGTTAAAAGAAATAGCTTGAAATTCGTAAATTTGACATTAGAAGTGCATACAGACAAATAGACTAAATTCGTGGCTTTGGTACAGATGATAGGAAATACAGCGGTAAACATGCATATTGGTGTGCAAACCAGAATCTTATGATCTCTTTTACAATAATTCTGGATTGTGACATATGTGCAGTCAAGGAAATCGCTGAAAGGAGATCTGGAAAAGGTAGGCGGCATAGTGGAGATTAAAAAGATCTTGTCTTCCAAAAAGCGGAAGGCAGAAGAACATTACGATGAGAAACATCTGCTGTAAGCAGTTTTAGTATACAATCCGTATTATAATCCATGTTGTGAAAGAATATGTGATTTCTATTATGTTATAATACTAGGACTACAACATCATCATCAAAGCTAACATTAGAATACTGCATTATAGGATTAGCTGAATCCATTGCTAGAAAAAGTATTGCTATTGTTTGTCCCAGTATCTGCCCCTGCTAGTGCCTTGCATTCTGACGCATTTGCATTTCTATTTCATGATTATTATTCTCCAAAATCTTTACTTCTTAGGTGGTGCCTGTTCTCCTTTCCTAGGTTTTTGAAATTGAGCTTTACCGTGGTGGTACCTAATGTTATGCCTGCGTTGTTAGGGCCAGTAAATGAAATTGGACCTGCTGATATGGTAGAAAATATGCTTATTGGTATAACCTCGCCCAATGAACTTCCATCATCATCTCCACTAGACAAGGAATCAAGCTCAAAATCAAGCAAGCCAGAAACGATAGAGATATCATCTGAAGGTGGAGGTATTATCTCCACTACTATGCGAATGTCTCCACCAAAAGATTCGCAAATCCACGCTCAAATTGACAAAGATGGAGGTAGTGGAGATGGTGGAGATACTTTCGGTGTATCTAGCAAGTCTTCATATAATAGAGGACAAGCGTCAATTATCACTTCCCATCACGTAAGACGATCACCCAGAAAGTAGAAGATAACAATGACTAGCAAATTATTAGTTCCATTTACTACAATGGCTGTGCAAATGATAATTGATATCCATCTGGTTCGCGGATATGAAAGAACCTTTCTCCCCATGGAGCATTGGTAGGTTCGTTTTCAAACACAATAAACTTTGAGATATATTCCTCATTTTTCATATATGAATAAAGTCTATCTACATTTTCAGTATGAAATATTACCCTTCCAAAATCTTCACTCCATTTACTTTTTCCTCCTAAGTTCGATTTCTTGTAGAAATCATAGCTGTCATTTTCTTCCTCTTCTTCTATCAGGTCTAAATTAAGATATGTCGTTGCCTTGCTTTCTTTGCCTATTTCAAATGTTGTGAAACGATCAGATGGCTTTCCTCCATATGTCAGCCTAAAACCGGGGATCTTTGAATATAGAGAGCATGATTTTTCCATATCCTTTACTTTGAGTGTAATGGCAGAAATTTGGTAGACCTTCATGCCTTGTATGATAGTGCCGCTCTATTTAATACAGGCACATGTATAACAAACAGTGTGTCAAATTCATACATGCAGAAGAATCTGACGGCTTTATAGCATTGGCCTCCTGTGTGTGTGATTGCTAGGTCTTAATATTACGAATACCACAAAGAGAGCGTCGCTTTCAAGAATTATGTTAGTAACTAGCATAACAACTATGATGTTTTTGGTTCTTGTTGCATCCCCTACTTCTCCATCTTCCTCTATTTTGTCTTTGCAGCAGCAAGTTGAGGCATCAGCATATGGATTAGGAGACAGCAGAATCCCACTAGCTTCTCTCCATGTAATAGCTCAGTAGGCCCCTTCTAAAAAGAACTGATAATGGAGCGGGCCCGTCGGGATTAAGTCCCTGCACATAGTAGGGTTCTACTAACCAAACTTTATAGGATTTCTTATCGAATTAGTATTATTATAATGTGGAATAGTAATGGGCCAAGCAAAAATAGTCCATCTTTTGCGTCAATGGTCGTGATATTCCGATAATATCCTGTAACACATCACTTACGATAATAACCCAATCGGGATATACTCACTATTTAATCACTAAATACTTCTCGGCTTTATGTAAGCCCTTGTCGAGTGGAAGTACGAGTTCGAATCGAAGAATGTACATAGTTTTTGTGGCCGTTTTTTCTGCATTTGTATTAGTGATATCTTCGATGTTAGGTGGACTCCAAACATATGCCACTGCGACTATTAACACTGCCATTGACGACCCTGGGACCGACATGACCGGGCAGCGCATTGCAACCTATGAGGAGATGGGAATCCAGTCCCTGTTGCAAAAATACAAGAATAATACACTGGATCCAGAAGATCTGATCAACGATATCTATGACCGCATTGAGTTCAATGATAACACCGATCAAAACCCGATTCTGATTTCCAGGGTTTCTAGAGCTGATGCGCTTGAAAGGGTACAAGAGCTCAAAGAGTTGCGAGCTAGTCTTCCTCCCGAAATAGGTTTTATCAATGAATACCCGCTTTGGGGTATTCCCTTTGTCGTGAAAGATATCGTAGATGTTGAGGGCATGGAAACCACTATCGGCAGTGCGAATTGGACCAGCTTCCCGAATTGCGAATATCCGCCAGTTTCAGGCCTGCCAGGTTCTCCTACTCCAGATACACCGGAATTTAAAGATCCTTCACTGCTGAGATTTGATGTGGCACCTGATCCAGAAACAGACTGTCATCAGCCGCCCATAGCGAACGCTCCAGCAGTGAAGCCAATCGCGGATTCCACCGCGTTGATCGTTCAACTGGCCCTAGATAAAGGAGCAATCTTGATAGGAAAGGCGAACTTGGATCAGTTCGCCACAGGATTAGTTGGAACCCGTTCCTCATATGGTCCCGTAGATAATGTTCGCAACGAAGACTACCTTACCGGGGGATCGAGCGCGGGATCCGCTGCTGCGGTTGCAATAGGCTGGGCAAGTTTCTCCTATGGAACAGACACAGCCGGCTCAGGTCGTGTGCCTGCAGCGTTTAATGACTTGGTCGGTTACAAGCCCACACCTGGACTGCTTAGTAATCACCTCACTTTTCCCGCAGTAAGATCGGTTGATACAAACACGATTTTTAGCCTGAACGTTAGTGATGCGCGGTATATCGCAGAACAGATCAAGCAATACGATGACACAGATCCATACTCCAGGCCGGAAGCCGATACTCTGAAGTGCACTGGGAAAGAGGCTCCAGCAAAGTTCAAATTTGGAGTTCCAAGAGAGCTTGTCGATCCTAATCTAGGACAATACATGGATAACAGATTAAACGACCTGTGGGCGAACGATACCGGAGCTCAGGAGCGATATTTTGCCGCCATTGAGCGCTTGGAAAGGATAGGGGGAGAACCAGTTCTGTTCGATTATAAACCGTGGGAAGATGTTGCAAGACTTCTGTACGGCGGCGCATCGGTTTCGCAACGTTTTCTAACGTACGGTAATTATGTGCTTGACAATAGGCCTACTGGTGCCCCCATCACAATGGATCCGGATACAGATCAGTTGATTGATCCGACCACTTATCTTATTATCAAAAACGCTTTCTACAATAAGGCGACTAGGGCATACGCTGATGAATGGGCAATCAACTTGATCAAGCAGCAGGTGATTAGCAAGGATTGGCAGCGATTTGATTTCATGCTTCTACCCACTACTCCGACAATTTACAGGATGGACGAAGTAAGAGCTGGCTATGACCAAGATCTTGGACCAAACCCAACCGATGCGCAACTTGCTGAAAAAGC
>DASUUX010000174.1:0-15064 GCA_036373855.1 Nitrososphaera sp.
ATCAAACCCAAACCTCCTGCTTGTAATCCCACAATAGCATGGCGGTCCGCCGATACTTTCTGTCACGGTGCCATCAGTGCTTTTTATCTTGTCAAGCACCACATGTGAAGCAATAGCTATTCTCAATGTAGTTTAACTGCAAATATGTTGCTTTGGGTTGATAATAAAAGGGCTTGTCTGCGCAGCCCATAACCGTGGATTGGGATGGCGGCGTGGGCTTGCGCTTGCGCCCTTTGCATTTCTCTGTGTAATCTACCAGAGCTATAAGGATTGTGATTGATTGTGTTAAGACACTTTTGAGTAGCATTTTTCTGTATAGTGAGAAGACTTCTAAACTCTTTCCTCAATCAGCTACAAGCTTTAACAACAATTCTTCTTATCATAGAATTATATTTTCGAGGAAAAAGAAAAACGATTTCCGTGAATAGAATGAGAGATATGCCGCTATTAGCATAACAAGTATCTTAACGTCAGAAAGCAAGGCTGTTAGAACTTTCCCGAAAATGGACACAATTTATTGAACTGGACCCCAGAGACTTCATGCCATACAGCGGATATGCGAAGAATTTCGATCCTTTTACTATCTACAATACAAAATTACTTTCTGTATAAGATAACGAGCTTTTTTCGCAAATTTCTTAACCTTGAGTCGGCAAAACCAATGCATTATTCAAATTCAAACACAAGATTTAAAGCATAGCAAACAAATCTTACGCAATATATGCCAAAGAAGAGAGCAAGCAGGGGAAGGTCAAAGGGGGGCAAGGGTAGCTCAGGCACAGTGAGTTGCAGCCAGTGCGGAGCTTTGGTTCCTCGAGACAAGGCCAAGAAAGTAACAGGAAGGATCACGCTTGTAGAACCTACGCTTGCCAAAGAATTGAGAGCATCGGGGGCATACATACCGATGTCTACAGATGTCAAGTTTTATTGCGTGTCATGTGCCGTTCATAGAGGCATTGTGAAGGTAAGATCAGAGGCAGATAGACGCACTGCGTCTAAGCTTCGGTAGAGGACAGTCTCCTTACAGTTATCCCTATCCTTTGAGCTAACGTGATGCCTGCTACTATGGAAACAATTATCAGTGCCCATTGCATTGCTTCTCTCATAGGTATCATGCCTATTATTGCAATGATTAGCAGTCGTTCTGCGCGCTCGCCTATTCCTATGCCTTTGAGCTTGCCCCCAAGGGATTCAGCCCTCGCTCTTGTATAGCTTACAAGAAGAGACATCCCCAAGGCGACTAGGCACCAAAACGAATCTGCAAGTTGCCCCAATGCAATACCGCCGAAAATAGTTACTTCAGCTATCTTGTCAAAGACGGAGTCAAGGAATGCACCCTTTATTGAAATCTGCTTTGTAATACGCGCCACGCTACCATCGACGATATCAAAGAAGCCCGAAATCAAGAGAAAGATTCCGCCTATGACAGAAGCGAAATTCCAAGGCGACCAGTCAGACTCGAGCAAGTCATTCGAGCTATAGGCAATTGCAGCAAGGACTGATACTGCCAGACCTAGTCCAGTCCAAAAGTTCGCTGAGAGCCCTGTCGAGGCAAAGCTTGCGCCAATTTTCGTTAGTGTAGGCTCTAGCAAATCTCTAAGTTTGTTCAGCAATGATTTTTCAACATGATTCTTTTATAATAATTTATATACAATATTCTGTTTCAAGGCCTCTGTCTCGCTTTGTTACTTTCTTGCCCATTGCCTTCGCACCGACCTTGAACATATCTGCTGCGTTATCGATATCGGGCGCTGCACCGCTTTTCCTCTCAACTTTGTACTCGACTTCCTCCTCTACATTAATCATGGCTATTGCAGTCTCCTTATCGGATTTATAGACAGCCAAATTGCCTTGTAAGATTTTATAATCATAACTATTGATATACATCGACCATAATTCTTTAATAGGTATTTTTCAGGTATAGAGAGTGTAACCTCATAAATGTCAGATTGGGATGTAGTGTCAGTTCTATCCACCCTTGGAGTTGACTTTGAGTCAGAAGGTAGCAACGTCAGCATAAATGGCGTAGCTTCTGTTGATGAGGCGACTGAAAACGACCTTGCATTTTGCTGGTATGTGGGCCAAAAGGGACTGTCGTACATTTCCCGGTCAAAGGCAGGTGTGATATTATGCAAGAAGGAAATGCAAGGTCTGGTTCACCCAAATAGCAAGCAACTGTTAGTATTCACGGATAATCCCCGGCTTACATTTGTCCGAGTGACCAAAGAGATGAGGCACCAAGAGCGGTTGGTTGGTATCTCACCACGGGCAGTTATTTCTGAGAAATCCAAGATAGGATCAGGCTGCTTTATTGGCGATTACGCGGTAATAGGCGATAATTGTTCGCTAGGCGACAACACAATCATATACGACAGAGTATCACTCGTGAAAAACTGTATAATTGGTAACAACTGCGTGATCCAGTCAGGAGCCTCCTTAGGATCTGATGGCTTTGCTTTCGAGCGGTATGAAAGTGGTGAGCTGGAAAAATTCCCTCACAAGGGCTATGTTAGACTTGGGAACAGTGTTGAGATATATGCTAACTGCTCTATTGCACGTGGATCACTTTCCGACACTTGGATAGGAGATGGAACAAAACTTGATGCTCTTGTCCATCTTGCTCACAACGTAACTGTGGGAAAGAACTGTGAACTTACGGCGGGTACGATTATTGGAGGCAGTGCAAGCCTAGGAGACACCAGCTGGACAGGTCTAAATTCAACACTGAAAAATGGGATCAAAGTAGGCAGAAACGTCATTGTGGCCTCAGGTGCTTCAGTTATACACGACGTTCCTGACGGCGATATCGTTGCAGGTGTTCCAGCGAGGTCAATCAAACACAAGGTAAAGACCGACGAGGTGTTCCTTATGGCAGGCCAAGAGAAAACGAGTACAACCTAAACTTATGTGCTTATTGATTCAATGACCTCTTTTGGCATTTGCTCGGACGCTGCTCTAGCTATATTTTCCTGTGGGATGTTCAACAGCTTGAACTCTTTGCCAAAAAACAGCTTTTGCACTTCAAAAGCTTCCACGCAAGTTACCGAATTATTGAATCTGCTTTGCAATGCACGATACTGTGCAAGTCCGCGAATGGCATTTGACTGGAGGAACGACTTGCTTCTCTGTGACCAGAAAATATTGATAAGATCTATCTTACCATCGATGACATCTGAAATATCATAGTAGACCTGCGGCTTGAACTCGCGAGTTACGGGGATTTCATAAGCTAGTATGTTTGGGACGAATCTTCCAGCCTCCAATGTGGAAGCAGCTATTGCGCGATGATCATGGTGGGTATCACCAAGCGAGTGCGTCAGCACAATGTCAGGATCAGCCTTCTTTATAAAAAACTCAATGTGATTAATGAGATCACTTGAAAGCGATAGCTTGGTATCTTCGAAATTGTCAATCCACAATTTTTTTGCCCCTACGAATTTTGCGGACTGCATTAATTCCTTTGTCCGTTCCTCAGGATCACCGGAAGCTCCCCCTCGCGTTAACGTGTACATGAAAATATTATGGTGACCCTGCCGCGAAGCCTTTAGCAAGAGGCCACCGCAGCCAAGTTCAATGTCATCGGGGTGCGCCCCGATGGCAAGAATATTCATCAAAAGGAGTGGGTGGCACGCTTATTTATATAGTATCAAATTCGCCTCTGTCATAATATAATAGAGGATTTGTCGGTCGTTGCGGATTACGCCAGACTTCTAAGAATGACAGTTTTTCTTTTATACGCTGTGATAAGTGCGAAGCAATGACTTTTAAATTGTTTGGTATCATTTCACTTTCATTGAAGGAATTCGCTCTTGCTTTTTTGCTATTGATGATAGCGGTATCAGCTGGAAGATATGCTAGCGCACAATCAATCCCAATGCTGCCGCCTCCATTTCCAGAAAACAGTCCTGAAGAAGAACGAATAGCTGAAAACGATCGGACACCGCCCCAGATAGAAATACTTACTACTGACTTGCATGAGGGCAAGAATGTCTTTAAGGTTAGGATAACAGATGAGTCAAGTCTGAGGACAAGAGAGGTCAAATACGTCCATAATGGTCAGCTGAGAGTTGATGGACTCTTCCGAGACCAGAATAATGTATATAAAGCATTAATAGACATACAGCCGCCCTCACGGGTGGTCATGGTCACTGCAGGCGACGCAAACGGCAATATCGTCTCGGACTTTGAAGAGTACGAAATCACCAAGTCTCAAGACATATTCACACAGGTAATGGATAGACTGTCACAGACCCTCGATTACTTTCAGAACCTGTTTGGTTGGTAACATCATCATGCACAGACCATAGTAATAAATAAATGCGAATATAGCGCCATAAATTTCAGTAACGCCGTGACCTTAATTCATGATGGATGGTGTATCTGATTGGCCGAAAAAGTGTGGATTGCATTCTTTTTTGTTGTAATTGCACTTTGGGCTCTAGTACTTACGGCGTCGATATACCCCAGAATATATGGTATAGAAATTCTAATAGACAGCGATTTCGACTTAACTTACTTTACGTTGCCAATATTAGGCTTCAATCTAATCTATGTATCCATGCTAATCATGATATTCGCATTGTACCTTGGCGGCTACGGCAGCGTCAGGAACTACCAGCTAAAGATGAAGGAAAGGGTATCTGAAAGGTTCCGCAACCAGACAGAACTATGCAGTATAGTAATCCCGGCAAGAAACGAGGAGAGCGTCATAAAAAGAACTGTACTCGACTGCCTTAAGCAGACCTATCAAAAAATCGAAGTAATTGTAATATGCCATAATTGCACTGACAGAACCTTTGACGAAGCCAAGGTTAACGATCCGAGAGTGAAGGTATTCGATCTTCAGACAAAAGAGGCTGGCAAGGGCATCGCATTGAATTTTGGAGTTGAGAAATCAAGTGGCAGTTACATAATGGTGCTCGATAGTGACGGACTGCTCTCACGGGATTTCCTTGAGAAAGCATTACCTCTCTTTGACGGAAATTACTGTGCGGTTCAAGGCAGGTACATTCCAAGCAACAGAAGTTTTAACTTTGTAACTAGAATGCTTGCACTAGAAGGTGATCTTTGGTCTACTCCATTTATGACAATAAGGACCTGCATTGGTCGCCGGTGTCCGCTTGGAGGCACAGGCTATATTGTCAGAAAAGACATCTTGACAAGGGTAGGTATGTTTGCCAATCATCTTGTGGATGACTACGAGTTAACCTTTCGATTGCTAAAGAAGGGCTACAGGATAGCATTTGCGCCACTTTCTATAAACTATGATGAAAAACCACCAACACTTGATTTCATGCTGAGGCAGAGGGCAAGATGGGCTAAAGGATTCATCAACTTGCTTGGAACTAGGCTTGCCGATCGGTCAGACATTATTGGCCACATTTTCTGGCTAAATCCAATTGCTGCGGTAACTGGCTTTATCATGCTCATGATTCCTGCTTTTGCAGCTCTTCACTACCTGATATATGATTACTATCCTTTTACCTATGCGTATTTGCCTCTGAGTATATGGTTTATGTTAACAGGCGTCCTCTTTGCGCTGCAGGCTGCAGTTCTGATAAAAGAATATGGCTGGCGTGGTCTTGGCTATGCGGCTCAGATACCCCTCTTCCTGCCATTTTCACATTACTGGTTTGTCAGCTTCATTAGAGCATTTACGATCAAGTCATGGGCCAGCACCAAGACCGCACATGGATTTATGAAGGAAAAAGGCGCAGAAAATGTGTGGCAGATGCAGCATGATTCTATACCCTAGAAATACAATGAAGACACGTAATAATCCGTTAAAAATGCAAGTAGAAAAAAATGTCATAGACATTGTTACAATAGCTGGCACAAGACCAGAAATCATTAAGCTCGCCGATCTCGTACAATTGCTAGATGGCCAGGGCAACCATGCCTTGATCTACACAGGACAGCATTATTCTGACAACATGAAGAGCATCTTTTTTGATGAGTTAAAGATCAAACCTGATTATGACCTGCGCTGCGATACATCAGATGTTGCTACACTGAAGGAAAACATGCTAAAGTTCCTCCGAGAGATGAGACCCCCATGTATTCTAGTATATGGCGACACGAATTCTAGCCTAGCAGGTGCACTTGCAGCAAAGGAAGTTGGCTCCACGCTTGTCCACATTGAATCAGGCCTCCGTTGCTTTGATCTTAGCGTGCCGGAAGAAAGGGCAAGGATACAGATCGATTCTACGTCGGACTACTTATTTCCTCCAACCGAACTTGCTAGGACTTTTCTATCTTATGAGGAAATAGTGAAGAATGTCACGGTAACTGGTAACCTTGTCGTGGATGTCTGCAGGCGGCTTGCAAAGGTTTCAGATGAATATGGCAGGCATTATGATCTTCCTGACAACTATTTGTTGCTTACTATGCATAGACAAGAAAATGTCGACGAACGTGACAGGCTTGAGATGTTGAGAAAGCATCTATCGGGTATAAACCACAAGATCGTCTTTCCCATCCATCCTAGGACAAAAAACAACCTTGCTCGTTATGGCATCACCCTGCCTCCAAACGTCATTGCAATAGAGCCAGCCGGTTATTTGGAATTTCTTTATCTTTTGAAGAATTGCCGACTCGTCATGACTGATTCTGGTGGAGTCCAGGAAGAGGCCATTGTGCTCAGGCGGCCTTGCGTTACTTTGAGACATGTCTCAGAGCGTTGGGAGACGCTCCTTTTGAAGGCAAACGTGCTTTTTCCGTTATATCGGCGCGACCCATTGAGCAATGTTATCGAAATGATGCTTGAGGCTAAGATCGAACGCAATCCCTATGGAGAAAATGTTGCAGAAAAGATGCTTCAGCTGATAAAGCAAATCACACAATAGACCCATCTGTAAGTTTTTTGTCTCCCATTGACAGAAACAGAGATTCTAGATGTCTACTGGATGCAATGGGTGTGTCTCAACAATTAAATAATTTTTCGTAATCTTATTTTACTATGAACCGCTATTCTTGTGCCTTATCCCTTGCTGCCACTGTCATACTTGTATTACAGACCACTGTTTTAGCATACGGACAGATATCGTCAGCTCAACTCTTTGGATGCCAGCAATACGGCACTGCGATGCATTGTGACCTTCTCTTAAATGAAATGGAGGTAAATGAAGTCAGGGGTAATTCATCCCTCATAAATCCGCTGACCACTACTGATATCCTATTTGTCAATGGCAAGTTTGGTCAAGCACTGGAAATGCGAGGGGAATATAGAGAGTCAATAGAGATAATGAATTCACCGGAGCTTAACCCACACCAATTCTCTATTTCCTTCTGGATGCAGTCTACAAGGATAGAGCCTTATGGGCATGTTGTCTCCCATAGCAATAGAGCTCAATCATCTGGCTGGCAGTTTGACGTTTTTAGCAGTAGTAGTGGCGGCCAATCTGGCGCCCAAGTTGCAACTCTTCGTTTCGGAGTTTTCAACACCAACAGGACGCTCTTTTCCCCTGCTGAAATTCAAATCCCAACAGAGAAGTTTACCCTCATAACCGGCACGTTTGATGGCTCTAAAGTCAGACTATACATGAATGGATTGCTTGTTGGCGAGAGAGAGTTTGAAGGCGAGTATAATGCAGATCCGGGATTGCCGTTGAGGATTGGATCTGCAGCCTACTGTTCATCATGCAACAGGTGGTCAGGTATTATTGACGAAATTCGCATGTATGACCGAACAATTGGCGAGGATGAAATCAAGCAGCTCTTTGATCTGTCGGAAGTTTCATCCGGCTTGGTTGGCCACTGGAAATTTGAGGGGGACACAAAAGATGTCTTGCAAAGAAATGACGGGACCACCATCACGATGCTCACAAGCATGGTCTTTGCCCCAGACGGCAGGCTTTTCTTCACTGAAAAGAACACAGGGGCAATAAGAATAATGACCCCTGAACATAACATCCTAGACGAGCCCTTCGCAAGTGTAGACGATCTGTATGCTAGCTGGGAGCAAGGAATGCTTGGGCTTGCAATTGACCCTGAATTTCGTATCAACCACCATGTATACGTATACTATACCGCCCTCGTAGATATTGAAAATGGTAACGGGGGCAAAGTCATCAACCGTGTTCTAAGATTCACAGATAACAATAACACAGGCACTGACCCGACTCTAATAATGGATAATATTCCTGCTTCACGTGGATATCACTCGGGCGGCGCTATGGCCTTTGGTCCTGATGGCAAGTTGTACATCACTGTTGGTGATGCTACTGAGCATATTTTCGCACAAGATCCATCTATTGTGATAGGCAAGGTACTGCGCATAAATAAGGACGGTACTATACCACAAGATAACCCCTATCCAAACTCTCCTGTATACACAATAGGCCACAGAAATATGTATGGTATTGCATTTGATGATGACGGGATAGGTCTGGTTACTGAAAATGGTGACGTTCGCTATGATGAAATAAACCTCATAACAAAGGGCGGGAATTATGGTTTTCCCACTTCCCAGCCGGCTAACTTGCCTCCTGAGCGAGCGAACGACTCATCAATCAAGCCGCTGAGAAGTTACTGGGATACGATAGCACCAACACAGATGATTTACTATGAAGGTGATGCAGTGCCGGAGCTCAAGGGGATGTTCCTCTTTGGCAGTTTCACCGGCGATATCTATGCTCTGAAGCTGAGCGAAGACAAAAAGAGCATAGTTGAAGAATTGAAGATAGAACTGGCACACTACCCCTTCGTACCTACGGTTGGAATCGCACAGTCACCTGACGGGGAGATATATTACGGCGGCTACCAAATATACACACTTGATTCGATAGGCGATAGAGAGCAGATGCTCTTTACGATAGAGGTAGAGTCGCCTTCTGCAGTCAACATTGGAGAAATCAGTATTAATCAAGAGCAAAAAAGGATAATGATAGACGCAAACTTGAATGGCATCGTTGCTCCTGATGCAACTCTGGCAATACGAATACCAAGGGGCCTTGTTGACAATGTAACTACGGTAGTAGTCGATAGTCAGCAAGGACCAAATGCAATTGAATTTAGCATCAATGAATTTGGTCCTGAGTACTCTACCGTCGGTGTCAATATCGGATCTCAGGCTCCAAACTCAGGGAGCTTAAAGCTGGCAATATACTAGGCCCAAACATTATAGCCTAGCTTCAATACGCTAGCTAACTAGCCGGCGGTTATTATGTTGCTTTTGCTGGTACTGCCTGTCTCTCCAATCTAATGGAGCAAGTCTGAAATATAAGGCGTTTTTCGCCTTATAAGATGGTTGGAGCCGGCGGTGCTCCCGGTACTATGCGGTACAGATCTCCTGATAGCGTCAGAATGTACAAGTAGCCATCTGGCCCTGTTTCAATATCGGTAATGCCGCCGGCGAATCCCCTACCAAATATTACTGCATTTAGCTCCTCGTTGTTGTCGGCCACCAAGTCTTCCAAGCCAGCAATGCCGCCAAGATTAAGCCCTGTCCTGTTGCTGTTGATGGTGAAGAAGTACAAGTTGCCGTTGTTATAATCGCCTACGAACATGTTGTAGGTGTATCTTTCACCAAGGCTCGAAGAGTTGAAGATTTCCAGATCGGTGACACCTTGGGATTGGAACCAGCTAAAAACAGGGTCTGCATAGTGCGAGCCTTGAAACTGCACAAGATCTTGTGGGGTGATCCCTTCTCTTCCAATAGGCCCCATCACTATGTTCCACCCACTATTAAAGCCGGGTAGAACAATATTTATTTCGTCATACTCTGCTGGACCATTTTCTGTATCCCAAAGGATCCCCGTTAGCGGGTCAAAGTCAAAACCAAAGCTGTTTCTTACACCGTAAGCATAATACTTACTAAGATCGGCTGCTCCGCCTGATAAGAGATTCCCGACTCCATTTCCGTCGTAATCTATTCTTATTATGACAGATGAACCATCGGGCGGGGGGCCTTCTCTCACGTTTTGGAGCATCCCATCCTTGTTAAGGTCCCCTATCACAGCATATAGCATGCGATCAGGCCCAATTCCTATCTTACCGCCATCGTGGTTGGGTCCTGGTTCGCCGGGCAGATCGAGAATAAGCTGCCCTCCAGTCATATTGCCTGTCTCGTTCAATTCGTACCTGTAGATCCTGTTTTTCACTTGATCTCCAACGGGCTCAGTATAATATAGAAACACGGTCTTTGTTGTGCTACTAGTAGTTGTGTTTGCGATAGCTACGCCAAGCAATCCTCGCTCGCTGTTGTTTACAACAGGTACCTGAAGTATTGGTTGCGGCTGGAGGATGCCGTTTGAAACAAGACGTACTCTGCCGTTACCTTTTTCTAATATAATTATGTCATCACTATCCAAAAATGCCATGCTGGTAGGCGATTCCAGACCTGTGATGACCTTTTCAACTCTTATGTTAGGATCAGATATGCTTGGTGGAGATGGGTCGGGCAAAACTTGAAATGTATTATTAGAACTACCAGTGCTGAGTTGAGCAGTAATAATATTATTATTATTCTCGTCCACAGATAAAGATGCTTTGTGTACGAGCCTGTTGTTTTCATGCACTCCCCAAAAGCTGAAGGCGATTGATTGGCCTGTGATAAGTAGTGCTGCTGCCATCAAAAAAAAAATTATTGTCTGCTTTCTTTCCATGCACAAGAGATTATCGATTTCTGGTTATTATGTATTGTAGAGAACGATAAGGTACTGAAAAACTTTAATCATTCATGTGGGTTTTATCTAGAAGAATTTTAAGCATTGAGGGCTCAGTTATGCTCCTCCACCCTTCTTATAAGCAAGTATTCTGTCACTTGACAATATCGACATTTGTATCTCGTGGCAAAATACAAAAACCTTATTGACAATGCAAGGGAATCACATCCACTGCCTGCGCTTCCTATGTTCGCTTGCTCATCGACGATCAACTGACACGAAGCTGATCCTGCTGATCATAGAGAAAGACATCAAATTGTATCACATCAAAGACGGATTGGGCATTTATTAAAGGCAGGAGCAACGAGAGATTTCTTCTATTGAGTGAGACTTTAATGTTGCCATACACTACTGCTCCCGGAAAAAACGAGATAGATGAAAATAACATCCGTCGTAATTAACGAAGTTTAAGGTTCTACATACCACTTGAGTTAAATGCAACTATGCTTTCAAAGATGAAAATCTAGGATGTGCTATTATTCCTTTTACTATTGGCGCTTCATAGCTAGACCAGCATATATATTCCGTTGAACAATCGCCGAAATAGCTAGGTAGGACATTCCGGAAGAGCATAGGCTCTGGTTTGACTATACTCCAAGAATTTGCTTGAGAAGGGCACGATAGTCAACTTTTTCTTTTTTGCTTCCTGGTGATGGCAGCTCAAAGATAAGAGGAATAGGCCTCTTAGCCCTTAGGCTTGTAAGCTGGTGGCGTATATCTTTACCTATGTCATCGCTCAAAAGTACTAGCCCAATTCCGCTGTTTTCGTCCATCTTATTGATTTCAGTAAGCGCTTGTGCAGATGTTTCCACCTTGACTCCTTTCACACCTGCCAGCTGGAAACTGGTGACAAAAACGCGGCTGCCTATGGCAACTATCTGCATCGTAATGCTCCTTAAGTCGCCTTTGATTTTGGTCCCTTTTTATTCCTTTTGAGTGACGACTCAGAAAACAACTTTTATACCGACATGGATTACATCAGGTGACTTGGCTGCAACAAAATCTGCGATTCTGATGTTAATGATCGGTTCACTAAGCTGCGGTGTATTGGCTGTCTTCCTGTCGCTGCTGATAGGAATATCGCTTATCATTGCTATGCCGGGCTTGGTGATTGGGGTGTTTTTTGCTTTCAGGTATGCTATGTATGATAAGAGCAAAGCTCGTAAGGAAGAAGAAGAAAAAGAAGAAAAAGAAGAACAAAAGCGCAAAAGAAAAAAGCGCAACCGCTAGCTCAGTAGCATGATATATATCAATAGTGCGGCCAAGCATGCAAACAATAGGATTGTTGCCTTCCATATTCCAAAACTGGCCTTGTCACTAATGTCCCACATACCCCCCCCAACGTTGCTTGGCCTATACCGCCGCTTGATTTCCTCGTAGCTGTACACTGTGCCAAAATCTGCTGATGGCGTCCATCTTGTCCTACTCCCACGCTTTTGTAAGGTATTGCTGTCATAGGTCTTCCTTGCTTGCTCATCTGAAAGCACTTCGTACGCCTCGATTATCTTCATGAACTTTTGCTTTGACTCCTCAGAGTTCTTATTCTTATCCGGGTGATGTTGTAATGCCAAATCGCGAAAAGATTTCTTTATTTCAGCCTGACTGGCATCAGGGGAGACTCCTAGTATCTCGTAATAATTTGGCAACAGGTGTTAATCTTTGCAGAAATATAAATAAATATTTTTGCTAATGACTGTTGTGCTCTGCACGCTTTTTCAACGCATCGTTCATATCCTGAAAGCCTTGTCTGACATCTGTATCAAGGCCTTTTCCAAAAAGCCAGGTGAGCAATCCATCGAAGACCTCGCGCTGGATAAAGCGTACGCGCTCAGGCTGCAGCTTCTCAATAGTAAAAATATGCTCAGCGTTTAGAAAGCCTGGAAGGGAACTTTTGCCAAACCATCGAAGCTCGTGTGCTTCTTCCACTTTGGTAATCCTAGGTGAATACTTTCTGCTCCTGCCGCTGTGTGTTTCTATATAAATGTCAATTTTGCTGCCTTCTGTTGGAAGACCGATTATCTTGTTAATGAAGGGATTCCATTTTTCGTAATTACCGAAATCGGTGAGGATTCTCCATACACTTTCGGGGTAGCTGTTGATTTCTATCTCACTACGAACCTCTTTCACATCGTCATTACTTCAAAATCCATTTTATAATTAGTTTCTGCCTATGAATTCAATCCTAATCCGGTCCCCCTCCTCTAATACAATGTCACGAAGATCGCCCTCAGTGTGAAGGATGTCATTAACATATACCTTTGTGTCATATTGCAGTAGATCGTTTCCTAACCAGTAATATAGAAAATGTCCAAGTGTAAAGTCATATGGTCTGCTGTATGTTACCTGAATTACATTTTCTTCAACAGTATGCACAGGCCGAATACAGTCGTCTTCGATACCAACCCCTTCGGGAACAAGAGCAGGAAAGCCATCCTCTATTACAGTAATTGGAACTGATAGCTGAAAAGGCTGAGATTCCGGATCATCTACGCACTGGTTAACTGGATCTTGAGATCGGAAGTACGTTGTAAAGGCAGAGGTGGCAAGAACGGCACCCCCTATCAGCCCGGCTAGTATCAACATTGAAAAAAAGAGACTTCTTCTTTTTGACCCTTCGAACGCCATTGGCATAATTGATAAAGTAATCCTTAAGTTACATTCTGCTTGCTACTGAGGTACTATATAATATATGTTGGTAGACTAGTGCCCAATGCGTCAAGTCCCACTAGCATCCTTGCAGGAGCTGAAGACGAAGTCAGCCAAATCAGCACTCCTGGCACTGCAGCGCAAACTAAGATAGTGAGAATAATTAGCCAAACAGCGGTCATCTTTTCAACCATTGATTCAATTCACTTTTATCTGGCTATATAAGTCTTCAAATTAGAGATCGCCATCGTGACGTTCCTGTATTTCAACTATTCCTAGGCTATACAGGTTCTTGTCTAGGTTCCTCTTCCTTTCTTTAATCTCTTGAATCCTCTAATGGAACATTTCAAACATATAGATTAGACTTTCTACACCGAGCATTTGCAAGCTTTTGTAATCAGATGACGTATTGATTGAGCGAAAGATTCAGGCGCAGTGGAAGTATCGGCCTAACTTGTTATATAATTGTCAAATTACAAAGATAATTGTCTTGAGGAGGAAGGAAAAAATCGCCCAAGGATTAATTGCTCAGATACGGACTGCAGAAGATTGTTGGATGTCATAATCTGGGATCATTGTCCGAATAAGAAAATAATTCATAAACGTTCACTTTTGGTGTTCATTGTCTGATCATAAAAATGAAAAAAGCCATTGTGCCGCTTTTCTTTTCTTATATGTCTTGACTAGTGCTGATACACTGATTGAAAACTCATTAATGCTTACACCCTAGCCAAAAACACTCGATGTCATTTCTCTCTCATGGTGTGTAAAACTATCGTTAATAGTTTGTTTTGGTTACCGTGAGATTGACGTGTTTGTTAGCATTTTAGCCTTCTGTAACAATATCTAGATTAGATATATCCATTACATTCTTACATATACAGTAGTCTATATTGGTACGCTTATGACGGCAACAGCAGATAAGTTCAATGTCAAGACACTAAAGGACTCAGTAAAATTTTATTTGCCTCGAGTTGAAGGCTATTTAGAAATAGTACGTGGTATGGCATCCAGATATGGTGGTATGTCCCTAGTAGAGTTCGACGGTTACTTTGAAGGCAAATTCGAGCCGGTCAAATATACTAAAGTAGAAATTCACACGAATGATATTGATGAGCAATGCATGATGAAAGCTGCTAACGATATTCGCATTGCACTTAAGCAGAAAAGCTTTGCCTTCGAATTCAACAACAAATTAATTCTCGTGAGCGAGCCGTAACTTTGAGGTGATTATTCCTTGCATAATCAGTTATATGACAAAAGCAGCATGAAGCAACCGTTAACTCAATTAATACGAGCGAACACACGAATACATAAGATCAAGTTGACAAGTAAGAAGGAACTCACGCCGTGATATTTGAGGAGAGTAACTCATTTTAAAACGTAAAGAAACTTTAAACATTTATGTTTTACTTCCTTCTCAAGAGAAGTCTAATTATCTTAGAAAATATGCTATCTCCCTTCCCTTTAGCTATATTTGGAGCTACTACTGCAAACAGTACACCAAGACCGGTAGCAGTGGATGTCAACCAGGTGACATAATTATTTAGACTCCACCATTGCCCGGACCAAAGTTCTACTAGGATACGAATTGCTATTGTAAATAGACCTTGTCCTGTGCCAGTAGGTTATAGATTTCGATATTTGCCTTATAGCCAGAAGCTAAAAACAAGATTGCAGAAACAAATGCAATACATGCAGCTATCCTGTTTCTTGTTGCATTGTATCTCAATGTTTGCAAGCGCTCATACGAC
>DASUUX010000175.1:0-2677 GCA_036373855.1 Nitrososphaera sp.
AAGAGAAAGGATGGAGGCTACGACATCAAGTTCGAATCGTACGGCTAATCATTCTCTTTTTTTCCCTTTTTAAAGCCTTATATCTTGGTAAAATGCGATTAGAATGATGAAGTTTGAATTTGAAGAATTTGCTACAGTAGAGGATGTTTTTCTATACCTTGTTTCTGTTGCACCATACATGAAGCAAGTCATGCCTGTTAGTTCGTACAAGGGATACATCTTTTCTCTTGTGCCATTGACTCCGTTTTCAGGAGAGATCCTAATGATGATATATACTAAGGGAAAAGTGGACCCCGGCCTTGTCGAATTTGACATTTCGACAAAGAAATACCGGCCTGTGACGTCAGTCGAGCGTGCAGACAAGAATTACTTTGTAGTCCTGACGCCCAAAGTTGCAACGCTTGCAGATGAAGCGATCAAGAATCTACGGTAAAAATGCTAGAGCCGTGATGGCATCGTAGCCGTCACAGACTGTTTGCGCGAGTATCGCTCGACTATGTCTTCTGGCACTTGTCCATTGAACAATTCCTTTGAGAGCCCGCGCAGATATCTCATGATTGCCCAAGTGCCGGACTTGATGAGCGCTGCCATGAAGACCTTCATTGCTGGACCGTATGTCTTATTCCTGATAATGATCGGTATGATGTCGTTTATTACGCGCAGATTGTGCTCCCAGCACCTCCAGAATAGGGTGAATTGCGCCTCGTTGAGGTTGCCAAAATGCATCGAGTTCTTTTCAGAGAAGTCTTGATAAAGTAACGGCGCAACCAAGCCGCGCATGTTCATCTCCTTAAAGTCGTCGATGAGGTCGATCGTGTATTGTGTCTCGTCTGGTGTCTCATCGGGCCATCCTATGATTAGTGTAAGCGCAGGGAACCAATTATTCTGATTGAGTATCCTGCAGCCTTCTCTTACCACTGAACCCCACTCTTCAGGTTGAAACGGCTTTGTCTTGACACCAAGATGCTTCTTGACCATCCTTGGAGCAACTGTCTCGATCCCAAGGTTAGTTGCAAGCCATCTACCGCCGGTGACATTCATCTCATTAATCTCGGACATCTTTTTTATAAGGTCGGGCGAAGATGCAACTGCAGAAAGCGTCATATGAGTCGTTCCAACAAAGCGTGCACCTGTAGATTTCAGGCCGCTCCACAGCTCGGTGATAGCATCTGAGTTTGGAATAAAGTCCTTGTTATCACAGCCATAAAGCAGCATCTCGTCAGATTGTAGCCAGATGGAGTCAAAACCATAATCAAGGTTAATTTTGGCCTCCTTCTGTAGTCTCGCAAGCGGAAAGTCCTTCTTTGAGCGCTTGTTGACATCACAAAAGTCGCAACCCCTGCCGCAGCCACGCATAGCCTCGATGAGGGAGTTAACCGTTGGTCCTTGCATCATAGGGATATTTTCGATGCTGCGGACAAAGGTATGCAAGAGTTCTGGCGCGTCACCAGCCTCCAAGTCCTGGAAAAGATCAAGAGCCAACTCATCTGCCTCGCCAATAACCACCGTGTCAATGCCATGAATCTTCATCCTATCGGGCTTGGCAAGCTCCCAAGAGCCGTTACCTCCAACGACTACCTTGAAATTGTATTTCTTCTTTAGCTGAATAATCGAAGCGCACATTTTTTTGAACTTCATGGCGACATATGAGAGTTTTTCTGGAGACATTGTTGTCGTCACCGGGGCCATGCCAAGTGGATCCATGACATTGATGCCGACGACCTTTGTCTCTGGGCCAACGCACCTGTCGAGCATCTCAGGGTGGGCAAGAAGGATCTCGTCGCGCCTGTATTCTTTCAAAAGCGCCGCTTCAATCCTTCTCAAGCCGCACTGTGCAACCTTGACCTCTCCTGTGTTCGGGTCAGTCTCAATACTTGGACAAAAGATCTTGTCAAATACAAATTCTGGTAAAAGCTCGTAGGGACCACATGCAATAAAGCCATAGAGGAAGTTGCCCCTGTAGTTTGTCATCAAACTGCGATCTGCAGTCAGAACTATCCGTTTGCCGCCTGATTCTACCATGCTTTGTGTATCAGTTATTCGATATCCTGTGGTTATAAATCTATATTACCATCTTTTCGAGTATGTTTGTTAGTAATTTAGAATAATATTGGAGATTACAGGCTACTACTACCGCAATACTCATACAGCATATACATATGATAACAAAACGCCAACAACCCAGATGATGACAATTATCAATAGCTATAATGATGAAATCATCATCATTAGCTTCTAATTACCTGATATTGATTAATTCACTACCGTTCTGCTATGGCATAAATAATAATTATTACATTCTTTGTTAATGTGGCTACAAATAATCACTGCACTACATTACTGTTGATGTACATAATTGAGCTTGACAAAAATTTAGTTTATTTGGATAACTCTAACTCTACTATGCCAGTTTTCCTACTACTTTGCTCGTCAAATCTCATTCCTTCAGTTTCTTGCCTCTGCATGTGGCAATCCGTTCCGCAGCATATACTGCATACAGCCTCAGGTGCAGTTTTGATGATATATATATATATATGCTTCATCTAGATAATAGTAGTAGTATGTATCGTATTAGCTGCGAAAGGATATCTCCCGAGCATAAGCAGTCAATCAATCATCTGCTACTTGTAACTTTTTTGATAAGTATAGTGAGGCAAGAAATGTAGCACTTCGTGTC
>DASUUX010000176.1:0-7032 GCA_036373855.1 Nitrososphaera sp.
TTTGCAAAGTCCCATACATACGCTGGCATAGTTGTAAATGCTCGTAAAAGAGACGAGGCTGAAAGAGTAGCTAAAGAGGTGCATGATATAGGAAGAAACTGCGATTCAATAACAGTCATAGCCGATGTCTCGCAAGAAGCTGATTGTATAAGGTTGATTGACGAAACAGTGAAACATTATGGTAGAATTGATGTTCTTGTCAACAATGCAGGCATACAGCAAGAAGTTCCTTTTGAGGATACCTCAATAGAAGTTTGGCAAAAGATCATAGCTGTGGACTTGACAGGTCCATTTGTTTGCAGTAGAGAAGCAGTAAAGCACATGCTAAACCAAAACCCAATAGGCGGATGCATAATAAATATCTCTTCAGTTCATCAGATAATTCCAAAGCCGCATTATCTTCCATACGCAACATCAAAAGCAGGAATTGAAATGATGACCAAGACCATGGCTTTAGAGTTAGCGCAGGATAATATCAGAGTAAACGCGGTTGCACCTGGCGCAATAGCAACTGACATGAATGAGGAGTTTGAAGAGGACAAGCCTGAATTAAACAAGGTGCTCAGGAGGATCCCTCTTCGACGAATAGGGACTCCTGAGGAGATAGCAAATATGGTTGAATTTCTGGCTTCAGATAAGGCAAGCTATGTTACTGGAAGTACCTTTTTTGTTGATGGTGGAATGGCTTTATACCCAGCATTTGGTCCTTCATTTGACCTAGGCAAAAAGCAAGAAGAAGAAGCAGCGAAACAGAGCAAAAGGTAGGAATTGTAGATATGATGCTACGGTCTACTCTTCCATTAACTCAAGGGAACTTAGTTTATTCTTTCAAGCCTCAGCTGATAGCCTTCTTCTAATGCTGCTGAATGTGTCAACAATAGAAATCCTGACAGCCGATATACCCGTTCTAAATGGGAACGCTCCATTCCCTTCATCAGTAATAGGGTTTATCCATTCATAGAAGGTGTGCATGTGAAGATTGCTCTCTGAGGTAAGTGTGGACAGTAATAGATTACATTCTTGTACCCTATCAAATCTGCTTCGAGCAAGCATTTCAATTCCAGTAGTCCAAGGCCAGAAGGTGTGGTTATGATACTCATAAGGCTTAAGGTGCCAGGGGCCCGTACTTTTGAGTTCAACTTCCGTTACAAGAGGCCATTTTTTCTTCCATACTCTGCTCCTGATGGCATCAAGGGCTCTATTGGCTCTCTGAAGATTCTCGTCACCAGTTTTTGCTCCTGAAACATTTTGTTCTCTGTTTGTCAAGTTGTCCCTTGCCGAGTTTTCCGAGATAGCGACTAGGTATAAAGAAACATCTTGAGTGAGTGTCCGATAAGGACCGCCAATGTGATGTGTTTCTTGTACATCTATGTATGCACCATCCTCTTCAGACCATAGTTTCTGCTCTACGGCCTGCACTGCCCTATCTGCCATCCTGCTTATCTTATCAGATTCTTTTTGCTTATCAACAGATAGCAACAAGTCCGATAGATTCTTCAATGCAAGTATCCAACATGCCTGGCTGTAGACTATCTTACCAGCCCGAAGCACGGTATCCATCCAGTCTTCATTATGGTTCTGCTCAAGCAATCCATCGTTGTCGATGTCGCGGCTTGCAAGATAATCAACCGCTCGCACCATCCTGGGAATTAGAAAATCAATTGCCCTTGTTGGATCTGTTATTCCGAGTTTTAGCAGCAAACCAGAAACATAATCTGAAGAATGTTCTGATGCCATAGTCGAAACTTCAGATAATCTTCTACCTGATGGCAATCTACGCTTCAAAGACTTGTTCATAATCCACGCAGTTGTTGAAAGCATCAACGCAGTAGAATCGATATCGGGGTTTTGTCCATATACTTCAGAGAATCCCGCTTGGTATATCGTGGTAGGCAGTGCTCCAGCAAATTCCTTCTGCTTATCCTCTCTTGCCTCTTCGGATAAAAATTTCATCTCAGGCGAACCTCTTCCATACACAAGTTTTTCTCTGCCGGGCTCTATTTGATGGGACCAGATCAGGTACAGCTGCTGAAGAGCTGCCGCCATATTGCCAGAGAGTGTCCAATCCCTCAAAATGTAGGATGCGTCTCTGCACCAAATCGCTTGATAATAACCCCCGGGATTTACGCCTTGAAGAGCGTGTTCTTCTGTCTTTATCATAAAGATGTCGGCTTTTGCAACAAACGAGCTCCAAGGAGCAGGTGAAATATTGTCCACCAATTACTATTCTTATGTAATCATTATTTGCCTTTGGTATTATGGGTTATACAATTGAAATAAACTCTTTTCAGCAATACAGACCTACTACTATATAGTAGGAAGAACAATAATTGAGCACGAATGAAAATCTGGAGCACAGTGAAGATCCTTTCAAGTATTTTAAATGCAGATCATGCGGAGTAGAGTTTGATAGCTTTGGAGATATGCAAAGACACATTATGACAGAGCATATGCAAAAAGGGGATATTCCATAATAATTTTAAGCAATATCGCATACGTCAGCTTTCCTAAAGCCAACTCATTATGAAAAAAAGAGTATTAGGTGCTATTCGCTGGTTGGATCCTTCGCTATCTGACCGTATTCTGGCTTCTGCAATTCACACCGCTGCACGAAATGAATTAAAATTGTTGTATGAAATGGCTAGGTCGCCTAGGTGGCCTCTTCTAGGGATGTATTTTTTCTAAAGGCGATATTTATCATCTGGAGCTTGCAACCATAAAGACGCATAGGTAAGCTATTCCCTGTAAAGAAGCAAAAATTTGAAACAAGATAAAGACATAACAAAATTGTCCATAGTCATGTAACATCAACATCAACAATCTTCCGTTGCTCGCCCTTTCCTCCTTTAGACCGTATGCCTTGAGGGAAGTAATATCGCATAACACTTTTTGCTAGTATATCGCTGATAGCAAGCCTTACTGCAGATATTCCTGTCCTGAAGGGATATACTCCTCCGCTGGCATCGTTAATTGGATTTAACCATTCGTAAAAGCTATGGACATGAGGATGTCCTTCTGAGGCAAGAGTAGATAACAAAATATCGCATTCTTTAAGTTGCCCAAATCTGCTTCTTGCAAGCATCTCAATTCCAGTAGCCCAAGGCCAAAAGGTGTGGTTATGATACTCATTAGGCTTAAGGTGCCAGGGGCCCCTGGCAACTAATTCTGCCTCTGTAACAAGAGGCCATTTTTTCTTCCAGGCTCTTCTGCGAATAGCTGTCAATGTACTTACTAGTCTGTCGTAACTGCTTTTGCCATGATCATTTTCTTTACCATCAAGCTGCTTTATCATTTGCGGCTGCAGCATATTCTTTTTGTTAGAACGATAATTGCTATAGTTATGAATCGAAAGGCTATCCATTCTTGTGTTTTCTGTCAAAGCCACTAAGTATAGAGAAATGTCCTGGGTAAGTGTCCGATAAGGACCGCCAATGTGATGTGTTTCTTGTACATCTATGTATGCACCATCCTCTTCAGACCATAACTTATCTTCTACTTCTGTGATTGTTGCATCTGCGAATTTCAACATTTTTTGCACTGATCTTTTTCTTTTGTTCAGCAGTTGCAGCAAAATAGAGAAATTGGTCAATGCAAGTATCCAACATGCCTGGCTGTAGACTATCTTGCCAGCCCTCATTATGCTATCCATCCAGTCTTCATTATGATTCTGCTCAAGGAGACCATCACCATCAATATCGCGGTTGGCTAGATACTCTATTGCTATGTGCATTCTTGGTATGCAGAAATCAAGGATCTTTTCGAGTTGTTTCGTGGAAGAAGAATGTGCAGTTGTTGTTTTGGTCGAGGCATAAGAGGCATCATTATGATCATCCTTCGTGAAGAACCTTGACAGGATCCACGAAGTGGTTGAGATCATCAATGCCGTAGAATCGATATCTGGGTTCTTGCCGAAGACTTCACATAATCTTCGTCCATGGTATATCGATGTAGGAAGTAAACCTTTGAATCTTTTTTTCACTTTTCTATCCGCGACAGTTGGTTTAAAGTTCATTTTGGGGGATCCTCTCCCAAAAACTATCCTATCATCACTAGCCGAATCTATTTGGTGAGACCATATTACAAGAATCTGATTCATAATGCTTTGTATCCTGCCTGATAGAAACCAGTCTTTGAGAATGTAAGAGGAATCTCTGCACCATAAGCCGGTGTAATACCCGCCAGGATTAGTCGCTTGAATTGCATGATCTTCAGTTTTGTATATAAAATCTACTAGCCTTTTTGAGAATCCTTTAAGGTCAATGGAACTTTCGTCAGAGTCAAAAGAAGTAGTCGTATTTAGACCGCCGCTTCCTGCGCCTTTATTTCTTTCTGATAAATGGAATTGATGAGAAGGGACATCTTTGATTTTATCTATTTGCAACTTTTATCAGCGATATTGCGTTGACTATTATTGTATGCAGCTTGAAGCATAAGTATAGTTCAGTAGATTATAGTTGTAGGCTCTGCGGAGAGCATTTTGATAGTTTTGGAGATATGCAGCGTCATGAATTAGTCAACCATGTCCAAGGCGATTTAGAGAATCAATCAGAGAAATAATATTCCCCCTTACTTTGCATAATTGCATTCTGCTTCATACTTTACTAATCCTGCTTGTTTTTCTTTCTTTTATTATTCCTTCATCCTTGCCAAAGGGGTGTCCTCCAAAGCCATGCCGCATCAGCGCAATTGATCTGTATGCATCACTTTCATTCATTCTAGATTTGAATAGCTCCATTATTGATTGAGATATCACCGGTATCGGAATTTCCTTATTAATGGCGTCTTGCACTAGCCAGTTTACTTCACCTGTATCTTCTATGTAGCTTTCAGTCTTTGCTAAGCCTTTCTCCCTGAGGCCTTTTTCCATAAGCTCTACAAGCCAGCTTCTGATAACAGAACCATTTGACCAGTTCTTGAAAATTGCAGCCAAGTCTAGCTCAAAGCCACCTCTATTGAGAAGCTCAACACCTTCTCCTATTGATTGGAGCATGCCAAATTCAATTCCATTATGGACTAGCTTTACAAAGTGACCTGTTCCCGGCTTGCCTGTGTGGATGTATCCATCCTTGACGGCCAGTTCGGTCAAAATGGGCTCTGCGATTCTAACGCCCTCTTCTTTACCGCCAACCATAAAACAAGCACCATGTCTGGCTCCTTCTAACCCTCCGCTTGTGCCGCAATCCAGAAAATATATGCCTTTTTCAGAAATTTTCTTCTCCCTTTCAATAGAATCTAGATAGAAGGAGTTGCCACCATCCATCAGTATATCTCCTTTTTCAAGGAAGAGTACCAGTTCATTTAGCACTGAATCAACAGTCGGGCCAGCAGGCAATGAGAGATAAACTACTCTTGGAGGTTTGAGAAAATCCACGAACGATTTATAGTCGTTAACTACTTTGATGTCCTGCTTTTCAAGTTCTGGCTTTTTGCTACGGGCTTTTCCTACTACTGCTATTTTTTTCTCATTAGCTTGTAATGCGAGGTTTCCGCCCATCTTGCCTAATCCGATTATTCCAAGCTGCATTGTCACAAGCCTCCTCCTCCTTTCTTCATGCCAGTAAACCCGCCAAATGCCAGAAATTCCACCATTTCGTTGCAGTCGTTTGTTATTGAATGGCTGGTTTTTTCAGGTATGTAAATAATGTCTCCATCTCTGAACTTGGCCACTTCATCACCTACCTTTATGTGCCCACTTCCATTGATTATATAGTATATCTCCTCATGATCCTGATGATCATGCCTCTCATATGAGAGGGTTGGCTGCAACTTTGCTAGTGAAACATAGGTTATACTTTTCAAACATTGGAACTTGGGATCGACTTCAGCATCTATATCTCCATGAGTCTTGGTATGCATAGATAGCAAACGCCAATCTAATCCACTCTTGTGTGCTATAGTCGGGTAGACGGTCCTCCAGTTCCTGATTATTAGAGCCAATGAGTAGTCACTGACCGACAAGTTATTTTACTATATCAAAAAGTACTGCTCTAGCAGGCGACCCGTCGATCCCCTTAAGCGGCAGAGGCAAGCACACAAAAAACATCCTGCTGCCGACAAACTGCTTCAAATTAGCTAGGTTTTCAATTATGCCAATGTTCCTGGCAAGTAGCATCTTGTGAACAGGGGCATCTTTTTTTCCATATTTTTCTACACTGGCAGTGTCAATACCAACGCACTTGGCTCCGTGCTCCGCCATCCATTCAGCTGCAGAAACTTCAAGATAGGCAAAATCAGTGAGGCGATCACTGGTGCCGGTGTATATTAGAACAATATCGTTGCTCCTGATGTCATAGCCAGAAAAATCCTCCGAGGTTATACTGTTTTTGCCTGACGCATCGATGATTGCCGCCTCGCCAATGAATTTGTCGAGAGGTTCCATCTCTATGCTGTTGCCCTCTTGCAGAAAATGCCACGGCGCATCAACATGGGTTCCAGTATGAGAGCCAAGCGTAATTCTGGTGACATTTGCATTATTGTCTTTAATTGTCGCATGAGAGTCGAATTTTGGCTCGGGGTCTCCTGGATAGACCCGCATATCTTGGCTTATTGTGCAGGTCAAGTCATGGATTTTCAATAGTTTCAAAAGAACCATCCTCTTTTGCCTTGTAGTATGCATTTGTGCGCCGGGTAAAGAACGCAACTTCCACACCTGCTATGCTTTTTAGCTCAACTTCTTGTAGTCGGATGTCAGATGGGAAGTCAAAAGAAGTGTCGAGTATAAAGTTGCTGTTCTCTGTGACGTACGGGTATCCTTCTTGCATCATCCTCATTTTCGACCTGCCTTCATGGAAGATTCAGAGCCATTCACACACAGCAGCACCTTTTCAAACCTAACCAACGATCATCATTATTGCATTAAAGCAAATATAACGATTTGAAAAAGGTATAGTTAACCTTTGAAATTATGATCTACAAAATAGGTCATAATGCTAAAGCTATGACTATCGCGATAAACCTTTGTAGATTGAATATATACAACCAATAATATACATTTTGATGTTTCACCATTTTTCATATTCTAACTTTATGAGA
>DASUUX010000177.1:0-3770 GCA_036373855.1 Nitrososphaera sp.
GACCATCTATGGCAACAATCTCGTTTTGTATCAGATTATAAATCGCAATATTTGCCTTGTAACCTGAAGATATGAATAAGATGCCTGATACAAATGCAATAACAGCTGCTGCTCTATTCCTTGTTGCACTATATCTTAATGTTTGCAAGCGCTCATATGATGAACTTGGCTTAACCTTCCGCTCAGGGAGGTATCCGATTGCTGCTAACACATCTTTCATCTTCGAATACGTATAGTTTGCACGTACCTCAAACGCAGTTATCCTCAGTCGAATCCTTCCTTTCCTGTCTACTGATTCAGCAAGAGTTTTAGGGATGTAGTATTTGTTCAGAACGATAAACCCCTTCTTTACGAGTAAATAGTCTGCGAGTATCGAGCGTAAAAAGCCTACCTTCTTGCCGTCAACGGCATATACCGGTCTATTTATAAGCTGAGACCAGTCAGAGAAGGGGTCGTGGTCTGACATTTCAATAACAATGAAAGCGTATCCACTGTATTAACATTAAACTTCACATGTTTTTCAATGAAGATTATCCAGGTATGACCCCTGTTGAGTGGTGAACTTGTTAGATGATTGTCTATGCATGTACACATTGGTAGTGCGGCCTCTGCCCTTCTCTGACACCATCATCAAGTCATCCTATAATTAGTAAATATCATCCTGACTCATGAATTACGAGATTGAAATTGCGAGCAACGCTTACAACTATGCTACTGCTGTCTGTACTATTTATGACGGCTATTAATCCTGTTTCGCTTCGCGCTGAAGGGCAGCTCTCTCCCTATAGAGAGAAAACCATGTTAGATATTACTATTTTCTTCTTGTTAGATGAAGTTGAATATACTTTTGACATTTATGGTGCACAAATTTTCCCCAATGATCAATTAAAGTATAGCATGCTCACAGAACCTAATCAGTCTGTTTACAATATTTCTCATTTGAGCTTTGCGATAATGGATCATACTATTAATGCATCAGATGTACAGATACATGTCCAACCGGCGGCGATGCTTGACGATACAAAGACGCGACTTGATATCCAAATCTATGCCGCTACCGCAGACGTTACTGGTCAATGGATGAGCAAAGAGTATAACAACCTTGAGATAAGATCTCTATACGCGAAATATGATAGAACTACTGACAAAATGGTCGTTCATGTTCCATATGGTACTGTTTTGCCCCTCCTGCTACAATAGTTGATTATGAATGTGTCCCCCACGCAATTACGCTAAAAAGCGCTTAGGCTCAGGGCTTCAAATCTTAAATGTACCAAATCATAAGACGTGCATAAAATGATGACTTAATCTAAGAATGAGGAGAATGTTCTAATTAACTTAATTAAATCTAGGTTCTAACATAAAATCATGCTGAAACGCTAACGTTTTAGCATTTTTCTACAATGGCTTAAAGGACAGTTAAATATATAGCGGACCATATGCTGACACTTAAAGGGAAGCTAATAATTTCGATGTCGCAAACAGTCGATTCCAACAAAGCTGATGTTAACCACGAAAAACAACAATCCGTCGAACTTTCATCAGCGTCACAGTTTTTTGATATTAAGACCATACACGATAAGCGTGGTTTTAGTCCTGGTAAAGGTGTTATATCGTATCTAGGTTACTGCCGATCATCTCTTTGGTTCATTTTTAGTCTACTGCATCCGAGGGTCATCTTTGAATTCCTTATCCATATTGCACAGTCAATTCCCATTGCGCTGCCTAAGAGGATGGGGATGGCATCATTCGTAGTGCCATTTTTGTTTATTATTTTGTTGGTCAATTTACCTATTGCTGCTGCAGGACAAGAGGATGAGGTCGATGAAGAGGAAGCTGAGGCTGAAGATGAAGAGGAAGCTGAGGAGGAACCTGGAGTTCTCCCTCGAGAGGCTCGTAGAATACCAGCAGACGATGAGCCGGCCGCAGTAAATGATCCAAATCTTGAAGCAGTGGAGCTTGTTGATGGTTTGATTTATCCAACAGCAATGGCGTTTCTAGGTAATTCTAGCGATGATATCATAGTGACTGAGAAGGACAATGGCACTGTACGGAGGATAATTGGAGGTGTGCTTCAACCAGAACCGCTAATCGATGTTGCTGTTGCAAACAATAATGGTACCAACGAAAGGGGCTTGCTCGGGATGGCTCTAGCCGAGCACAACGAAACTACTACCTATGTCTTTCTTTATTATACAGAGTCGGGAGGTGGACAGGATGGAGATGATTCTGCGGGAGTGGTGCCAGCTGGCAACCGTCTCTACAGATATGAGTTGGTAGAGAATGGTGATTCAGCCGAACTCATAAATCCTAAGCTATTATTAGACCTTCCTGCAAGACCAGGTCCTCGTTACAACGGTGGCCCGCTGTTGGTTAGTCAAAATCAGAGTGAAACAATTGTCTATCTTATGATAGGAGATTTAGATCACCGAGAGAGTCAGTCTTTGAATTTTGAGGATGGCCCGCCACCAGATGGAACAGGCGGCATACTTGCAGTTGACGTTGAAGGCAATCCATTACCAAATCCTGTACTTGTTGGGCAAGTCAATGGCGAGGAAGAAGAAGATATCGGAATGTTACCCTACTATTATTCCTATGGCTTACGAAACGGCTTTGGCATGGACTTTGACCCCGTCACAGGATACCTATGGGATACAGAAAACGGGCCAAATTGGTTAGATGAGATCAATCTTGTGCTGCCTGGATTTAATAGCGGTTGGGCAACTATCCAAGGACCATCTTCAGCACCAGAGAATGAGGGAGCTGACCCAGAAGAAGACCTAGTGGACTTCGGCGGAATAGGTGTGTATAGAGAGCCGGAACTTGCATGGCAAAACCCAGTAGGTGTTACAGCGCTCAAATTCCTAAATTCCACAGCATTAGGTGAGGAATATGCAAATGACATGTTTGTAGCAGATATAAACAACGGCAGGGTATATCATTTTGATCTAAACCAAGATAGAACAGGTCTACTTCTTGAGGGAGTGCTTGCGGACCGAGTGGCCAACAATGCTCAAGAGCTGGAGAGTGTAATATTTGGGACAGGATTTAGAAGCATTTCAGATATTGAAGTTGGACCTGACGGTAATCTGTACTTATTGTTGTATGGGCCTGGAAAGATATTTAGAATAGCTCCTGATGATGCAGAGGATTGAGAGTAGCGAAGAAATAAAGAGCTTAAACTGCTTTTGCCATATTAGCAAAAAAAGTTTTGCGTGGAGATTATCATTAGGTTACTTTATAATTTCCTCAGGGTTAACTGTAATTTCTCGTTTTTGTTTGGAGTTCGTTCTTCTCCCCCGATTTTGAATGTTTATCGTCAATAAAGATATTTCATCTTGTTTATTCTTATCTTGCTTGTTTTAAGCATCTTGTAAATTCTTATTACTTAGCGACCACCAACTCCGTATTAGCTTATCTTCTCTTAGTGTCGCAAGATCGGCTCAAATCTCTAGATAGAAGTCAAATGTTTGAAGCTCAAATGCGATCGTGATTGCATTGGAACCGAAAAGGATTGCCTTTTAATTGCAATTGAGCCAAAAGTGTTTGGCAGGTCGGAGGCGAAGCAATAATTGTTTAATATAAGCTCGGGTTACCAAACCAGTATGCCAGGAGCCTATGTTATGATAAACACACTTCCGGGCATGGAAAAGCCAGTCCTTGACAGGATAGCTCAGATACCCGGCGTCGTGTCAGTCGAGGGTGTCTATGCCGAATTTGATCTGATAGTGAGAGTGGACGTTCCATTGGGCAATACAGTAGAAGTTGTA
>DASUUX010000178.1:0-10529 GCA_036373855.1 Nitrososphaera sp.
GCTTATAACTCTCTCTATCCCTATAATTAGAAATATTATAGCAAGGATGAATACCAAACTGACCAATGTAATGCCTGGGAACACTATTGCATATACGGCAAGAGCTATAGCTAATACGCCAAGGCCTATCTGTACCGCACGCTTCCAACCTGGAGATTTTGAGGTTGAATTCACGTGTTATGGGAAATTCTTCTCTTGTATATAAGCATTATACCGAAACGTCTAGTGCCCAACATATCCTTGTTAGTATAAATGCTGTATTATATGCTAGAAGATTTTCCGCATCTTACTCTGTATAATATGGAACGACTATATTGCTTGTGGCAGACTTTCAAGTTTGAACTTTCTCAGTCATCGCTTTCTAGATTTGACACCATCCAACGCAAAGTAGGTTTACCCTATAACCATATTGACTTCTACAGTCGGAACAAAACCAAGGTTTCAAAAATTTGGTATGTGAAGGTAATAATAAAGGGACTTGACAATGAAAGGAGATTTTTGTAATGTGTACCGCTGATATTGTTGTTGTACGATTATCTTATTTTCAGCAGTTCAGGATTCCTTTTTGCAAAGGCGTCGGGACATCTTGAATGCATTCTTTTCAAGAAACCCTAGCTTTTTTCATACGGGTCGCGTGTTGCTTGACTTTTGATTGGCAGGGCGGAATAGCTCAACACTCGCCTTGGAGAAAAGTTCGGTCAGCCGTTTTCATCGCCATCTCTTTTTTCTTGCCTGTGATTCTGACGCTGCTGCTGCCATTAGCTTTAAACACTGTAAGATTCAAATGAAAAATAATGCGGGCTCCGTCGGTTCGCGATGTGAGATCGCTTCAAAAAGCGGATTCTGTCCTTAATAATAATAAAAGGGAGAGCTAAAAGGTTTTGCAAACTAGTAGATGCAGATTTGAATTCAGTGTCTCTGCAATAGGTTTCATCCTTTTCATATAAGCCTGAATGATTTGCTGAGCTTTAGAGTTTTCTTTTGTTTTACCAGTTTTTTCTCTTCTTTTGCCAATCAGACATCTGGATGAGTTTCTTGTTGCCAGCAGCGCAAGCAATAATTTCCTATGACCTGAAATATCTCGGCCTTCTTATCAGAGCAGAACTCGCAACTAAATTCATCTTGATCTTCTAGTCTGCAGCCTGAAACTCTGTCAAAGGGTGTGAGCATCTTCCATTGGGCTCTAGTTTCGCTCATTGGTATTCCATCACCTAAGAATGGCATTACTGCCATATTCACTACCGTTGCCCTTTCCAAGGTCTATCCCATCCTCCATAACCATGTCCGCCGCCCAAGTGTCCGTACATCGATGAGTGACCAAAGGAGTCCAACGGCTGGCCCTCTGAGCTGTAAAGCACGTCACCATTTCCAGCGTCTATTACAGTCAGGTGCCCCGTCTGATTTGCGGTGTTTGCCACAAAGAAAGTGTATACAAGATACCCTTGGACCACGCCTAGGTGTCCGCCAAACGCTGTCCCGTTGGTCACCTGCCCTTGCGCGGTTTGCGCGGCTTCGACAAACTGCACCCTAACATTTTCATTGATAAAATTGCTTGTCTCGTTTGCTACGCTCACAGAGCCATTTATTTGGGGCATCCCTTGGCCCGACCACATCATCATCATCATTCTCTGGTGATATTGTTGATGCTGTTGTGCAGTTGCCAGTGCTATCGATGAAGCTACCAAAATAACAGATATGGCGCCGACCGCCAAGATGGCAACTATTAACACCTTCTTGCTCAGAAGTTTTGATTTTGTTGACATGCCTGAACTTTGTGAAGAATTATTTTAACGCTTATTCACCCTTGTCACGTAACATAGTTATCCGACTACTCTTTTTCTCCCTTTTCTTCGTTATTATCATTATTATAATCCAACTTCTCGTCGATCTTTTTCTGCAGCTCTTTGTATATCTCATACCTCTGGGTCCATTTTGAGAGCACGAACCACTGCCTTATTCCTATAACTATCCACCCAAGCACAAAGACGATTACTATGGCCCGTGCTATGCCAAAGGCAGCGCCATCTGGAGGTCCACCATCACTGGGTCCACCCCACGGCGGTCCACCATCATTCCAGAATGAGCTTCCTCCAGCTAGTGCAAAGGTAACGATAAACGTCCCAGGCACAACAACTATGATAGAGACTATCATTATCAGGAACATCTTTTTGGTCTTGTTCAGCTGATGGACTATCTGATCCATTATCTGGAATATGTTTTGCGTAGGCTTGTCGTCCTTGGATCCTGCCACTAACTAATTCTCCTCCCTTGCATTATAAAGAATACTGTAACATTGTTACCTGCAGTCATCATTATCCGCCCCAAGATGATGATTTATTCATTTCACTCCTTGGAAACAATGCTTCATACGGCTCTAATACCTCATTGAGAATTTCCCTGCCTTTCTCTGAAAGCTTGTATTTGATTATAGTCTTGTTGCCCCATGGCTCTTCAAGTCTGGTCATAAGGCCTTTCCCCACCATATCATCAATGATCTCCTTGTGTTTCACGTTGTTCAACCCGCAATAGCTCATTAACTTGGTCTGGTTCAACTCTCCGTATTCGGATAGCTTCAAGATTATGTCTTTTCTAATATAGACTCTGTCGCGATATTCGTGAACCAATTTAACCAGATTCCTTGGGCTTGATCATCGATATAGCATGAAACCTATTATTGATACACATTAATAATCCTGTACTATGAGATTCCTTCCAACTAAGATGAGGAGACATGTCTACCACTAGCATTATGGTTTGTGTACTCTTCCTAAATGGATTTTTGATAGGTCTAGATTAAGGGTGAGGTAACTATGTTATGTCTCATAGGTAGACAAGGATTATAAAAAAAATTCAGCCCATGTACTCTAACAATGAAAAGAATGACAAATGTGAAAAAATACACAAGTAGGAAAACATCAATCGCTATGACGGTAGTAGCTGTAGCAATAGCTTCTTCTGTTGTTATGACTTCAGTATGGCAAATTCCCCAAGCAACAGCTTCTTCATTAGAAGAGATTAAGGCGAGCCGTGAGATATTTGCACCTATAGATCAAGTTTGGAACGTTGTTTCAGATGTAGACAATGAGACAAAATATTGGTCCACTTTCAAAACCATAAAAAATATCAACATGACAGCTATCAACATGACAGCTAATACAACCGAAAGGGAAGTAACGCTAGTGGCGGGCCCCCAGGGGGACACGAAAACTCATCAATTTGTAACTGTGAATCCAGAACAATTTGTAGTAGAAACAAATATCACCGAAGGACCTGTGACAGGTACCAGGATACTCACATTGAGCCCTTCATCTAATACCAATGCAACAAAAATTGACGTATTTTGGAATGTAGATATGTCTGGCATCCCCATCTTTGGAAGAGGTTTTGCAAAAGATGGTATTATGAGAACAACAGAAGAAGCTCTGAGTAATATAGCAGCAGAGGTCGAAGTAAAATAGTGGCACACTCTTTTTTCTTTTTCTTTATCTTCTAGCCCATCAGCCATAATAACAGGCTAGTTCTACATCAAAGAACATTACACACTCATTTCAAAGTAGCCGAGGCGGAAAATATCTTCTACTTTAAAGTTGTCAAGTAAAACCGAGTTAAAAGTGACTTCCTGCCCCGGTGTCGCTTTACTTTCAACGCGTTTCCTTTCCAAAAAGTTCTGCAATAACCATGTAGTAATACTGATAATGCCGATATCAACATTGACGTCATATTTTTTTGAAGTACGCTTAATACGATATTCGTAGTCGTGTCCTGCTGGGAGCTCATATGTTAGAAATTCGAGAATGTCTCCTTGGATGTCTTCTGCAGCCACTTCCCCCGTAGCCTCGTCGGTAGTAGCCTGAACGCGTCCATGACCTGGAAATACCCTCAGCCCGTGTTTATAAGCATTGTATTCCTTGTGCCTCATGTATTCACGGACTAACCTGTTAAGATACTTTTTGGCAAATGTAGCAGACTCCTTCGTTTTCTGATACTCCTTGCGAGACTCATTTATGGTTGGAAAAAGGGCATCTCTTAACCACTTTTCCGGTTCTTTAATTATGGCGTCTAGTCCCTTTTCTTGCCAGAGGTTCATGATGTTGTTAAATTTGTTCTGAGTACAGGTAGACATCCAAAACCAAGGCAGGTCAGGATAAAAATAATGACCAAGTACTGTCAGGAATAGGCTCTCTGCAGAATGAAAGACCATCATATGGATTTCCATTTTCAGATTTTCGATTATGTAATCGTCAGTATCGTTATCTTTAGGAAGCCGAAGGGTCGACAGTCTTGAGCGAGCTTCAATAAAATGCATAAGTGCTCGCCCCTTGTGCAACCAGTATCGATAAGGGTATCCTATGAAATAGTCTCTCTGATAGTTGCTTAATGGTAACATTCCTGCAAATTTTATTATTCTCTTTTCTTTGTCTGGGTCGAATGGTTTCTGTTTTTTCTTACTCTTCATAGTAGTAGATCCCCTCTCGCCTAGGTGCTAGCTACAATATAACTAGCTTATTGAGCTAACTGGTATCCATGCAAGTTGCTGTCAGTTAGCCGTTCATACAACACCCAACATTCACTGACTGAATAACAAATGCGGCTCCTGATATTCCGTTATTGTGAGAGCATTTTTCTCGCATGCTGCAACAAACGAAGAAGTGCTAAGGGTCCGCCGTAGTAGTCAAATTATATTCAGAGCGCATCTTTGGGCGTCCCTTTGCTCTAGATGAGATCCAACATGTACCATCTAGTACTACGTCAGATTATTAGAAGCAGAGCTATAGCTGGGCGTGTTGCACGCTGAGCAGTGTTGCTCAGATTCACAGTACCGCCAAAGTTAGCCCCACCATTAGTACTTCTTCTGTACCAGATCTCAGGGCTTCCTGGAGGATTTTCTTCCCACACAACATACACGTGATTCCCTGTAGCAGCTACAGCTGGTGGGCCAAAATGCCCAGTATGGCTCAGAGTTATTGATGGATCAAAAGAGAGATTGTATTCCTCTTGAATAGGATTTGAGAGAATGAGTCTGAACCTAAAGATTCTCGCCAGACTGTATAAACGGAGTTAAAAGAAAGCTTAGCATCTGTCACCGCATCATCAACTATATCTTCTGTACCTACGCTCATGAGCGGGAATACCTATCAAGATTCAATTTATTATGGCTAGGTTGCTTATCAATACTAGATATATCTTATCATCCGAGAGTTCTAATTACAGCTTATTTATGACGATGAATATCAGTACTCATTTTTCTTTTGTTCACCTCCTATGCTGTTTAAATTAGAACGTGGACTGCATTTGCCTCGATCTTCGTATTCAGTGATTAATTGGCTGTAAGCATCAACTGAGAACGTCTCTAGATACTCAAACTCAACAGGATGAGGATCTCTATTCTTGTTTATAGCATCTTGAATGCAATGTCTGATATGATACTTGAAATAACGACTGCCATCCATTAGTCGCTTAATTCGTGCAGAGCGTTCAAGCCAATTCCAACAGATAGACTTTGCTGCGTCTTGGTTGTCCTTTAACCCTTATCAGATATCGGGATATCAGAAGATATAGTTGGTTCCGACGCTGTTCTGTATAAAAGCGTCGGGCATCTTTCTAGCTATTTCAGTCATAGCTTTCAGACCAGAGCAATGGCATGGCACAACAAACTTTGGCTTAATTCTCTCCAATTCCTCCACTGTCCTAGGAATTATCGGCTCAAATAATCCGCCTGATAGATGCATCCCTCCAAGCACAGAGTAGATTCTATCTTCTCCTGTCAATTCCTTTGCATAATTTAGGGTGTTTATAATTCCTGCATGCCCGCAGCCCGTAATAATTACAAGTCCCTTGTCTTTGACTGTCAAAATAATAGCCTGATCGTCTTTGATCAACGGGTCAGCTTCCATCCTTCCTTCTTCTACTTCAGAATAATGGTTAGGCAAGCCTTTTTCAAAACTAGTGGTCCTAGGAATTTCTCCTGTAACGAGGACTCTGTCGCTAATCGACAAGCTGGGAGAATGCTTTTCGATAATATCGTACCCTGCATTGGTCAAAAGAGATCTATCTGGGGCAGGCAGGTTTATTGTTCTACCATCCTGAAACTTTACTAATCTATTTCTAAATGCATCCTCATGAAGGACGAGTGGAATTCTTTGTACTGTATTCATTTTGTTTCTAAGATTGAGTAAGCCTCCTGCGTGGTCGATATGTCCATGACTTGAAATCAATGACTCACAAGAAGACAAGTCAAGCCGGAGAACATCTGCATTGTGAGAAGCGGCGAAAGAATCTAAACCAGAATCAAATAATAGCCTACGCTTTACTCCATCTATGTGTAAAGTTAATGCTGCACAAAAACCATGCTCTGCTATAAGTGGTTGTTCATACCAATTCCTAGCTAGGACTAGTCTGCGAGCGACTTCAGTGTTTGGCAGAAGAATATCTACGTTGTTATCAACTAAACATGTGACTTCCACCTTTTCAACCTCTTTTAAGATCATTTTACTAGTATCACATCATGATAATGACGAGCACTTCCTACTAAGTATTTAGAACAAAATGTATGTAAGGTCACACTGGTCAGCAACTACTGTATGAGTGCATTTCCTAGACAAAAAGTCAAGAAAAAGATATTATCTCTCGCTATCTTTAGTACCCCTCTGGACCTCTGTATTACAGATTGGCGAGCTAGTTGGGTTCATAATATCATATATTAGAGAAATAAACTTGAACTCGAATATTAAACAGTCTTTCTTTGCGCTAAGCTGCTTACCAGTTTTTTCATGCCTTGAAGGCTGTTTCCACATGCTGTGCATTGCAGAGTTCCTAGTGCTTAAATATTCGTTCAAAGGATCTCTTGACAGGTGGTTGCAACTGCTTAGAGCTTCGGTTTTAACAAAGAAGGACCTCATACTCCTTGCAATTTCAATAGCGATTCCATTATCCGCAGCTGCTATTGGATCATTATTTACATTCGAATCTATTTCAACTTGGTATCAAACAATTGAAAAGCCATGGTTTACGCCACCAAGCTGGGTTTTTGGTCCTGCGTGGACCCTGCTTTATATTCTCATGGGTGTGGCTCTATTCGCCGTCTGGAGAACTGATGGAAACAGGGAAGCAAAGAAAATTGCATTTACCACATTTTCAGCTCAGCTTTTTCTGAATGTCTTATGGTCATATCTGTTCTTTGGACTTAGATCCCCGCAATTTGCCTTTGTAGAGATTATGATATTGTTGGCAGCAATCGCCGTAACCATAGTTGCATTTTCAAAGATATCAAAACTGGCCGCAGTCCTCATGCTACCGTATGGTGGATGGGTCACTTTTGCCTCACTCCTTAATCTGCAAGTTTGGTTGCTTAATTCCTAGTGAAAGACGCCAAGATCAGGTATTGCAGGCAAGTTATCACCGGTATTATTATATCTGCATCTATTCTCATCATCACTTTCTCTGATAGAGTTTTTTGAGTAACCTCATCGTCCAAGTCTAATTTCTAATTGTGCTCTTCTGAAACTAAGATAAATCTTGCAGCTTATCCTGATAAATTCATGTGTCTTCCACTCTTCCATATCTTCAGGTATTTCTCTGTCTTCTCCTTCTTTTTGATCTTGTAATTGTGCAGACAGCAATGAAAGAAGAACCTAAGAAAGACGCCCAAGTTAATCATTCCACATTGTTATCCATTTTCCATTGGGGCCATCGTTTTTCGATTTAATTCCTTAATTTAGAAATTCAGGTATCTTTTATTTTTTCTGGATATCGTAAGAAGTGATGTTAGGAGCAAGTTCATGACTGAACAGAAAAGCGCTTTAAGATTATTCTTTCTATAGCTTTCGGACTTGTGATCATCTATCTACCATGAATTGATAAAATTCCTGTAATAATGAAGAATTGATAGGATTTCGATATTGTTAGAATCTTTCTTAACACCGTTTCACGTTTTTCAGTCATCTGCTGTTTTTTAGGCTCCTTTTTCCGCTTTTTTGTATTGTATATACCAATACCGATATTGTAATCCGTATGATTGGCAGTGGGCCCGTAGGCAATTGGATAAAAATTCATTTGAATCCAAGAAATCAGAATTTCAGCGTTATTTTTGGAGTTACTCATGTCCAGAGGGATTCGAGAGAAAAACCTTCAGAATTCACACACAATGCAATTAAAAGGCGGGTTCAGTAGGGTTAGACTTCAGATGTAATAGAGTTCTCTACTATGAGGCTTTGGAGGTTATGTATTAATTGTTACTCGGGATTGGACTTGTTTGCTAGCTGCTATTAACACATTCTTACGAACCATAATGGAATTCCATAGATCCGAATTATAAGGTTGGCTTTAAACTCAATTCTAGTCACTTCCCTTTCATCAATGAGATAACTTCTCAAAATCTACACTTTTTGCTTGATATAACAATCTTGGCAGGAGCATATGTTCTGGAATGGCGTGACAAGCTGCTGATAGAATTCACTGCAATATCCTGGCTATATGTAAATTGGTAAAGTCACATAAAAGGTATTATATACATCATAACACGAATTGGTTGCTCGGAACAGTCGGTCTATGAGAATCTGCGAATAGTGAGAAAATGTGGACTGAATCCAGTTTTTGTTTCATCTTGAATTGCCCCCAATCGCTGCACACATTTGCCTACTGCTATTTAGTCATCAGAAATAATAGTTTCTTATTGAATTTGTGATGTTGTAATAGGCCACATATCGCTGACGGACAAGACTATAGCTTCTCAGGAGTTTTATCTAATTCAGAAAAAGAAATACGGTATTTGTCTCACCAATTAGTTGGAGATTGTATCCATTGCTATCTTTGCATAGGTTGCCAATTGTTCATTGCCGCGGTATATTGGCGGATACTGGACCTCTAGCAGAGTCTGCTGTCCCCCATTTTCTGAGATTATCCATTCTACAAAGTCCAGCGTTGCTGCATTTCTTCCCTCTATATTATCATTAGCCAATAACGAGGCGTAATAGAGTCCAACTATGGGGTAAGAGCCATTTACAATCCTACTTGCGTTTATAGTAGGCGGTTGTTGCGATGATGATCGATCTGTGTTGGAATTGTGGAATTGAAGGGCAACATCTACAGCTCTATCTATGGATTGCGTAGAAGGAACAATGTAATCGCCATCAGCATCTCCAATTGCGGCATATGTCATTCTAGTCTGTACGGCATATGAAAAATCTACATACCCTATAGAATACGGTATTTTTCTAACCATCTCCGCAAGCTCGGCTGGTCCTGAAGCAGCGATGCTATCGTTTTTTGGCCAGCTTAAACTCTGGGGGCCAAGATACTGATTAAGCAGCATCAGAGAGCTACTGCTACTACCGTTGTTGTTGTCGTCGTCACTGCTATGCACTACAACTATTCTTTCATCTGGAAGGTTCAGACTCGGATTCAAGTCTTTGATAGCTGCATCATCCCACCGAGTGATGCTACCGTTCAATATGAGAAATAACATGGTAGAATTGAGCCTCAGACCTGACGGTATATCCGGAAAGCTTGGAATATTGTAGACTATGGCCACAGCTTGAGCACTCACAGGAACGTACAGGGTATTATTCTTATTCACATCAGGAACCCCAACTATTGCTAAATCTCTACGACCACTTCCTCCTTCAGCTACAATTATTTCTCTATCTGCCAAATAGTCTACATTTACATTACCCGATGATGCAAGCTGCTGATTTTCATACTGAGCAGCCCATCTCTGAACAAAAGGAAATGCTGATGTTGTAGATATAATATCAATTGTTGTTGGCATTATGGTGATGGCGGCAGTTTGGTTGCTGCTGCTATCATTAGTAGCTATCCGAGTCTTCTCGGCTTCATCACGCTCAGGCGGGAGGTCAGACCTTGGTTGGAAAAAAGGTGTCAATAAAGATGTCACTACTACTATTACTATTGCCAGCGACAAAATTACTAATAGCGATATTAAGGCAGTTTTTTTCTTGCTCAAAATAACTATACTACATACACCTTGTTTTCAAGATAATTAAGAAATGTCATCATCAACCACAAGCGCTTTTGAAGGTGTCATTTTCCTTATGCTCCTTGCTGTAAGGTAATACAAGAAAATCGCGATTCCAAAAAGTACAGGATACCACCATACTATACCATAAAATGAGAGGTTGAGGGGTGTCATTACGTCTTTTGGCCATTCACCAAAAAGAGCAAAGTAAAACATATCTTCAAGCCATATGAAATTTAGTATGTTGCCTGTGCCCCACAAAAGACCCTGCAGCTTTACAACCTTGGTTGTTCTAAAAACCAGCTTGTCAAAAAAAGGGTTAAACGATATCAGGATGGCCAAAAGCAACATTATGACATGATAAAAGTAAAGCTGGTAAACAATATGGATATTCATAGGATAAACTAGCACACCTAGTCCTATAGGACTTGCAAGGAGCATATGCTCTATCAATCCATAGAGTATTGCAAAGAGGAATATCGAGACTCCGGATGTAAGGTTTACCGGTCTCAATGGAAACCTCTTGCCAAAAATCAGGGATGTCATTTGCTTTTTG
>DASUUX010000179.1:0-12508 GCA_036373855.1 Nitrososphaera sp.
CTTCTTTTTCTTTCTTTGGCGGCAACGATAACCTTTCGACTTTAGCCTCTATGTGCTCAACCTCCGAAATGCATTCGGTTAGCTGTTTGTAATGATAAAGGAGTATGGACATAAGAATCGGGTGGAGCCTGACATACTGAAGAGAGTAGGAGCACGCTGAAATGTAGAATTTAGGCATACCAAACATTTCATCAAACTTCTTTCTGTCCAATTTATCCAAATCATTGCAAAATGGCTTATTCCATTTTCTTTCTTCCATTGTTGCAAGAGCAACCGAAACGATGGTGTTGTTCTGCCGATCTAATATGAAATCGATAACGTCAGTTGCGCTCTTTTTGTTATAGTTTAAATGACAGATAATATAATATTGCTACTTGATGCAATAAATTTTTATACTTTTTCTCTTGAACAGTCAGGAATGACTACTGAAGTCATGTATGCAATAAAAAAGTGAGTACAAATGCAAATGTCCTCATCCTAACCATGTTCTTGGCTACAGTTTCTGCACTTTTGTTAGTCAGTGGCAGCACTGCTTTTGCACAAGAACAGAATCAGACTGCTGCCACATCAGGTAATAGTACTAATGCAACAGCAGTAGAAGCTGCTTCTACGTATAATGAAATGCTAAATCCAAGACAAGTAGAATATCCAGCACATTTAGGATTCAACGATTTGCATATAGAGGCTATTCGTCACATAGATCCAAATGCTACACAGGCTACAAGTCAGTCAGGGCAACAAGACATATTCAACCTTATAGTACACCACCACTGCAAATCATATGATGATATGACTGCTGTATGTTTGCTATTTCCAACTGGTATGGGCGATCAAGATAAACCATATGGAATAGAGTACGTTATCCCCACAGCTATGTATAACACATTACCAGAAGAAGAAAAGAGGTATTGGCATTATCATCACACTGAATTACCAAGAGTGAATGCAACATTGCCAGATATGACTGCAGAAGAAGCAGCTGCGGTAAAACCTATTCTAGATGAAACATATGGTAAGGTAGTCTACTTCTGGCAATATGGTGATGAACTTCCAATAGGCGAACCTAGAGCAATAATAATAGAAGATATTGTTGAACAAGCACAGCAGCAACAACACTAGCAGCGTAAATGAATAAATGCTACGCCAAATCAACGGTTCGTTACACTGCTACACTAATAATTAAAACGAGCTCATAATACTGCCGTAGTTCCCTTGTAGTAAAAAATGGGCCGGGTGGGAGTTGAACCCACGACCTCAGCAATGCCACTGGATCAAGACATTCCAGTAGACTTGGTGCCCTATTTCCTTTTATACCGCTATTATTGATGTTCATTCCATACCGGAGACTGCATCATTGGCAATGCCAAATAACCTCAAGAACATTGAATAGGTGGACGGCAGTTGCATTATATAGAACAAGGAGAAGGTCAGCCAGTTATTATCTTTATTCATGGCAACCTAGATGATTATCGATGTTGGCAGTTTCAGATAGATTCTTTTTCAAGAAAATACCGTACCATCTCGTACAGTAGAAGATTTGCTTATCCCAATAGATGGATTGGCAATGTTGCTCAAGATAATACCTTTGAGGATAATGCTAAAGATTTGGCAGAGCTGATAAGAAAACTAGATCTCGCACCAGCACACTTGGTGGGTGCTTCTTATGGCGCCTTTATTACAGGGTATTGCGTATCAAAGAATCAGAATTAGCTAAGACTATAGTACTTGGCGAACCTTCAATCTTTGAATTTCTAGCAAGGGGCCATAGGAAAGAGGATGTCGAATTGCTTCGAGTTCAGAACCCGTATCCAAAGCCCTACTCCAGATGCAATCAAGAGAGGAGATTTTGAAAAAGCAGTGCAAGTCTTTATGGACGGAGTCTTAGGGATGAAGAATTATTTTGATGAGCTTCCAGAGGAAGGCAAGCAGCCCATAATGGATAATGCAAAAACTCTCGAAAGTGATTTAGAATCTACAATGTCGACATCCTTTACTATCGAAGATGTCAAACAGATAACAACAATTCCCACGCTTCTAGTAAAGTCAGAACTCAGTCCTAAGTTCTTCCATAGAATAGCAGATATACTTTCTGATAATATGCCAAATACAGAGCAGATTCTTATCCCTAATGTAAGTCACGACAATTTCACGTCCAGCAACATCTTTAACTCAAAAGTAATGCAATTTTTTGCAAGGCATGGTTAGCTATAGTAAGAAAATATTTACGGGTAGTCAATGCGCTGCAAAGCGACCAGATTTCGCCATCAGATCTGAATTTAAAGTCAATGTATATCTTGACTCTGCAAATTTCTTAGGCAACATATCTTTTAATGAATCGCCATTTTTGCAACGGTTGATATTTGATGAATGACGTCATTATTATCAGTGAAAGATAAGAATGGCATTTGAAAGTCCGCCACTATGGGTCTGGGCAATCATAGTAGGAGTTTTGATCGCAAGCAAGTTCATTTATAGATGGCGAGTAACAAAAGAGCTTGCACGCGAATCTCAAGAGAAGCATGAGAGAATAGAGAGGGCGAAAGATTAGGCCTTGCTAGCGTCTGAGTTTCTTCTTTTTCCTTTCTTATGGCTTGCAAGTCTAGCTGTACAACTTTTGCATAGAAAACGGGTGCTAATAAAGGGACACGATTGACCCTCAGTTTAGACTAGCTGTCATAAAGCCAATATACGCATTAGCAGAACAAGCAGTTGCTTTCTGCTGACATTATGTAATGCAACCATCAGAATGTTAGCGGTTGCTATGAGATCATACTACTACTATGGCTCAAGATGGTGTATTGAAAGCTGCAACTCAATCCTGCCATCATAGTGGAAAAAAGAAATGTAAATGTAAGCTATAGCTCTACGTACATTGTACCATTCTCAATCGTCACCTTGTAGTTGCCAAGCTCCCGCAGCTTTTGTGGGAACCAGATTTGATTGCCCGTGGTGACGTCCCACTTGGCACCATGCCATGGACAGATTAGCTCCTTTCCATTCAGCTCGCCTTCATGAAGCTCAGCTCCAGCGTGACTGCAGGTGTTGCCTGTAGCGTAGTACTGACCCCCTACGTTTGCTATGAGTATCTCCTTGCCTCCCACCGTGTGATGGACCATCTTGCCTTCGTCAATGTCTGAAGCTTTGCCGACCATTACCTTTGCCATACGCAGAATCTTTGAAATTATACCACTATTTTAATTTCACTGGCCATGTGCCGACGAAATTCTTTGAAGTCATCTTATTTCTTGGTGAGGGATCATCATCATCACGTACATTTACTCGCTTTAGAACAAAGGTTCCGTTGCATTAACTATCTCTCTGCAATAGCTATAGCAAACAGCTCGCCTAGAATATTAATTTATATCGAATAGTGCGTTTTCCAACTTTTAATCGCCTTTGTAAGGCCTCAGTTTTTCTTTTGCAAGAGGGTGTACTGGAGTAAATCTAAGGTGAAGCCCGCAACAAATGCAGTGACTATCGTTGCATTTGAAATATACCTCGCATCTGCGGCAGTATCTTAACCCTTTCTGGTAGGGGTTTTGCACTCTGCCTCCGTCTGGGACAAGCCTAATGCATAGATTCTTGCAGGTCAATATTGTTAGAAATATAAGAGCCAGCTTATAACTGGGCAGGCACTTTAGGGAGGGGGAGGGGGAGAAAATGGTTTGCGATGTCCACCAAATATATGCTCTATACCAATCAGGAGGTAGCAATGGGTCTTGTCATGCTTGTGGCTCTTGCGTCAGCTGGAATTTTGAGTGGTATACTTGACGCAATATCTGGCCTAATAGGAGAGTATGGCTACCCCGCAGTCTTTGCAGCAGCTTTTCTTGAAATGATATTTCCTCCTATCCCAAGTGAAGTCATCTTTCCGCTGGTCGGGTTCATAGCCCAGAACAGAGGGCTTGGACTTGAAAATACAATTGGCATGGCGACAGTAGGTGCACTTGGCTCAACTGCTGGGGCAGTAGTGACCTATTTTGTTTCTGCGAAAGTCGGAAGGATCGCAATCGCGCGCTTTGGCAAACGAGTTAGGATAAGAGAACAAGAGATAGAAAGGGCCGAGAGGTGGTTTGAAAAGTATGGGTCAATTGCAGTATTTGCAGCAAGGATGATCCCAGGCATCCGTGAGATAATCTCAATACCTGCAGGCATAGGCCAGATGAATCTTGCAAAATTTGTTGGCTACACGTTTGCCGGCTCGCTTTTGTGGTGCATTTTCTTGACGCTTACTGGATATTACCTTGGCGAAGCATGGAGCAGATTTTCAGAGCAGGCCTCATACGCATTTACCATTGTCACCTTCATAGTTATTGCCATAATAGTCGCAGGCGCTGGTTTGTGGTACAGCAGGAGCAAAAGAGCTTCTGCAAAACAGTGACTACAATGCTGCTGCTTTCATGAGGAGGCAGAGGAGCGCCTTTTGTGTGTGCAGTCTGTTTTCAGCTTGTTGCCATACCACCGACCACTTGCCGTCAATAACATCGGCAGTCACTTCCATGCCGCGCTTTGCTGGCAAGCAGTGCATAAATATTGCGTCCCTTTTCGCAAGCTTCATGATGTCTGTATTCACTTGATAGTTTGGAAGAAAGGTCGCTTCCCTCGTTGCATGCTCACTTTCCTTACCGATCGAGATAAAAGTGTCTGTGGCTATAATGTCAACGTCTCTTACCGCTGAAGCTGAATCGTGAGTTATCGCAATATCTGCTCCTGTCTTTTTGCCTTCGGCCTTGGCAAGCTCCACAACCTCTTCGAGTGGTTCGTAGCCCTTTGGGCAGGCGGCAGTCATACTTATGCCTGTCTTGGCGCAGCCAAGCATAAGGTCGTTGCATACGTTGTCCCCATCTCCAAGCCAAGCAAGTTGTAATCCCTTTAGCTTTTTCTTGTGCTCCAGTATTGTCATAAGGTCAGCCAGAATCTGGCATGGGTGAAATGAGTCTGAAAGCCCATTTACTACTGGCACCGAAGCATATCTAGCCAAGGTCTGGACATCCTTGTGGTCATAGACCCGTGCCATTATGCAATCCAAATATAGTGAAAGGGTCTTGGCTGTATCTTGTACCGTTTCGCCTCGTGACAGTTGGATGTCGTTTGCACCAAGGTAAACAGCACCTCCTCCTAGCTGGTACATGCCAACTTCAAAACTGACTCTAGTTCGAGTCGATGGTTTTTGGAAGATCATACCAAGAGTTTTTCCGTGCAAAAGTGGCCGAGATTTGCCGCTCTTTTGCTCAAGCTTGAGCTTGTCTGCAAGCATCAGGATCAAATTGATCTCATTCGTGCTCAGATCTGCGATGCTTAAGATGTCTTTCTTACTTGAGGAGATCTTCAATGTCTTCATCTGTTAGATAGACTACCTTGTCTTCTTCTTGTTCTTGCTCTTTAGTGCCCTTGTCTTCTTGGAGGTTCCTTTCCTTACCGCTCGTCTGCCCCTCTTCTTGCTTCAGCGTTGTATTTTCTTCTTCTTCTTCCTCTTCCTCTCCTGCACGCTTTTCTTCTAGCTTGTGCTTCTCCTTCTTGTCGCCCTCATCCTCCTCTTCCTTGCTGCGGTCCTCGTCAGTCCTTTTCTTGCCAAAGAATCCAAACCTGCTCTTTTTTTCCTTTCGCTGCTCCTCAGATTTGGATTGTTCAGGCTGATGCAAAATATGTCTTGGTGCAAGTTCCTTGACCTCTTGCTTCTCCTGAAGGGTAAATCCTTCCATAGGGCTCAAAGGCGTGACTGGAGGATGGGACTGCAGGAGTATGTCTTTTTCCTCTTCCCTGATGGTTTGTGCATTTCCTGAGTTGGCTTTTTCCACTGCTAGTTCTGAAACCCTCTGCATAGATGCCACCTCATCAACACTTACGCCTACCTGCCCCTCGCTTTCAAATAGCGACCCGATGAACTTGTTAGAGTCAAAAGGGATAATATCGTCATAGCCTTGCCCGATGCCAATATATACAATTGGCCTTGAAGTAATGTGCGCAATCGAAATCGCTGAGCCTCCCTTCGCATCTGCATCTACCTTGGTTAGTATGGCACCATCAAAATTGGTATAGTGGAAAAACTCCCTTGCCTGGTTTATTGTGTCATTGCCAGCAAGCGCGTCGCCGATGAACAACTTGACATCGGGCTTGACGACTCTTACTATCTTGCCCATTTCATCCATCAAGTTCTTTGAAGTCTGCATCCTGCCAGCTGTATCCATGAGAACTATGTCTATGTGGTTCTTCTTCGCGTGATCGTATGCGTCCCGGCCCACTGACGACGGATCGGCTCCATATCTCTGTTTGACTATCTTAAGAAATAACCTATTTGTATGCTGTTCGAGCTGCTCAATAGCGCCTGCTCTGTGTGTGTCACCTGCCGCTACTACCACTGAAAAGCCAGCCTTTCGTAGAAGGTTTGCTATCTTTGCAACAGTGGTTGTTTTGCCTGTTCCGTTAATGCCGAGGAAAACAACAACAAAGGGCCCACCCTTGACTTCCTTTTTCATCTTTATCTTTTCAATCAAGTCAAACCTGTTAGTCCGTGCAAAAATTTCAGCTACTGTAGCTCGCAATTTTGACTGGACTATCTCTGTTGCTTCCTGCTCTTTTTCCAGCTTGAGCCCAAGCAGCTCTTTTTTCAGTTTTGAAGATAGCTCGTCAACTACTTCTTGCGCTACGTCGCTTTCCAAAAGCGCGATCTGGAGGTCAAGCAGGACGTCGTCGAGAACTTTTTCAGTAAGCTCTTTCTGAGCTACACTATTCGCAGCTCTAGAAAAAGCCTTTTTCAGTTTGTCAAACATGATTTTTCAACCAGAACGAGCATCAACCGGGTTGCTGGGCAGCCTGAATCATCTGGTTTATCTGCGATTGCAACTGGTTTATACGCATCGCTATTTCCTGTCTTTGAGCCTCAAGCTGCCTTGCTGCTACTTCATACTCTTTTATCCTAGTTTCCACGTAGTTAAGGGCGTCTTCTCTACTCTTTTCAATGGCGACGCCAGCATCCAGGTTAATGAGCAACTTCTTTATAGGAGGTACCGTAGTCTTGACGTAAACGCCGATGCCGATAGGCATTAGCGACTCGACATCAGTCTCAGAAGTGATGTTTTGAATCGTGTTTGAAGCCAGATGAGCCTCTTCAATCAACTTGCCTACTGTCACTTGCCGTGTCATGACGTCATTCATATATGCTTCAAGAATCCTTGACTGCTGGACCAATTCATTTATCCTCTGCTCCATCGCCGCCAATTCCTGCTGCCGTGATTGATCGCTAGCTGCGCTCATTAAGTTCACTGCTATTGATAGATTTTTAAAGCTTTAGATTCCTGATACCTTTAGCATATCGATCATCTTCACATTCATGCCATAGCGCTCTTCTTCGCTCTTCATATGGCGGTATAATTTGAGCATGTCCATTCCGTGCTTTATCATGTTGAACCTCCCTGTTATTTTCAGCTTGATGAACCTGAAGACAAGAGAATATATCTTGAATTTTTCTAGCACTGCCTGCCGGTACGCTGATATATCATGGAGGTTCTGGACAAGGAGTTCGGCACACCAAGTCGATGGAATTATACCCTCCCCCAGTAGAGGATATACGGTACCTATCGACTCGCCTGCCCCTATCGACTTGCGACCGTCAGTAAAGGGCTCGCAGTTTTCAGGTGGAGTCAGCCTGACAGGTCTTCCTACCTTTTTTATAACTTCGCAGTGGTATCTGTTCAAAAATTCATCTACAAAGTGATTGTGACCTTTTAAGAAGTCGCCTGCCCCTATGTGCGCCTGGCCGTTGCCAAGCGGAAAATACCAAAAGTAACCGGACATCGAGGGAAATGCTCTCAAATAAAAATCATCAAAGGGCTCCTTGCCCTGCTGGTAGCGAACTTTGTATTGCACGCAGGGAATCCATGTCTCATTTCCAAGTCTTGGCAGATAGTTGCGGTGAAAGCCAGTCGAATCGATAATGATATCAAAGTCAGATTCTAGCTCGTCCTTTCTTGGAGCCCGTCCAAACTTTATTTCCGTCCCCCTTATCATATCTTGGATCAGACGCAGTTTGTCATAGCTCACCATTCCCCTGAGCTTGATGTCGACGCTGCCCTTCTCCAAGTGCACCTGCATGTGCTGGCCGTTATGCAAGACATAGTCATCGAAATTAACTCCACACTTTCTTGCGAGGCCTGCCATGACGTTTTCACATGTGGCCCAAGCACATACCGCATCGTGCTCGTCCTTCGGCATCCGCTCAAACCCCACTACGTGATTGTTGTGATCATCGCTCAGCCTATTCATAAGATACGCACCTGCTACCCCGATTCCGACAACGGCTATCTTCATTCCTTTGTTTCTATCTTGCCAAAGGATGCCATAAAAACTATAACATTATCTACTCCTAAAATCTTAGCAGCAGCATTGTCGAAAAAGAAGAAGAAGATGCAGATGCCCGGCGCTGCACGTGCAGGCATTGGTCTTTTAATTATGGGTGCCCTGTTGGTCGCATTTGGGCAATACCTTGAGCGAGGTGCGCTGTCACTTTACGGTGTAATAATTGTAGCTTGCGGATTTGTGCTGTACATGACGGCATCAATTGTTGCTAAACGAAGAGCCAAAATCTAGGATGTTATTCTTTTCTCTTTTTGAAAGTACGGTATCCCTGTTAGAGACATTTGAACCCTGATCACTTGTAATCTTATCGTTACTAACTCTCTTTTTCGTTGATGATAAGATTAAGGATTTTTTTGGAATCAACATCTGTTGGAACAGGTAATGGTTCTTATACGCTAGATCTAAATTATAGGTGAATGGAGCTTGCAAGGGATGAGGAAGAAGCGCTTAACGGCAAGTATGATGAAGCACTTGCTACTGCATACAGGATTCTTGTTGCAATAGGCGAGGCCACAGGCGCCAAAAAGCTTGTCCCGGTAAAATGGGCTCATATCTCTGGCGTAAACTATAACACAATTGGAGATGGCGGCATGCGGTTCCTTGAAAAATTCAGCACTACTGCCAAATTCGCGGTAAAGACTACAATAAACCCAATGGGATATGACAGGAGCAAACCTGAGGACATTCCTCACAGCTTTCAGGAGAGACAGGAAAATATAGCCAGTTCATATGAACGAATGGGCGCCGCGCCCTCTTTTACGTGTACACCTTATGAGGTTTTTGACCTTCCACAAAGAGGCACAGCGGTTAGCTTTGCAGAAAGCAATGCTGCAGTATTTTCAAACTCGATTTTAGGGCTAAAGACAAACAAAGAAAGCGCACTCTCTGCACTAGCCAGCTCTGTCACCGGCAAGACGCCGCTTTCTGACCTCCGGCTTGAAGAGGCAAGGAGCCCCAAAATCTCGATTGAAACCGACTTTGATCTTAGGACTGAGCTTGATTATGGGCTTTTAGGCTATTTCGCAGGCAAGTCGGTCAAAGACAGCTGCGTCGAACTTAACAGCATCAGCAGACTAGACACGATACAGGCAAAGTCACTTTGTGCAGCAATCGGCACATCAGGTTCCTGTGGCATGTTCACTTTTGGAGGAAAGTCAAAAGAAAAAATTTCGTTTGGAAAAAAAGAGGCCCAGTCGGTCATGGATGAGCTGAGCACTGCTGACGATGCCGACATTATCACCCTTGGCAGCCCTCAGCTTGGCATAAATGAGCTGAGGCTGCTTGCCACGCTTACTGAAAGCAAGAAATTCACAAGACGGTGCATTGTCTTTTGCTCACGGACAATTTATAATGACGCGATAAAGATAGGTCTTGCAAGCAATATCGAAAAGTCAGGAGCGGATTTTAGGTGCGATTCATGCACCTGTCTTACACCATACGTCACTAGAGAGAAGTACGATGCAGTAGTTACAAACAGCGTCAAGGGAGCGTACTACCTATCCAAGTCCAATAAAGTAAAAGTCGCTCTTAAGGACATCAAGGCAATTGCTGAGGAATATACGGAGTGATAATTTCGAATTGTCGCAGGATTGTGGGCGGTACTGGCGATGGGAAAACACTGGTCACGATGCAGCCGATAAATTTTCTTGCAATGGTCAACGTCAAGACCGGCACAATAACAGATCCTCTGCATGAGCTGCACGACAAGTCACTCAAAGGATCGGTGCTCATACTTCCATATGCCATTGGAAGCAGTGTCGGTGCATATGCAATATACTCTATGAAAGAATATGGGAATGCTCCAAGTGCAGTTGTATGTTCCAAAGCGGATATCACCACCGCCTCTGGTTGTGCCCTAGCCGATATCCCGGTTGTCGACCTCCCCGATGGAATACCATTATCTACATTAAAGCAGGGATTGAAGGCAAGGGTCGAGGCCGATGCCAGAAGAATCGTAGTAGGGTTACCATAGCCAACTTACTACAAAAACACATTGAATTGAATATAGGCTAACTCCTGTGTGTCTCTGTTACCTCTGCCTACTTGAAAACCTTTTATTGGCGTAACTGAAATAGGGCTGCTAATTGGCAAGCTTTTGTCCTGAATGCGGAGGGGAGCTAAAGTATGACCTTGCTAGCAAGAACTTTATATGCAAAAGCTGTGGGCTCTTTGCTTCCTCTGAAAAGATAGACGAGTTGCGTGACAGAGCTAAGAGATCCAGAGAAGACCCTCGCAGAAAGCATCATGACGAATATCTTGACTGGTGGCAATCTTCAAAAAAAGATAAACAGCAAAAGTGAATACTAATAATAGCTATGTAGCTGCTGCACTTGCAGCATCTGCTATATCCCTTTTTAATGAAATCATTTGCTCCTCCTTGATAGTTTTTAGTACTGTCATCAATTCTACTTCCGTTATTTGGGGAACTTTGCCGATCTTGTTCGCTACTATATCTCTCATCTCTTCAAGGCTTTTTGCACGTATCTTCAGAAGCAGATCGAACTGTCCATAGATCTCGTGTAGCTCCAGTATTTCATCAAACTGTGATAAGGTGGCGATCACTTCGTCGGCCGAACCTTCGTTAATGTCTATGCCAATGAAGGCAAGATGATCATAGCCTAAGAGCACATTGTCGGTTGCGATTGTGAATTTACGAAGGATGCCAGCAGCCAGTAGTCTCCTGACCCTGATGTGTACTGTCGCATCGGAGATTTCAAGCTCCTTAGCTATGTCCACAAATGGGCGGGATGCATCACGGCTTAAGATATCCAATATCCGGAGGTTGACCTCATCCAGCAACTCGGAGGGTAATAACACGCAAAGAGTACAATCCTTCAATTTATTAACGATTCGTGCTCGAATGGTTAATAACTCTTGGACTTCGCTAACAACCAAATATGCCTTGCTGTACGAAGTGTCAAAAAGCAGAGAGCCTCTACTTCAGAGCACATTCTGGTGAATACCTATGTAAGAAGTGCTTCTTGCGCTCAATTGAAAGCAAGGCCGCAAGGACGATATCGAAGTATTCAATGTTAGAATATGGTGACAAGGTCGCGGTAGGAGTTTCTGGTGGCAAAGATAGTTTGTCTCTATTGTACGTCTTGAAGATGCTTTTTGATCAACACCCAAACAATGACAATCAATTAGTCGCAGTCACGATTGATGAAGGCATCAAGGGTTATCGTGATGAATCGCTCCAGATAGTGAAGGACTTTTGCGCACAGCTTCGTATAGAAAGCAAGGTCCTCAGCTACCAGTCACTCTTTGGAATAGACATGGATCAGGCCATCCACCAGCGATCATCACAAAAAGTATCATCTTGTTCCATATGTGGTACATTCCGCCGACGTGCAATAGATATTGCTGCAGAAGCAGTAGGAGCTGACATAGTTGCGACTGCGCATAATATGGACGATCAATTACAGACATTTATGATCAACTTGTTGGCTGGGAACGTAGAGCGCATAGGCTGGATTTATCCAGAGCCCGTGCAATACACAAAAAGCGGCATGAAAAAAGTCAAGCCGTTTGTCGAAATTTATGAATACGAGATCGCATTCTATGCACTCCAGCGCGACATCCCATTCCAGTCAGAAGAATGTCCCTACATGAATGAAAGCATACGCACAGATCTGCGCGAATTTTTCAATAGACTTGAGAGGGATCATCCAGGCATCAAATACAATGCCTACAAGTCGATGACGAAAGTCTCAAAAGTTCTCCGCAGCAGCATGCAGTCTTCTGAAATCAAGAAGTGTTCAAGATGCGGACACGTTTCTTCCGGCGATATCTGCTCAGTATGTAGGACACTAAGTATCTTATAACATCCAACACGCAAATATAGTCATTTTACCAAGGGTATACAGAGGCAGGGAGGATCGGGGTGCCAGCCGTGCCCCACACTGGAAATCGGCTTTATGCCAGGATCAGTAACTGCCGGGTAAATCCGCTGGCAGGATGTACCCGCTTGCCTTGCTGAAATGAAATCATGCCGTGCTGGATGGTTATGAGTGGCGATCTACGCGAAGGCGGAGTCTCGACCGCAAATCGCCGAAATGGGTGAGGTCCGGGAGGGAGCAACCCTAAGGCGTCATAACCCTGCTGGCACGTCTACGTGGTGGATCTTGCAAGGCCTGAAATGGGACCTTTTGCC
>DASUUX010000180.1:0-4705 GCA_036373855.1 Nitrososphaera sp.
GCCGAAGGTTCTGGGAATCTAGACAATTTTACTCGGCATACATTGCACTCTTTATAGCAGTATCAAACTGGATAACGATTCAGTACAGCCTACTCCTTGAGAATATCCCCATTTTCAATACACTTTTCTCGCAAATATGGGTATTTTTGATTGTCGCAACAGTAGTGTTCACTGTCATAAGTATACTGGGAGGTCATTATATACATAGAAAAAGGCAATTTAGGTTAGAGCAGGCAGTAGCCATAGAAGAAAATCCATATTTGTATAGGTCAGCCCCAGGAAAAGAGAGGGATTTAATGATACCAATTGGGATACTACAGTTGGAAGCGATAGAAGCAATCCTAAATTCAAACAATAGTTTGACAGAAGAAAAGAAAAAGCAAATCGAAGCCTTTAAGCAAGAGCTGATCAAGCTTTCCAAGGGTTTATCGATAGGCGACTTTAGGAAGACAGGTACCAAGAGAGTAACCACTCCTTCATAATGAAGATGCGGGGAGAATGAGGATATTGATGTTGTTAATTATTTGTAATACTGTCTGGCCTAGGGAAGATAAGTGATGAAGGTCCTAATGATTTCTACAGAGTATCCTCCGATGAGAGGTGGTGTCGGGCGTTATGCCGCTAAGCTAGTTCAAGCGTTGCGCAATACAGGCGACGGAATTGAAGTTGACGTGGTCTGCAATGAAGACGGAGATGGTGAATTTAGAGGTATTTCTCCAAGTAATGAGGAAAACTCTGATATACTTCTCAAAATAGTAGAAGAACAATCCCGACCTGATGTCGTTCATATTCAGTTTGAGCCCGGCCTTTATGGGCTGATTCTAGACTCGGCCCATCCCTCAGATAGCCGGACCTTTATAGATCAGTTCTACTTCAGATGCAAAGTTCCCATTATAACAACCTTTCATTCAGCCTATACATTGAGGGAATGGATGGCACAGGCAATCATTGTCAAGCGTCACGGAAGAATAGGAAAACTTGGAGTTCCCCTCAGGGCTGCAATAAGAACATGGAAATGCTTAGTAAACTACGAGGCATTCCATGATATCAACAAGGAAAAACTGAGACTGAGCAATGCAGGAATTTGCTTTTCGAAGTATATGGCAAGGAGACTTGGAGGGGGGACTGTAATTTACCACGGAGCCGATCCTGCTGTATCGCCTCCGGTTTCAAGGTCTGAAGCAAGAACCAGATTCTCTCTACCACAGGATAAAATGATAGCAGTTGCAATTGGATTCAGTACTGCAACTAAGGGCTGGGATATTTTAAGCAAAATAGAAATGCCAAATGGATGGATAATGGTATTGAATTCATCTAAGGGTCACTTCAATAAAGAACAAAACCTCTCCTACGGAATTCAGGATAGAACAAGAAAAAAAAGAAGTACTAATGACGAGGCAACTAGAGTCATTGATTTACAGAGAGGCTTTCTCACAGAAGAGGAACTTTCAATGCTATTTTATGCATCTGATGTTGTGGTACTGCCATACAAGATAACATCTGGATCAGGTGTGATGTTTGATGCGATGGCTCATACAGTGCCTTTTGTAGCATCTGATTTGGATTTCTTCAAAGAATTTGAGGTAATGGGACTTGGAATTACAGCAAAAAGGGATCCTGTATCTTTTGCCTTGGCAATAGATACTCTCGGCAAGACCTACGACAAGTATTCAACGGCTGTTGATAATTTTAGACAACAACTTAGATGGGAATATGTTGCGAACCAACATATAGAGATCTATAATCGTGCAATAAAGGAAAAAAGACGCGATACCATCCCAACCACCTAATGCGAGGACACATCACACTTGGTAGCCAAAACAGCTCTTGAGAGTGTGTAAAATATTCTGATATCTATCAAATGATAATTATTATTGTTGTTATGAGTTCTTCATTCTGCTACTGTTACGACTACTGCTGCTGCAAATGACAGAAAAGAATAGTATAGACGTCTGTTCAAACAGCTCAGCAACCTATCTGACGGCTGCAATATTACTGAAGGCTATGTATTTTACCAATTCAGGCGCCCCCACCCCTAGGCCTCTAAGCAGTCAATGCAATCACTCTTGATTGATCAGCAAAAATCGATTAGTTTTATTTCTCCAGTAAAGAATCAAAATCTTATTCTTATGAGATTGTGTATAAGTCAGACTTTGTAACAGTAGTATTTAGTTCGTATTTTGACAATAGAGATTCTAAGACTTCCTCGAACCACGGTTCTGCATAGGGTGCAATATAGACCTTTTCGATTAGTGTCTGAAGATCAGCACTAACGTACTTTCCTTTATCCGTTAGCTCCCTAGGATTTATAACACGCGCCTTAGAGGAAAAAGAGAAAAAAGATTCTTCACTGTTTGCTATTCTTACTATGCTTTCTTTGCTCAGATTATTGTCAGGCAAGCATGTAACTGCCCTGATCTCATTCTCATATTCAAATGACTTGCGCTTTGTTACAAACGCTTGGATAATATTATCCCAGTCATTTGTCCCATCTTTTGAAAAATCCAAGTATTGGACTTTGCCTATCCAAATGGTATCCTCCTTATTGTCGTTAAAGCACTTGCTCAATTTCCTTGTAGTAGATCGAATTGCAATACCTGCATTTTCATGAGAGTATAAATTCCACATTGCCGCAGACTCATACTCATTGTAATGCCACGGGTTAATCAGAACCAGTTCGCGATACAACTGAAATTGCTGTATCGTTATTTGCGGCAGTTTCTGAATATATCGGCTAGATTGCTCTCGGCTTTGAGATTTTTGGTTCTCTTCCCTATACCCTGAGGCTCTTATCAAATTGTTGAATTGTGGCATTATCCCTTCGTATGGATCACGTAATTTGTTTGCTTTTACAAAGAATAATGCCTTTCGATGCAGCATACTTACAAATTCAGCTAACTCCATATATTGCCAAATCTTTCCATCCATATTTGGAGGTAGTTTAAAAGTTGGATGTTGAGTATGCATATGCTAGACTATAAGTCCTCTTAGGATTTGAACAGTTGGTTGCTCTACTTTGGTTCTGCTATGGTTGTGACCCAAAGTCGACCTATGTCAGTGACATTCCGACCATTCACTATCAAGATATAAATCAATTATTTGTATAAGGATTTTAGAGATTTTTAGGCGTCAATCGAGTTTAGCTGAGGCAGTTGCTTGAGAGGTAAAAGCTGCTATTAGAAGAGTTGCGGAGCTCCAGCAAGAGCTAACGTAGACAGAGGTTCATACTATTTAGACATTGACTAGGCACTGAACATTTTGCTTTCGAACAGCCTTACTTACTACGGTTGATAGCATAATATCGACCTCGATACTATGATCGTTTGCCATTACTACTATCACTGATAAAGACCTCGCTGTATGTGCATTCAATACACGCTATAAAAATTAGTTGAAAGATTAAAAAGAAAGAAAGAAAGAAAAGAGGTTTGATTTTTCTGTTTAGCCGTATCTAAACAGAAAAAACATCTTCTTTGTTGTTCTATTTGACAGTGATCGCCTATGGTTCAATTTCTCTTACTGAAAGTTTCTTGAAGTCAAACATTGAATTGTCTGCTCTATATGATACTCGTGTTCCATCTTCGATCTTGTCAGTGCTTTGTCTGCTGCAGTCATCGCCTCCTACAACGGCTAGGTTTCCTTCGTCCACTAGCTCTGTCACCTTTCTCCAGTTGTTAGTCATGTCTCCATCGTCTATCCAGAGCTCGAGTTTAACATCCCCGTTTGCTAGGTCGTAGACTACAAATTTCATACCAATCCACTCGTCACTAATATTTTCTAAAGCATCCACTTGTGCAAGTCTCTTAGTATAGCCATCGTTGAAATGGTATAGCTTTTTCTTGAAGAAGACATTACCATCTACCGCCGTCATACCGTAGTATCCATAGGCCTCGCAACCCCCGTTATCATGATAGCTGGGTCCATGTCTTGCAATCATCGTGATCTGGTCGTTGCCTGTTAGAACTTTGAAATAGCCCGTGATTTCGGTATTCTTCCACACGCCATTTGGAGAGTCTACATGCATCCTTATTCCGTGCTCTTGTGTGCCTGATCTTGCATCTACTTGCCATACCCCGTTTCCGCTATATTCTATAGTCGTGGTTCTATACATTCCGTAGTAGAAGTATCCGTCAGCTGTTGGATCTTGTTGTTCTCTTATGTACCAAGTAGGACCGCTGCTTGCTGTGGGATAAATTTCGTCTACTCCAAATCTGTCTATTCCTCCATTGCCAGGGGGAACTGGTTCTTCTGTTGCTGCTCCCTCTACAGTGATTTCTATACTATCAGTTGCATTTTGATCCTCGCTGTCTGTAACACTAAGGGTGACATTATACGTGCCAGCTTCATCAAATGTATGCACGACATTTTGTTCATCACTTTCTTCGCTGCCATCACCAAAGTCCCAGCTAATGGTATAGGGTTCTGTGCCGTCCGCTATGGTTGCTTCAAACTCAAATGTAGCTGGTGCAACACCTTCTGTAGCGTTTGAAATGATTTCAGCTGTCAGAGGGTTTGTTGTTGGATCTTCTGTTGCTGCTCCCTCTACAGTGATTTCTATACTATCAGTTGCAGTTTGATCCTCACTGTCTGTAACACTAAGGGTGACATTATACGTGCCAGCTTCATCAAATGTATGCACGACATTTTGTTCATCACTTTCTTCGCTGCCATCACCAAAGTCCCAGCTAATGGTATAGGGTTCTGT
>DASUUX010000181.1:0-13792 GCA_036373855.1 Nitrososphaera sp.
GTATAGTAGTAGGGGTGTACTGTTTTGCTTGATGAAGACTTTATCAACATAGCATCAATTCCAATTCAGCCCAGGTTCGTACGACTTTATGACAAGCTATCCCATTTTCTTAAAATGCTTTCCCATAATTGTTGACAGTTAAGTTGCAAGCTACCGATGTCCCGCAAGGAATCAGATGATAGAATTGAAATTGAAAAGTAACACCTACAGGTAGATGAAATCAAGTTATAATAACAATAATCCTCATCTTCTTCTTCCCATGAGAATAAATACAACAGCCCCCATAGTGTCGCTTGAACTAGGCAAAATCTTGTGTCAAAACCTGCTCTTTACTTAGCCTCGTTGATAATATCTTGCCTGAACTGGCCTTGTAGGCTGGAACTCCAACACCTACTGCAATCATGGTACTCTTTTTACTTGCATGAGGAGAAAAAGATTCTGTTACTGCATCATCAAAGAATGTAGAGCCAGAAGCTCCTATTCCCAGGGCATAAGCGGCAAGATATATTTTTCCTGCAATAATTCCTGCCTCAAATTGGGAGGCTCGATAACCTCTATTACCTAAGGATCTTAGGACAGATTTCAAATCTGTCATCAAAAAGAAAACAACACTAGCATCTCTAAACAGAGATTGGCCTAAACAGAGGTAAGCTGAGATATTTCTTGAGCTTGCAATTTCCCTGATTTTCTCTATGGAAGTATTTGAGCTAGTAGCAGAACCGTTTCGATTGTAGAAATATGCTCCTGGAGTAAGGCCGTCAACACCATTAGCTATAAAATAAATATCTAATAGAGAATTTCCGTCTCTAAATATATCCACCGGTACTCCTCTAGATGAACTATAAAGTATAGTTTTTAGAGTAGATAATGAGATATTGGTCCTTGCAAACCTCCGAGATGATCCACGCCATAGAACAGTTTCCTTCAAGCTGCGTGAATTTTTAATGTCTTCTTCTAATTCATTTGGTGTGATGATGATGATGTTATCGCTGTCAGTACCTCTATCTTGGGGGCGACGTGATGCTGCCGACAACAGCTGATGATGACGATGAGCACTACTGATCCACCCTTCAATCTCTTGTTTGCTAGTGAGTTTCGAAGCCTGATTTAGTTCCCAAATCTCAGGATAATTGATTTCACCTCTCTTCGATAAAGCACGAATCTTTGGGATAGGTAGAAGTGATATTCTATCTACCTCATGTTCTTGCTGGCTTGGAGCAATAGTATCCTTCGAGGATCCTCCACCTATAGCTGCCATTGCTATAGCTGCTTCTCTCTGATCTTCTAGACACAGAAGCTGATTCACGTTATCATCTAAAAATCCCAATATGACACGAGTAGGAAGGCCCATTGCAGATGTAGTAGCTAGGAGATTAGCAGCAATTACTCCGGAATCCCAAAACCAATGGCGATAAGAACGCGCCTGATATTTCCAAGCATTTCTCCACGCAAATGAGGTAAATACTACAGTGATTGCAGAGTTTGCAATGTCTTGATTGTTTGCAGCGGCAGCTGCCAGATATCTCCTGTATCTTCCTTTACGAATCTGTATTAGACTAAAATCAGCAGGCGAAAAGTGATAGACTCCTGCCACTAGGTTAGATGAAATATCATCACAAACTACATACAACTCAATCGGGTAAAGAGCCCCGGTTGCTGATGCTGCCCTCATGTAATAATTACCGTAAGGATATTTCATTTCCCTTGTAATCCCTGCTGAAAAAAACAAGATCTCTGCTAGGTTCTCGATATCAAGCTTAGACGCACTGGAAATAAAATTACTTCCTTTTGATGTCGTTGTTGTTGTTAGCCCTTCCGTATCATCACGTGATCTTTGGCTTATCATGCCGCTAATACAACTAAGAGCATTCACTTCCGGTGTCGGAAAATTTATTGGCAGAGTTGTGGAAGGCAGTTCCAAATAGATTTTGAATGGTATTGGTTTGTTATTGAAGTCCAAGTAATGTCTCGAGGTCATTAAACTCGCCTCTGAGTGTTTCGTAGCCTCATGATATTCTAGAGCACGTTTAATTTCCTTATTCACAGCCATAAACATGATCATAAAATAAGATAAAGATCACCTTTTACCTAAAATGACAATTCATATAATTTTTGTATTGCCTCGATATTCAATTTGATTTCATAAGGACCTTTAGATAAATCATCCACCCGTAGAAAGTATTCATTTTTGTGATATCGAGTTATGAATGTTAGTGTGGCAAAGGTATGCAATTGACAGGAAAGGTGAAATCCATCTGCTCAACAAATGAATCTTCATTGAAAAAATACTCCACAGTTTTAAGTAGGCGGAGGGAGCATATCTCCTTTACAGATGAACTCCTTCGGCCCATCCCATGAACCTTCAGACCTCATAAGCAGAGGATACTTTTCGTTGACGATGAGGTTGATATCGTCGAGATTTTCAGACAAGGGTTAGAACAAAAAGGCTTGCAAGTTGATGCTTACAGCTCTCCTCAAAAAGCGCTTGGCTCTTTTAAGCCAAACATGTATGACCTAGCAATCCTAGACATCAGGATGCCAGTTATGAGTGGGTTTGAACTTTAGAGAGAAATGAAAAAAGGTGATCCTGCAATTACGATATGTTTCCTTTCCGCTTTTGAAATGTATGCACATGAGTTCGAGCGTGTTTCCTTCTATGAATGGCGTTGAAACTATCATCAAAAAGCCCATACCAAGCAATAGACTGCTAAAGGAAATAACTCATTATTTGAAGATGTCCGCAATCGTCAGAGCAGTTCCTGGCGAGCATATATTCTTGTTGTTTTTGAAACACATAAAGAGCTAGTTGACCAAGCTTTAGAATGTCTGAAAATTGGTTTGTTAGAAAAAGAAGAGGATGTAATGATCGTGACTGACGCAATTCCGGTAGATAGATAACAACATGAAACACGAATGATAAAATAGTAAGATTGGGGAGTTAGAATTACCCTCTACAGAACACAGATTACTTTGTCAGAAAGATTATCATGCTTTGATAAATCTAGGAGGAGCTCCTTCATGTCTGTTTACCTCGAAAGCATAGTCATCCGTTCAATGATGGATGCCTGCTTTGCCGATTGGTAGTTATATATGCTCGCAGGCCATAGAATAATCTCAACAATTGCGAAAAAATCTGAGAGCATTGCTTCCATTATTTGTCATAACTGGCGCGTTCTTAGTTATTGGTGTTGTTCTTATTGGCTCAGGAATCCTCCCAGAGGAAAGAGCGAGGGAATTTCGTTCTCTAACAGACATTTCGATTGAAACTGACATGAAGGTAATAAAAGAACCAACTCTTGAGGATAACAGATTCATTTATGCAATCAATGATGTCGCACAACGCGGTATTGACATTGCTCAAAGTGATGCAAGAGTAAAACACATACTCGATGAATCTAAGGCCAAAGAAGCCGCTGTGACTATTGCTGCGGTTCAGCCCACAGTTATGACTGACAGGCAAAGTGGGCAACTCCTTCACAGCTCAGCAGGTCAGGTAATAATTACAGCTAACTGGCAAATGGTAGAGGGGGCACTTTATTCTGAGCCAAAGAATCCCACAGAGATTGCAAGTAAAAGAGTTGAGTCACATCAACAAATCTGGAATATCTTGGTTGACGTAAATAAAGGCCAAGTTACGCAGGTTGCACAGCAAGCTAATCGAGTTATAACCGATACTGCAAGATCCAATGTTGTACGTGCAGATGTGAATATGTTTGTACCAAAAGCAGTACTGATAGAAGCTGGTTCTGAAATTAGGTGGTCTAACCCTTCAAATCTTCCCCACAATGTTGTGGGTGCATTCAATCAAACGACTGCATCAGATGCTAGCAACACCACTGGCATAATTCCTGGGAACTTGACTAATAGTAATAATAAAACCAACCTGGAAACAGCAGGAGTAATCACAATAGACAGCGGCTTTATCGAACCAAATGCATCATGGCAGTATCGCTTTGACAAAGAGGGGGTCTTCAACTATCTATGCACAATTCATGCAGAGGAAGGCATGAGAGGCACAGTTATAGTAACACGTTCAGCATCGTCCTAGTTTCGAGCATTTGAGTCTATTCCTCTCAGGGAACACCACAGCAACTCCCGACGACGACATATGGCCTCCATGTATATTGTAGGGCAGATTTCAAATTTTCATACTATATTCGCTCAAAAAGTTATGAATCGGATGTTGCATATTCTTATCTGTTCCATGAAACTTCTAAAGAAAGGCCTTTGGAGAGAGGCTTTTCTCTCTTTCTTGCGACTGTTGTGTTTGGTTGCTTGATTTGATAAAAGTATGGATCTAGTTGGCTTCTATATTATGTTGAATTATCTTTCCAACTTTTTTACTTGATCTTCAAACCATACTATGTATTGCCTTTTGGTCTTTCTAATCTCAATGGCATTAAATGCAAGTTCTCTAACTGTCTTCTTGACAGTATCCCAGCGCTTTCGCATTCGATGATTGCCTATGTAAATAGGATAATCATCAATCAATTCCAATGGCAGTCGAGTTAACGCCCAAACATCGCAAGCTCTTTCACCACTGGGTATTTGAAGTTCTTCTTTTTTTCTTGCTTGAAGCAGATGTGTAAACTCATGTGCTATGGTAAAGTTCCTTTCATCAGGCTGTAGACTTATTTTCAGTGGCTTGCTTGTACTGGCTTTGGAACACCAACAACTACCTCTCGCCCAACCATGAGGTGCTATCCACCCGACTAAGACAATCTCGTTGTGGAGCTCTGGAAAATACTTGAAAATGTCAATTATTCTTTGTTTGAATTTGTTAGTAAAGTTAGCATTTGCCTTCTTTGTGAATGCCAGTCGGCCGGTTTCATAATTTGAAAGATTAGATTGCATTTCTACATCATCTATCAATCCAGGTGAGCTATTTATGAAATTCAATAGGTGAATCATTTTTTAACATTTAACAGAGCCGAGGATTCAAGAGAAAAGCCGCCATAAAATAATCCGATAAATCAGAGTGGCACAGAATGAAAAAAATTTTGACCTGCAGTCATTTTATACATGTCCATATTAGTTATAGTTTATTGTCGATATTGATACGTTAAGATTCTGCAAACCTTCGCACAAAAAATAGGATTCTTATACTAAGTAGTAGTGAGAACCTACCATATTTTCCAGAAGGAATTTCAATTGCTGAAGTGTGTGACTCTCATTCAGTGAGGTCTTGCAGCGACTTCCCTTTCTTTCTAATTTACGCGGTCCTGAGCAATGTCATGCTCGTTTTTGATGCTGTAGCATGATCATTGATATTGGTGCGTGTAGTAGGGGAGTGTTCTTCAAAAAGGAAAGCCGAAACAGGAATCTAAGATCAAATAAGAAGTCTTTTCCTCGTATAGATGATCTGAATATAACGCATAATGGTGTTAGACCATTGATCTTAACTATGATGCCTATTTTTGAGGCAGAGATAACTCCTGTTCTTAAGACCAGAGAGATCATGAAGCTGGCACAGCTTGCAGAAGAAGTTGGCGTCGATCGACTTGGGATATCTGATGTGATCTTTTATCCAGACACCTATGAATTACAGGTATTATGCGCTCTTGTCACCAAGCGCGTGAAAATAGGAAGTCTTGTAACGAATCCTTATACACGACACCCTGCAGTAATTGCGGCAGCAGCATCAACACTAGACGAAATATCAGATGGGAGAGCCTTTGTAGGGATAGGAGCCGGTGCTGGTATTGGAAAGCTTGGAGTAATACGATCTCCTCCCGCGCCAACAATTAGAGAAGCTGTTCATATTATCAGGGAATTGTTGGCTGGAAGAGTGGTTAACTACCAAGGCAATACATATCAGCTCTCTTGCAAAGATGCGAGGTTAGAATTTCCTCCACAACATAGTGTGCCCATCCTTATCGGAACCCGGAGTCCTAGGATTGCAAAGTTAGCTGGCGAAGTAGCAGATATAATTGTCATTGGAGCTCGATATATTTCTGACCAACAGCTCACAAATTATCTTCGCTGGATTTCAGAAGGAGCAGCTCATGCCAGAAGAGATATCGATAGTATAGAAGTAGCGCCACGCTTAACTATATGCGCTTCAGGTGACGGCGAGTTAGCAAAGCAAAGTGTCAAGCTGTATGCAGCGTACTATTTGGCACTGCTAAGACCTCCTGATCTGTTAATAGAAGAGGCGAAACTGCAGAAAATCATCGATGCGGTCAGAAGAGTCAAAGGCTGGTACTTCTCACCAAACGTGCAGTATCCACAAGAGATAGATAAGCTGGTAGATGAAGAAATTGTTGATAAATTTGCGGTTGCTGGAACCCCAGATGAATGCATTGCGAAGATAAAGAACATGATTACAAGATACAGATTTAGAAGCATAAGCTTGAATGTAGCAGCTGTGAGAAGGGAGAAGGTCTTCGATGGAATGGCAGAGACAATCAAATCTTTTGGAGGTATCATTCAAGGATTGAAAAGTGCCTAGATGGTTCCATAGATAATTGACGGATTGAAAAGTGCTTCATCTAGAGAGCTATATGAAAGCCCGTTCTACTAGAATGAGATGATATTTTTATTTCCAATGACTTTTAGTTAACTTATTTTTGAGATTTTGGCAACGTGCGCAAAAGGAGAGAGCATGAAGAACGGGGGGGGCGGATGACGAAGAGGATACAGAGGAGGACGTACTAGCTCCTGCTCTTCTTATTTTTCCTGGTAATCAGATAACTATTGTTGTTGTGTCTTCATGAGCCTCTGAGCCTAGATTTTACCGTAGCAAAATGCGACATTGGTTACATTTGCTAATGATCCGTATGGCTTAAGTACCGTTTATGCAAAGATACTATTGCAAGAACAAGAGGTGAGTCAAAGAGAAATGCAGAATGAGCCAGAAAAAAAATTAGATAGAGCAAGGTTGGCCGCAACAAAGTGGCTGCCAATGAGTGCAATAGGTGCCGCTATTCCCTTTGTTATCGGAGTCATAATGCAACTCCCAGTAGTACAGGTCCTAGTAGCGGCAGCGCTAACGAGCACCTTAGTATTTAGCGGTCTGTGGATGCAGTCGTATGGACGAGAAAGACAACACAAGACTGCGGCCTAACTCTTTTTTCTGTCAGATTTGACATTTATTATTATTATTATTATTATTAACATTTGATAACTTCCTTAATAACTTCCTGTCCTTTTGCATCAGAGAGTGGTGATTACAAGCTAGGTGCTACTACTACTTCTTCTTCTACTATTACTGCCGTCAGATAGTTCTAAGACACTCGTTTGATGTGTGGTAGGCCTCTTCCTTTCCTTCACTCAACATGCTCATTTTTTTGATCATGGTTCGTTATGAACTTTTATGGATGAACTTAATGTATCGAGCTTGGCTAGTTCGCTGCCATCTTCAAATCTGTTATTCTGTAATTCTTGTCTATCTACTCTCTTAATTCTCTCTTTGACTGAAAAAAATTCGCCGCATATACTTCATCATGAAATTATGCTTGTCATTTTCTTCTCATTGACCTCGCCTCGTCAGCTAACATAATTGGGAAAGCAGTACCATTATAAAGATAATTATGAGAACAGGTTAATATTCACCGCTAATTAGATAGATAGACCTTTCATAAATATGCATAATCCCTTCATAATATTTCTTATAATGGTATTTAACATCATTGGGCAATTGTGGTAACTAATATGAAAAACGAGATTGAATCAACATAATCAGGCTTATTGTAGGGGTTGCAAACGAAGCCGATGATACTAAAACGACCAGGATAATCACCTTGGTCCTTTAAAGTTTTTGCTATCTCCAATCATCAATGAGATATACGTCGCCTCTACAATAACCAGCTTCATTTGGTCTATGCATTGCAACACCTTGGAGATCAGTGCGAAAATTGCGTTCGATCATCTTCCTGTATGCATTATGACGAGCTGTGTTTGCACCCGCCACAATACGAGATAATCCTTGTGTTTTCGAGAATAATTCGCATACATCTAGCAAATAACCAAAATGCTTTGAAGCGTTCTCGTCGGGCCGTATTGCTCCAAATTTTATGTAGCATGTTTCGCTCCCTGCTTCAGTTCTAGGCCCGCAGTGGCAAATTGCTAGGGCTATTAGGGTGGAAGTGTCGTCGTCATCGTTATTCCTCTTTTCATAGATCAATATGGTGTCCCCAAGTCTCTGGTTTTCAACAGAATAGATTTCCTTTCTAAGATCTAATCCAGGATAAAGCTCATTAGTGAGCTCTCTACATGCTTCAATAGCTTTCTCTCTCTTCAAAGAAGAAGTTAATTCAGAGTATCGAGTCCACTTGATGTCCATAGGAGGTTCATGTATTGACTGTAGCAATACAGGCTTTGACATTATTGCAGTTAGAAATCGTGGCCAAAAGCCGAATTTCTGGTATAAATTTACATTCTTAGCGCTTTGAGCAAATGTAAACAAACCAGCATGTCTGATTTGCCATTTGGTAAAAATATTCATTGTTTCCTCTAGCAAGCGCTTTGCTACACCCTTATCCCATAATTCTGGGTGAACTGAAAGTGGACCAAATACTCCGACACTTCCCCAATGCAATAGAAAATTAGAACCTACAATATTGCCATTAATTTCCGCAACTAATGCTGCCGATGGGTCAGCATGATAACGAGTGTGAACATAATCAGCATCGCCTATGAACGATACAGACTCTGGCAATCCAAGGAAAGTTCCGAAAGCAAGCTTCATTATTTTATTTGCTTGTTCTAAATCATTTTCATTCATTTGGCGAACAACTATTACATTGGAAGTCATAATACCCCCAAATTATAGATAGCAATTATCTTTTATTCTTTCGTGCTTTCTTTATACTTTGTAGCCAATGACTACTTCAGCAGGTCCTGCTAGAGATCGCCTCTCTGCTCTCTTGAACCCTGCTTGCTTGAGCATGCCTACAATCTCTGCATATGAATAGTTTTTACCACCATAGGTTTCTATAATCATATTAAGACCCATCAGAGCAGCCGCTGCAGGTCCTGTCTTTTCATCATTTAGCAGCCATTCGCTAATAATTACTACACCATCATTTGCTAAACTATTGTATATCTTCTTCAAAAGAGCAATCCCTTTTTCTTCACTATAGTCATGCAGAATAAGCGAAAGAAAGAATACGTCATAGCCTTTTGGAATGTCTTCCTTGAAAAAGTCTAAAGGCTTTGTCTTCACTTTATCTTCTAAATTATAGCTCTTGATATATTGTTCAGCCACTTGGCATACAGCCTCCAGGTCCAGAACAGTTGCTTTCATGTGAGGGTTCGCCTTTACAACTTCAATTGCATAAACTCCGGAGCCTCCTCCAATATCCATCATTCTCGAGTGGTTAGAGAAGTCATACACCTTCGGCAGCTGCAAAGCGGGCCCAATGCTTACACCATGCATTGCATGTGTAAATTTCTGAATCTCTTCGACTGCCTGTTTCGATTTTGCCTGATCGAATATACTCTCAGCACCCCCTCCATCTGCTGCATTTACAGGTTTGTTTGTCTGAAGAGATTCAACGAGTTTATCCCATGCCTTGTAGAGACGCTTGTCGAACATGGTAATGATATCGCCCATGTAAGAATCCTTTGACTTATCCAGAAACATTTCAGATACAGGAGAATTTGCGAATAGATCTTCACTCCCTTCTTCTGTTTTCGTTACTTGCAGCAATCCAAGAGATGCAATTGCTGATGCAAATACGCCGGTTGGACGCGCCTCCATTCCAAGTTCCTTCTGCAATTCATCCAATGTCACTTGCTTGCCGCCTGATAGCTTTGTAAACAATCCAAGCTCAACTGCAGCCATCAATGCCTTGGACGCCCAAAACCCTATTAGAGTCTGAAAAATAGGGTCCGGCGATAATGAAAAGGATCTGAGAGATTCTCTCACCTTGGCTACACAGAGAGATAATGAGAAAGCAAGCATCTTAAGAATTTCGGATAACTATACAGGATTCTTTTAATATCACATCAATGAAATTACGCTCCGGCTGACCATGGATGCCCGAGTAAAAAAAGCAGTGCTTGCCAAGATACAAGAAACAATATCAAGCACTGATGAAATTTTTAAGATCCAACAGATGCTATCCCACATCCCTGTTTACAGCCTCGACGATTTTGCATTTGGCATCGCCATGGGGCGCATTTACAACTCCTTCCACTACCAGACAAGGCGGGCGCTGAAGCGCAATGCCACTAAGGAGGAATTTGCAGAATTTCTTGACATTTTGGCTAAAAGAGCTGACGCAATTAAAAACGCACTAAAACAACAACACCAATAGTTCTCCTCTAGCGCACAAATTTTGGTATCTGAAAGCTAATACTTACTCAAAAGCAGAAGTTAGACCTAAAGCGAAAGTCCACCTTCTTAAGTATCAGCTTTTGCTTGTAGAAACAAGATTCACCACTGCTTGAAAAATGGTCATGCCATACGCTCTATAATCAAATCACACCGCTTTATTGTGATGCTCAGGTCGCGCTATGAGATATATATCTCCCATGCAATAAAAAAGAAAAACATGAACTATCAGAGCTTGTAAACAAGATGTGGGAGAATTGGATAGACAGAGAGATATATATAAAAAGTGGAACTCACTTCATGACTATTACACGGAACCACTTCAGTCGCATAGAATGTTAAGTTGTATATCTGCCTACAGAAGCCAACCCAAAGATTATAACTACAAAGTCTATGATACAGCCTGCAGAGATGGATATCACGTTCGGCAGAGCCTACTACAACCTGTCAGTTCCGTCGCTCGTCGAGATCATAATTAAGAGAAAAGAAGGCGTCCTTTCGTCAACTGGTGCTCTTTCTGTCAAAACCGGCAAGTTCACTGGCAGGTCACCAGACGACAGGTATATAGTTGATGATGAAGAAATACACAATTCCATCGACTGGGGCAAGGTCAACCACCCAATTTCTGAGGAGAACTTCGAAAAGATATTTCGCATGATGAAGAAACATGTGGAGGATAAGGAGTTCTTTATCTTTGATAGCTTCGTGGGGGCAGACCCTGAGAACAGGCTGCCAATAAGGATCGTCAACAACAGTGCTTGGCATAATCTCTTTGCACGGCAGCTATTCATCAGGCCCAAGCCAGAAGAATTGGAGATTCACGTACCCGAGTTCACTTTGCTCTCATGCGACGACTTTGCAGCCAAGCCGGAAGAAATGGGCACAAGAACTGAGACCTTTATCATTATCAACTTCAAGAAAAAGTTAGTCCTAATCGGATCGACTTCGTACGCCGGTGAGATTAAGAAGGCCATGTTTTCCATTATGAACTTTATCTTGCCAAAGAAAGCCGTATTTCCTATGCACTGCTCTGCTAATGTAGGAAAGAAGGGCGATACTGCTTTGTTCTTTGGGCTGTCTGGGACTGGCAAGACTACACTCTCAGCTGATTCAGATCGCAGGCTGGTAGGCGACGACGAGCACGGATGGTCTGACAATGGCATTTTCAACTTTGAAGGCGGCTGCTATGCCAAATGCATCAACCTTGAAAGGGAGAGCGAGCCACAGATCTGGAGCGCAATCCGCTTTGGCTCTGTCATGGAAAATGTTGTAATAGATCACGGCACAAGGGAGCCAGATTTTGACAATGGAAGTTTGACCGAAAATACACGCGTCGCATATCCTATTGACTATATTGATGGTGCAGTGATACCAAGCATTGCAGGTCATCCTAAAGTAATTGTATTCCTTACGGCAGACGCTTTTGGAGTCATGCCTCCAATAGCCAAGCTGACAAAGCAAGGAGCAATGTACCATTTTATGTCTGGTTATACAAGCAAGCTGGCTGGAACTGAGCGTGGCATCACTGAGCCAAAGGAGACGTTTTCCCACTGCTTTGGAGCACCATTCATGCCGCTGCACGCCTCCAAGTATGCCCAGATGCTTGGCAAAAAAATAGCAGAGCATGGAACAAGAGTATACCTCATCAATACCGGGTGGACAGGTGGACCATATGGCATAGGCAAGAGAATGAATCTGACATATACAAGGGCGATGGTCACTGCAGCAATCAAAGGCAAGATTGAAGAAGTGGCTGTGAAGCATCATAAAATATTCAACCTTGACATGCCCACATCATGTTCTGGCGTGCCTGATGAAGTGCTTGACCCACGCAACACGTGGTCTGACAAGGATAAGTACGATGCAGCAGCAAGGCGACTTGCAGCGCTCTTTGTCAAGAACTTTGAAAAGTTCGGCAACATGCCAAAAGAGATAGTGAAAGCAGGCCCAAGAATTTAGAAAAAAGAGGTAGCCCGGAGCAGATTCGAACTGCTGTCTCCAGGTTTCTTTTCTCTAACTTTGTGAGATCCAGAGCCTGGAATCCCTAGCCCTCAACCTTGGAGATTGGCCACTAGATTCGGCACCCAATTTTTTGTTGGGTTCGACCGGGCTAACACGAGCTACATCAAGTCGGCTGTTTGATCGGATATTTTAACGCTTAGTATAGATTTCCCTGGTGACAAGACCGTATTCTAGCTCTGCCTTTTTCCTCATGTAGGGAATGAGACGGTAGTGTATGGAGTACATATTCTTGCTTCTGACAATGATGCCCTTTACCAGCAATGACACAAAACCCCCGGCGACTTTTGAAGGCGACACGCCACTTTTCCTGCAAAATGAGTCTCTTTTTACATGGTATTCCTTTAAGGTAAAGTAAGACCTGTTCATATCCAACACAAGGGGCCAAACGACATTTTCCCAGACCATCCTGCGGTTCTCAGTAGAAGATGCATGTTTGCCCTTTGTTCTGATAACCGCCTGCCGTTGCTGCTCTTTCACGGGTTGTGGCTGTTGATGGCTGAGCAATTTGAGAGTACGTTTAAACTCCCGGTTTTATAACCTTATAACATACAGTGCGGCATGACAACAATCTGGTCAAGGACGCGCTTGACCTTCTTGCCCGAAAATGGAAAATAGATCCAAAGTTGTATGATTTCCAGACTGGAAAGTACAAGGAAGCAGTATCTGACACATCGATTAATGTCGGAGGCATCACTTTCCATATACCAACTTTGTCAAGGGATGGCCTGTACGTCTTGTGGAAGTGCCTCTGGCCTGACTGCCACAACTGCTGCGAGCGGCAGGGCAGGCTGCCATTGACAAAGGATGACATAGGCAGAATAGCAAAAAAGGTGGGCTATAGCTCGAAGGCCGAATTTGTTAGGAACGAGACGACGATCTCTAGCTGGCAAGAGCAGGAAGCATTTGGAAATGTTATAACAACGCTGAGTATGCTCTCACTCAAAAGAAAAAAGGATGAGAAGCTTGAGGAGGATGGGACGCCGCTTCGCTGCAGGTTCCTAGACGACGAGGGCTATTGCGGCATTCACCCGGACAAGCCGGGTGTCTGCTGGCTCTACCCGTTTGCGTCGTGGATTGAAGCTGATGCAAGAGGGCAGCCTGCGGTACATGCCACCTTTCAATTTACAGGAGACTGTCCCGGCTTTTACCTTGACGGATCGATAGACAGCATGATGCCCGTATTACAAGAATACGCTGCTAAAATTTACGACTATAATATGGCAGTAAGCAGAACTACCCGCGAGGGATATGGCTTTGTAAATTTTGTAGATTTGCGCAAGAGTTAGCAGCCCCTGTCCACAATTCTGTATATTTACTATAGAGAGCCGGGCCTGTGTGTATGACCACCAAAAAGATGGGATTGCCCTACTTTTCAAATTCTATAAAGGTTGCATTGCAGCTATGGACATATGATCAAGTACTGTGGCATCAGCTGATAGTGTAGCGCACATGATTATTGCCCTATATCTACTTCAAAAGGGCTAAAAAGGA
>DASUUX010000182.1:0-5532 GCA_036373855.1 Nitrososphaera sp.
CAGCCTTTGCACTCAGGAGTCCAATTGACTATTTGCATAAATATCCACATTTCTTTGAAAAGAAGCGCGACCTACAGTCCATCATGGAGTTTTTTGCTACTGAGATGTGGCTTTATGACAGTCCTCCTGTAATAGGCGAGATTTACAGACAGTTCGTCAATGACTGCTACAAGAAGAACCTTTTGATACAAAACAAGATGATAATAGGAAACAACACGCGAGTCGACCTAAGAAACGTCAAAGCCCCATACCTTAACATAGTGGCTACCAACGATGATCTCGTTGAACCCGAATCAAGCAAGGCTCTCAACAAGGCGGTTGGGACCTCTGATAGCAGCTTAATTGAATTCAAGTCAGGACATGTGGGAGCTTGCATTTCTGCAAATGCTCATAAGGATCTATGGCCGCGCGTGGGTCAATGGTTGAAAGAGCACGCATAAACCAAGGTTTGAAGGAATATGGAGAATTTCATCAAATCAGTCACAGATAACTCTTGATGCAGCCCATAGATGGGAAAGCATACAATAATGTCCACCATCAACGTAAGGCGCGTTGCCTCCAGAAGATTTTGGCTGCTGAGAAGGCCATCAGTTATGCATTGTTAACGACTTCTTAGTAACCATATTTTTTGGGATTGCTCTCGAATTGTGTCTTGCATCCGGCGGAGCAAAGAAACACTGTCTTTCCTTCGATGTCGGACTTGTGCTGCGCTGTCTTTTCATCAACCATCATTCCACATACAGGGTCTTTGAACATGTCTCTCTTACATATCATATGCATAAAGAAAAAGGTTTCAAGCTTTCGCCTCTGGATCCGGTACTACTATCTAAAGTGCCAATACTCATTAGCGATATGGCAAAATTACAAAGCCAAAAGTATAGGACATGTATAGACGCCTGTGACGAATGCTTTGAAGCATGTGAGCAATGAGCGATAAAGTGCCTTCACGAAGAGAATGTCAAATCACTAATAAGATGTATAGATCTCTGTAGTGATGGCTCTCATGCATGTGCTGTTGCATCACTAGTTATGTCAAGCGAGAGTGAATATTCTAAACAAGTCTGCAAGCTATGTGCTGATATCTGTGATGCATGTGCAGAAGAATGTGAGGAGCATGCTGGTCACATGGAACACTGCAGACAGTGTGCCGAAATATGCCGTAGATGCAAAGAGGAATGTAGTAGAGTTTCAAGGTAGCACAAAGACATATACTGCACGGCTCTGCAAACATAGAGTTAAAAGAACAGTCTAAGGTTATGCTTTTTTAATGGAAAGATTATCGATTGATAATGACAGAAGAAAGAAGGAACTACATGCGGAACTGAAACCATACAGAGTTATATTTAAAGTGGACGAAGCTTTGAAAATTCCTGAAAATACACTTGAGAGGCTATTGCCGCAAGAAGTGAAACGCACGTATCATACTTCGAAGAAATCTGAAAATCGGTTTTTCAAAGCACAGGCTGTGTGAAAAGAATGACGCAAAACTATACTCTGATGAAAAGAATTGTGGTGCCATTGGATGGCTCTGACTCGTCTTTCAGTGCGGCCGAATATGCGATCAAGCTTGCGGAGATGGCAAATGCAAAGATACTTTTCATGCACGCTGTAGTAAATCCCCCTTATATTGAATACAGGGCTGCAGGACAGATGATCACGACTTATATAGACGAAGCGAAACGACAAGCAGAAATGTGGTACATGAAGGTCGGGGACTTGGCCTCAAAGAATGGCGTCAAGTTTTCGGCTGAAACTATTCTTGATGTAGTTTCGGCTGCTGATTCAATCGTGAACTACGCAAAGAGTAACAAAGCTGATCTGATAGTCATTGGCACAAAGGGGAGAACAGGTTTAAAGCGAATTTTACTTGGAAGTGTAGCTAGCGGTGTTGTAACACATGCGAGTTGCCCTGTGCTCGTAACGAGGTAGGTATGGATTGTGGAGCTAGACCAGTGCAGTCTCTATTGTAGGTGGGTGGCTATGCAATTTATAGAAATCCAGAGCACGAGTAAATTCGGCATCGCAATACGGATAGCATTTATTTATCATAGGACTTCTCACAATGAGCGACTTCTTTGAAGGTCTAATACTAGGAATCACTGGAGCTATATGCAGGCACTAGAGAAGAAGTGATGATGGCGCGTATGAATCTCCATCTTCTTTTTTTGCCCTGCACAGGGTTCCTTTTTTCCTACCATAATGAGCTGGAGGGAAAGGCTTGGCAGAATAAATCTATGGAGGCATTTTGATGCTAGATGATATAGTGCAACTGGCTGATAATCTATGGCTCGTTGTAGGCGATCTGTCTGCAGATATCCCCAATTCAATCGTCTATCGCCAAAGAGATCGACTTTATCTGATGGATAGTGGTGTCGGCGCTACTATACGGGCAAGCATAATTCCAGATATGGGATCATTGAACATGGATTTCTATTGTACGCGAAATAGAAAATTTTTTTGTCTGCTGCTATCTTACGGCCACAACTGTGCATTTGGCATGTGCGAGGACTCCAGAGGCTACGCTTCCGAGCAGAAGGCGTTTGAATCTTGTCCTTCCCCTTGTTCCGATTACTATGAGGTCGATGTGACTCTTCTCCGCATAATCTACTAACAGCTGAACAATAGATTTTCCGGATTCAAATAAGATTTCTTTCTTTACATTTATCCCCTTTTTGGCAGCCATATCTTCAATCGGTGCCAACCACTTCATAGCAGATTTCTTGGATAACTCATAGGCTCTACGCACAATTGCCCTGCTGCCATACTTTGTCCCAATTGCGACTAGCACCTCTTTATCGTGCATATCTCCGATAGCATAAACAAGCAATAGCTGTGCATGCTCAAGCTCGGCTAGGTGGACTGCATAATCAACAGCCTTGTTGGAATGCGAAGAGCCATCCACTCCCACAAGAATCTTCTTGATCTCATTCATGATATTAGTTTGACTTAGTGATAATAAATAATCAGTTTGAATGCAGTGCATTACAAAGAACTCTTCAACTTTAATAGTATGCGGGCTCGATGTATGGGTGGAGCGCAAGTGAAGGGATTTGACAAGTATTTTGGTTCAAGCGCATTAAGCAGTCCGTCATGTTCAAACAGAAACGGCTTGGCCTATGTGATAATGGACGCCACGAACTCAGAAAGAAGATGAGGCGCGGTTACTGATAATGGATAATACAGAAACTTTGTGCGGTAAGTTGTAGACTGACAACAGAGAGATTTGCCTGTGTTATTGTACATTTTTGTTACTTCCTAACCAATGCTAGTATCCCAGCGACGATTCCCAATATTGGACCAATGATAAAGCCACCCACCGTAAGAAGTCCAACAATAGATGCGATAAGTATTGCAATGCCCCATATAGTTGTGCTCTGTGGATTTCTATAAATTGCATAGCCACCTACAATAGATACGGCGCCTGTTCCTACCCAAATTGCAGCCACACCCCATATTGCAGCCCACATGAAAGAGTCTGACATCATGCCGCCACCCATCATGCCGCCACCCATCATGCCACCGTCCATCATGCCAGGTGATGTCATCATCATTCCATTGTCACTCCACAGAGTGAACGTCAAAGCTCCTACTATTACGCCAGCAATCATTAGTGCTCCTGCTATAAATGCCAGTATTGATGATGGTGCCAGTCCTCTGCCAGCCGTGCTTCCGGTTTTTGGAACAGTTCCCATATTCATGTATGTATAAGACCGGCCAGAATATAGGTAGTGGGATGGCAGTGTAATGCACTGCCATCCCCGCACTTAATAGACAGTACAGAATGAGGATTCTCATCATCATAAATGAATCGAGAAAGATGAGGACTGCTCCAGTACATCTCTATAATAGTTAAAAGGCGAAAATATTCATGGGTGAGAGTCAGAGGGAGGATAAAAACTCGGGACATTTGACGAAAAAGGAACATGGCATTATTGAGACAAGCCTGCCGGCGCCTTTTCCATTTGACTACGTAGAAAAACAGTTACGAAAGAAGAACTTTGGAATCCTTACCACAGTTACTCCAGAAGGTAGGCCGCATTCAGTTGGAGTCGTCTATGCGATGGCGCCGCCAGGCCAGCAGTTTTGCCTATATTTGATAACAAGGCCCGTGCTAAAGAAGGCAAGAAACATACGTGATAATCCCAATATCTCTTTTGTAGTCCCGTTCCCGCACTATCTATTCAGATCTATACCTCCAAGCTGTATCCAGTTTCAAGGCAACGCAGAGCTATTGCCTATAGCTGATCCTGCTGTAGTTAAAGCATTTCAGAGTTCAATTGTACTGAAGCGTAGTATGGAGCATAGTCTGACATTAGGTGAATCTATATTTATCAGAATAGTCCCAGATAAGAAAATTTTTTGTTTTGGAATAGGGGCGAACCTGCTACGATTTCTGATACCATCTCAAAACAAGAACTTAGGAAACTTCTATGTCATTGTTCCAGACAATCGCCGTATGGTAAAGGGCTAGAATGCATGGTTTATTTGGATACAACATTGACAAGAATTACACCTTTTTCTAATTTACACACAACGGGATCTTTCTTTCTGCACGAGAGAATATTGCAATATTCGTCCCAGTTCTGACGCACAGAAACGCATTTGTCACTTGAGATCCAGGGAAGGAATATGGAAGATGATAAGCAGCAATCACACCTCATCAAAAAAGAGACTAGAACCAGTTCTCCAGCCGAGGAAATCTCGTCGCCACATAATACACACAGTCAAAATAAAGAGCTAGCGGATGAAAGAGAATCTTCCGTACGTGAGCATAAGGAGCATCCTCAGCATCATCATCATCATCCTTCTGCCGAACCCGAAACGACTGCGACATTAACCGCTGCGACTTCTTCCATAAAGCCTGCAATGACAAATTACAATGTAAATGCTCAATTTGATCCAGCAACTCCTCAAGCAGGCAAACCAACTAACTTAAGTTTGGTAATAACTGAGCAAAAGGTTGGTGAACCAATCAAAAAGTTTGATATCATACATGATAAGCTGATGCACTTGATAATAGTCAATAGCGAAGACCTCTCACATTTTGCACACATCCATCCAAAGCTAGACAAAGAAACTGGTATTTTTCATATCGCTCACACATTCTCAAAAGCAGGCAAATACAAAATGTGGATAGATGTTAAACCTAAAGGTGGAATGCAAACCCTGACAGCCTTTGCTTTCAATGTTGAAGGTCAGCCAGTTCACACCCCGGCTACTATTGTACCTGACATGACGTCCATGAAAAAAGTGGTGATCGCTGAGGGACAGAGCTACCAAATCAACTTGGATTTTCAGCCAAAGCCTCTAATCGCCAGGAGCAATGTCAAAATGACTTTCGAGATAAGAGACGCAAATGGAAAGCCTATCAGCAATTTAGAGCCCTTAATGGCTGCTGGAGGTCATTGTGTTATCATTGGCGCTGATGGTCATGAATTCCTTCATGTTCATCCTGCTGAAGAAGTTAGTGATGATGATGATGTTGCAAGCTGGCGAGGAGGGCCATCCGTTTCATTTCTAGCAAATTTTCCA
>DASUUX010000183.1:0-22656 GCA_036373855.1 Nitrososphaera sp.
CTATTTCTTCAACAATCTCGAATGCTGCCCGCTCTTCCTGAAACAGCCTCAACCCTTGACCAGCCAATATTGGAAAGTAATCTGCATTGTTTTTGAGTTCAGCTTGCCGATAGATATCATCTGCAACTATACCTTGTAGTGGCCAAGCTAACGGCCTTATTCCTGCTTTTTCAAATTCAGTAATAAAGTGATTTCTTATACTGCGTGCTGGTCTGCCAGTAAATGCTTTGGTTACCAAGGTATCAGTCTCTGAGGCTTGCAGCAATCTTTGCTTATAAGCTTGGAATACACCGCTCTCCTTTGCAACCAAGAATCTCGTCCCAAGTGACACTCCCTGAGCACCAAGCGCCAAGGAAGCTGCTATTCCACGTCCATCCATAATTCCTCCGGCCGCTACGACTGGGATCCTAACAGCGTCGACTATCTGTGGAATTAAAGCAATTGTACCTACAAGGTGCGCGTCACCATTTTGGTCCAAGGCAAACGTAGAACGATGCCCTCCTGCTTCAGAGCCTTGGGCTATAATGACATCAGCTCCTCCACCGTCAGCTACCTTCCTTGCTTCATCTACAGTAGTTACCATTGAGATAACTTTGGCTCCTGCCTTATGTGCTTCACTAGCGAATCGTGTCGAGTCGCCTAGCCCAAAGCTAAGCACTGGTACTTTCTCCTCAAAGACTATATCGAGTTGTTCGGAAAGGCGCGAAGGTGGCAGCGCGACTTCACTGGCTCCCTCGCTTAATGGAATGTCTAATTCCTGTCTGAATTGGTCAAGAATCTTTTGGACTTTCTGTACTTCCTGCACATTTGGCTCAGGCTGAGCTATCACAAGATTTACTCCAAAAGGCTGATTTGTTAATGTCTTGATCCTGCGGATTTGATCCTGTGTTTGTTCAGGGGTAATTCTGCTCGCACCTAGAATTCCCAGAGCACCAGCGTTAGAAACTGCTGCTACAAGCTCAGGGGTTGTGATGCCACCTGACATTCCTGCTTGGATGATAGGATAACGAATGCGTAACAATCCACATAATGGCGTGTGCAATATCTTCCATGCACCATCTTTCACAGAATTATCCATCATATGACATTGCAAAGTACTCCCATACATAAGCATCGCGTCACGATTCTTTGTTATCCATTTCAAAAACAATTAGAATATTGTCAGACCAGCGGTTCTGCTGACGAACCTTGCGCAAGGGAAAGATTTATTCTCTTTGAGCCATTATTCCTGTTCTTTGGTTTCTGGGCTATACCAAAATCTCTAAATCTATTCTTTCGCTCCTTGCATTGCATGGAACCTCATTGTTTTGTTTGAAAACAGGGGCCCTGAGGGTTCCATGAGAAAAACCTTCACAGTATTGTTCCTAAACGGCGACAATTGTAAGTACTTTTTGTATTATAACCATGCGTACTATAACAAGTAGCAATAAAGTTTCTTATTACTCTTCATCTGGAATTAGCACAAATGACCGTGGCGCGGCAAATGACGCCATATTATCTCCAAGTTAGGTTATCCTCATTTGATCACTTTATTATGCAGTCTATGCAATATCAGTATTGGATCTCGATTAGTGATGCTGTCGTTGTTGTTGTCGTTGGCGCACAATGGAAAATTTGAGAAAGAAGGAGGAGGACAATCACGCCATCGCATTTAGGCAGATGAAGGTTGATGTTTATCAGTTATGAACCTCAAATTTAGTTCCAAAAATTCTCCATTCTCCTGTTCGCTATCTTCATTTTATGATCGTCGCCTCTTATCGTCTGCAATAGCAATTATTACTATTGCTTTGGTATTATTGCCCTCACCCTCTTCATTATTTTCGTTTTATGTCAATGGTAATGATTTTGTTGTCTTTGCATCACCATCACCATTACCATCACCTGTTTCACAATCTGGAGCAACGACTGTGCCTGTAACACTATCATCCACCCCTTCTCTGCGACCAAGTATATCTTCAGAGTCATCACAGTCTCAAATTGAAGATAGAGCTGATCTCTCTGCTGACAACTTTAACTTACCTGATGGTTACATCATAGAACCTTTTCTGTCGAATCTTTCGATGCCCACATCAATTGCAGTTGATTCTCGTAACGGAACGCTCTATGTTGCTGAATCTACCAAGGAATATGACAATAATAGTAGTATGCCGCCATCCTCTTCTTTGTCCTCTCCTGTCTCTTTGTTATCACAGGAGGTGCAGCCACAAGTGAGAATAGTCAAAGCTGATATTAGTAATAATAATCTCATAGCCAATCAAGGCGGTGACTCTAGCAGTGGTGGCAGAGAAATCAATGATAATAATACTACTACTATTCTTGTCGAGGATGTTCTGAACTGGCCAGTTTTTGACATGGAGGTTGATGATGCCAGTGGTCTCCTTTATGCTTATCATGACTACTTAACAATATGGAGGATAAATACGACTTCTGGCGCAAGAGAAGATATTCTTGTTCCGGGAGAAGAACAAGCAGCCGGTGGCAGTGGCGAATACGATGAAGAACAGCAAGATCCTTTATCTCTCCTCATTAATTCCTCTAGCCAAATAGCTCTTAGCGGAAAACAAGCCTATCATGATGGCAGTGTTGATGATGAACATCGTGATAGTAACCATGACGGCTACAACTCCGGTATACTATACATACCATGCATGAATGGTCATGTTTACAACGACTACGACACATACTGCATTTTAAGCCTACCTATTGATAGTAATGGTAATACTACTGTAGAGAATATTAGCAGCATCAACTCTCCGTCCTTTATTCTAGAAAATATGACGTCAAGGCCTGTTGGAATAGCAATACTTAACTCATCATATGCGGCTATATCATCCTATTTCTCCCCCTCCTCATCCAGCATATCAGAACAGCAGAGCCCTTATGCACCGACAGAGATCGAGACCCCAAACTCTTTTCACAATAATAATCATACTGAACTGCTGATAACAACTTCTCAGCCTACCAGCAATAGTAGTAGTATTTTTGATAATAACAATAATAACGGTAACGACAACGAAGAGGCTCGCCTCAGCTTTGATGGTGGTAATTACCCCGCTGATGCTGCCGCTCCTTCTTCCCTAAGTACTATTTACTATGCCAACGTCATTGGCTCAATACCATATCAGGGCAGCAGCAGCAATAACCTGCAAGACACTTTCAACAACAATAATAGTAACAGCTATGGTAATAACAGCAGCAACCACAATAATCAGCTACATCAAGCCCTACCACCTTCAACAACAGACACGTTAGTTGACTATCCACATGGTCAGCTTGGAAAAGTTGTGGTAGTTTCTGTACCCCCTGCTACGATATCTTCTACTAATGAAACTGCTGATAGGAACCAAGCACCTTCTACTGATGAAGATATTGTTTCTTCTTCTTCTTCTTCTTCTGCTCCTATTCCATTTGGGCTTAACGAAACCACGGCTTTCATAGCAGATTTCGGCAATTCTTCAGCTTCTGAAGCAGAAGAAGGGCCATACCTTCCAAAAATAATGAAACTGGATGTTCAAACAGGCAATATTGCACCATTTCTTACACCGAAGCAGCCTGAGCCTAACTTTGTGCCAATAGACATTGTATTTGATTACAATAGCAGTGCCTTGTATGTGTTAAGCATTGGCAATAATCAGGGAGAAGATACTAACAACAACACCAATAATACCAACAATCTGGTACGTACTGATACCAGTAATAACAATGATAGTAGCGGGATAATCTGGAAGATAAGTTATCAACGTGAAGAAAGAGACGAAGGAACAACAGGCAGTAATAGTAGTAGTATTATCAGTAATGGTACCGATAATAGCAATAATGACACAACATCTAGTCTAGGGACACCACCACCTCCATCACCCTCCTCATCAAATGACACAGATTCAATCGATAACAGTAGTAGCACTAATAGTATTGATAGTAATGGCTTGCCTGAGCCACCATCCCCTCCATCTTCTGAGTTTAGCAGTGACAGTACTAGTAATAATAGTAGTGCCAACGATGTAGGCAGAGATGATAATAGTGATGGCAGTAGTGGTATCTCGAGAACTCCTTATCCCCCCTCTGACTCATCGCCGCAAGATACTACAAGTCCTCCTGATGATCCACCACCTCCTCCACCATCATCAGATCCACCAGCCTCATCTCCACCAGACGAACAATCTCCAATCTCACCGTCTACAACACAACCGCCGCCATCATCAACAATTCCTGATAATGAAGCTCCTGTGGCGAATGATCAGACAACAGAAATTGAAGAGGATGCTCCCCCAGTAGAGATTGAACTTACAGCGACTGATAATAATCAAGATGATGTACAGACCTTAGAATTTACAATAGTATCAGATCCAACGCATGGTACACTAGGAGAGATTAGTCAGGAAAAAGCAGTAGCACTAGAAGATGATGATAGTGATAATAATCCGGTTGTCAAAGCCACAGTGACATATAGCCCAGAAGAAAACTACAATGGCCAAGATAGTTTTCAGTTTAAAGTAAATGATGATGATGCAGCTGATAGCAATACTGCTACAGTAACCATGAACATTGCACCGGTAAATGATGCTCCATTAGCAGAAGATGATACTGCAACAACTGAGCAGGATACACCTGTCGTAATCGATGTACTAGCAAATGATATGGATATAGATGAAGAAAGTAATGCTGATGATTCGTTTACCATAGATTCAGTTGATGAGCAGTCCATCCAAGGAGGTGGTGTTGCAAGAGTTATCATCAGCAGTGGCGGCAGCGATGATAATGACAATGATGCTGGAAGAGGCACTGCCAATGAAAAAATCGAATATGCTCCTGCTGAAGGCTTTTTTGGCACTGATGAGTTTACATACACGATAGTAGACACAAATGGAGCAACAGGGTCAGCTACAGTGACAGTAATCGTTGAACAAGTTGTAGCTGAAACTGAAGAATTGCCAAACAATGCATTTGAAGAAGATGAAGGTGAAAGTGAAGATGAAGGTGAAAGTGAAACATGATATCAGTTTTTGTTTACCATATAAACTACAGCCAGCCAATATCATCGGAATTCGAACCTATCATGGTGTTGCATTCAATGCAGTGACCTCTAAAAGTTTGTGGAAAGGACATTGGCGCAGAAGGCCAAGTCGGTCGTGAATTGTTGTTATTGTTTGAAAAGATGGGCCCAGAGGGATTCGGCAGAAAAACGTTCAGAAAGGAGACTCGATGAGTTAGAGTAGTAGAAAATGAAAACTTGAGGTCCAATTCCTTATCAGGTAATATCTTTCTCCGCTAGCTTTTCATCCTCAGACTTGTTGATGGCACTGTGTCTTTGACGGTTTCTCATCAAAAGATGCTGTCAGACTGTGATATGTGAATGGTTTGACGCGAAGATCTAATCAATACTATCTTACAACCATAACCGTGCATGATGCGTTCATTACCACGCCTGAAGCAGTGCTGCCAAGCAGCATCTTCTTCATCTTCCCTCTGCTCCTTGTCCCCATAACTATTAGGTCGACATTTTCCTTTTCTGCATAGCCGACTATCTCTGAGGACGGCGAACCAAAGCTTCTGACCATCTGTGTCTTCATTTCGTCAAATCTTTTAGACTAGGTTAATTTGATCGTAGAAGACGGAGGTTCTGTGGAATCTGAGAAAAACTGTTCAGAATTAAGACAGAATGCAACTATAGGTGAGTCCACTGAGGTTTGGAATTGTCATACTAAAGGGATCATTGGGTCAAGCTTCATAGTTTTTGGCTTAAAGGTTATCATATTATCTTCAACTATCTTGAGCAAGCGGCAATGTAAAACTAAATGTGGCACCCTTATCATCCTTATTGTTTTCAGCCCATATCCTGCCTGCGTGTGCTTCTATAATGCTCTTTGATATGAATAAACCAAGACCGGTGCCCTTTTCAGAATTTGTTGCAAATTTGGTAAATAGTTTTGGATATATTTCTGGACTTATGCCGCTACCAGAATCTCTTATACTAATAACCACCTGATCATTCTTTGTATCCGCCGCAATAGAGATAAGGCCGCCTCCCTCTATGGAGCTTATTGCATTTCTAAGAAGATTAGCAATTACTTGAGTAATTCTTGCTTTATCTGCGTTTACAATGACATCTATATGGTCATAGTGTAACTCTATGCGATTATCATCAACCTGCTTTTGATAGTCTTTAATTTGGGCCAGTATCACATCCTTTAAGTTGAAAAGATCTTCATTGAGATGGAACGAATGGCTCTCAATTCTCGTCACATCTAGCAAGTCTTCAGTGAGCTTTTCCAGCCTTCTTGCATTTCTCGATATCATCTCAACATAGACCCTCTCTGGTTCCTTGTGGACAAGATCCTGCAGGACTCCAGACAATCCAAGTATTGGTTGAATTGGCGTTCTTAGTTCGTGAGCCGCAATATTGATAAACTCTTTTTGCATCTTGTCATGGACTGCCAGCTTTTCGTAAAGTTGTGTCTGCTTCCACAGATTATCAAACAAAGATGCATAAGACAGAGCTAACGTTCTGCTATCCAAGTATAGAGCCAAGCCTGCTGCTTCATATGAAGTCTCTTTTGTATCATCTTTAAGCTCAAATAGCATTAGCTGCTTCCGATCTGCTATTACCGCGGTTATGCTAGTCCTAAGGCTGCTATCCATAACTCTAAAGCTGCCTTGAGGCAAGACTCTGTTTATTTGCTCAACCAGTTCAGCAGCACTTCCATCATCCGGTATCAAGATTCTTACCTTTGCATGATTGTCTTGCATTGCTTGAAGCAGAAGCTGCAATCCACCCATTTTGACCTGACGCCTAAAAGCTGATGCTGTAGCGAACATCAGCAGCACTTCTTCTTTTGCAGACCCTACTAATGTCCAGGCTTTTCGTAAGGATTCTTCAGGATTCTGAATAACGTCAACATTTGTAAGCTCATAACCTTCCTCGATATTTCTTATTTGCGCTGCAGCGCCAATTCCATTCTTCCATATCTCATCGAAAAGAGAGGTGAAATGTCTGACATAGAGAGGTTCATTACTAAGGAGCAGACTCTGTACTCTCTTACCTCCCTCCATTTTTTCTATTGTTACTGCAATTTCTTTATCTGAAACACCAAAACTCATTGGAGGCAAATTTTTAGTATGTCTTATCTGAATACCATAGCCAAGGTATAACTTAGCTATGTGTAAGTTGCCACTATCTATGCTAGTGATATACCTAATACCTTTGTGCACTTCTCTTTTTTGTTTGTCTAATAGTTTCTTCTTCAAATCAAAGAAATAGTTGTAACTATATTGTAGCCCACCGGAAGTCAAACAAGTGTCTAGCTTATTTGAGCTAGCAATAAGACGGCCAATTTCTTTGATAACTTCATCAGGATTCTCTATCATTCTTGTTTCATAACGTGTTGTTACTCCTTCTTCAATTTCTTTTATTTTCTTTTCAGCTGAAATAGCCGATCTCCAAAGAGTATCAAAGATATATTGTCCTTGTTCTACAACTTCCTTCACATTGCTATAGATAACCTCTGTCAGAGGCTTTGATTCTTCTAATATTGTAGTGGCCATATACTCCGATTCACTAACTGCCACGCCACCCTTAACTCCGTCTAGATGACGAAGCTCATCAACTATCTTCATTAGCTCTTTGCAATAGCGGATATTTTCTTTAGTAATCTCGGTAAAAGCTCTTATTTTTGCCCCTCTTCTTCTAATGTCAATATATCCATTCCTGTATTCTTCAAGATCGATGACTATAGAGGGAGCTCTATGATCGAAGAAAATATCCATGTTTTTCCTCACATTTCGCATAAATTGAACTCCTCTTCCTACAGCATTTTCAGCACCATAAAAAATCTCAGAAGATCTCTGAGATTTAATATTCGGAGTAAGCAATGAATCTACAGGTTTATCCGATTTTTGTGTCACAATTACTAAATCATGGGCTATTCATAAATATATAAATAATACGTACTGACAAGCGAGGCGTCCTCAGGATTGGCAGACTCATTGATACCAATGGCCAAGCAGGTTAGCTTTGAGCATACTAGGCAGGTCATTTAAATGTTCCAACTTAAAATAATAGGCCGTCAGCCGACTTTGTACAATCTGTACGCATCTAAAAATCTCTAAATCAATAGTTACTATCACATTCGTACTAAAGTATCATAATATATCATCATCGTCCATTAGTATTACAAATTGGTATTTATTCTATGTATATTTGCAACAACAAAATAAAAATTTCATAGCAACATGTCAACTATTACTAAAAATCATGGGCCCAGAGAGATTCGGCAGAAAAACCTTGAAAATTGAGACTCAATGAATCAGCGGGTTAGGTGGAATCGAAGACAGATTTGACCCTCTTTAGTCACTCACTTTCATTGTAAGTATTGCATGCTTCTGATACAAACATCCGCAAATTTTGATAGGCAGGCGTGCAAGTCCATGGGTTTGAACCTTGATTGTAAGAGGGGTTTCAACTAATGGAGCCTTTAAAGTTTGTAACCCGATGGTCGCATCTCACGTTTCAAGGACAGCTCATTTATCTGTCTTAGTGCTGTCATTTCATAGTTTGATAGGCATGCCATCGATAGTCGCTGACAAGTAGCAAATTTTGGTATATGCCTATCTAGTGCTGAAAGCAAGTTTACTGATTAAAGCAGCTTTTCGGCGTTCAAGGATAGTCAATATCGACGGGTAGATGTTACAGCCACAATTCTCGCACATGAAGGATGTTGCTTCGCCAAAAACGCACGTAGGCTTACGGTTACCATAAGCATCGTATGACTCGACAAACCATGTAGGGCAACGATTGGACCATTGATTGGTTCTCATTAGATCGAGCTCTTTGTCCGAGTTTAAGATGTAGTCTCCATAAAAGTGACGCTTCAGCCTTTGTATTTCGTCGATATCCTTCTGGCGTTCTACATGCGATAGATATAACGCATCCTTTGGACTCATAGGAGTAGACCATGCAAAACAGATTCCGTTCGCTCCTAGGTTCTTAGCTGCTTCAACAATGCTCTGTACTTTGGCATGGTTAAGCCTGGTAAGTGTAGTGTTGCAATAGCAATCTGCAGGAATACCAGATGAAATATTTTGTCTTATCTTCGCAAAGACTCCTTTACCTCTGATAAGGTCATGCGTTTCCTCATCGCCGTCAAGGCTCACTATATACAAGGTATTTCTGAACCTTGGGAAGCCAAAAGTTCCATTTGTTACTATCCAGGTTTGGTCAAAGATTTCTGCGGCCACTTTGCACTTTTCACGAGATTGTTCAGTTAGGAGGGGCTCGCCGTCAGTTAGGGTTGCATGCCTGATTCCACGCTTGCGCAACGTTAGACACAATTCCTTGAAAGCATAAACAGTAAGCTCCTGCCGCAGTTGTCGGGTCTTCTGTCCTTTAGCGACCGCTCTAGGAGAGGCTGTATAGCAAAATGAACATGCCAAATTGCACGCCAGGGTTGGAGCCAGTGAGCATGCAAAAGGCTTCCTATCATGTAGTATGGACGTCCTAATGATGCGGTAGTGAAAGTATGCCTTTTGTATTATAGCAACCAAGGTTATCAGTACCGTGGTTGCCCGTAGAATATATCAGTTGACGGCTCTAGTGTCTGGATTCATTGGGAATTGGGAGTTTAGTAATGGATTTTTAATTGATATTGCCAATGACTTTTTGTTGTCACATTTAGAATTTCGTTGGCATATTTACCTCTATATGAATCCACCATTGATATAAAGGAGGGCCCAAGGGTTTCTGACCCTAACTAGGGGTAAGTACCTAAGAATTCAGCGATCTTTGACAGACTTCACGATGCGAGACACGGCGCTGTTACTTTCGTAGGTGCCATCCTTCTATGAGAGCAATGATAGCACCCGTCAAGGACACATAGTATTCTGTGGCATTCTGCTTTATAAGATTGAACAGAGTCAAGATGATGATGCTATCCACTTGGCGGCTCATGCCTACGTGAAGCAATAGGTACATGGAGCACAAAGTTAACACTGCCATTCTTGAGTATAATTATAAACTTCAAACGAATTTAATTAAGAATTGGGTGTATATATGAGCTAAAAGGTGGGAGGAGGAAAATAAAATGACATATGTTGATGGATTTGTCTTAGTGGTTCCAAGAAATCGGGTTGCCTAATACCGTAAATTGGCGAAAGATTCGGGAAGGTTATGGATGAAACACGGAGCACTCGACTTCAAGGAATGCATGCTTGATGATGCCAAGCCCAAGTTTGTTACGTTCACATTTCCAAAAATGGCGAAGGCCAAGAAAGGGGATACGGTTTGATTTTCGTACATCGTCTATAAATCAAAGAAACATCGCGACAAGGTAAATGGCAAAGTATGGAAAGATCCGTCCATGAAATTTGATGATCTGGAAAAAATGCCTTACGACATAAAGCGGATGGCATTTGGCGGGTTCAACACAATCGTCGGGGAGAGAAAACGATACTGAATATCTGCTTTTTCAGAGTTGGGCGGGTGCTCGTGTTTTTCACTTCTTTCTACGTCTCATGTGGGATTTATTATGTTCCCTCTCTATAATTGAGCAAAAAGTCTGGCGTCAGTGCTGAAAATCCGTCCTGCAGTGGACTATTTTCAAAAAAGCTCAGGCCAAGTCTGGAATATGCGCTTTCTGTGCAGGTGATGCCATTATATCCTCGCGGCGTTTCTTCTCGATAATGAGATGCGCAATTTCTCGAGCGCTGCTGAAACATGGGTCAGCTAGGAACCCTGAACCAACCCAATCGCCTGCAACGTAGAGGTTAGGGACCCTGGCAGCCTCCGGACCCGGTCGGCCTCTATAACCAACTGAAGTCATGGTTGGCAGCATTTCTACAGCTTCCATGCGCGGGAGAAACTGTTTCCTGATAAGGACATCACGCCAGCCTCTCTGGGTGGAATCAAGGAATTCTTCGAGCTCGCGCTCGTCCTGATGAGGGTCAGTCGGATGGTTTGGATCAAGCTGTTTGAACGTGTAAATGAGCGCTCCACCTTCCGGAGCTATTTGTGAATAGAGCGATTGTGTTGACATGAATCGTGGATGGTCCAGATCCTGAACGATACCGTACTTTGGGTTTGGAAGACTTTTCAAAGCTACATCTAGGCATGCTACGCGGGCCGGAGTAAAACCTTCTACAATCTTGCTAAGCGCGGCGCCATTCAAGTTGGGAATCAGCCTCGCAGCTTCTATCGGCGAAACGGCAAGAACGATAGCGGAAGCGTCCACATACTTTCCATCCTGAAGGCGCACACCTGAGGCTCTTCCATTTTTCTCTTCGATTGCCTCGACAGATGTTCCCTTGAAGATATGAGCGCCGCGGCTTTTCGCTGAATTACTCAAGCCCTCGACGAGGGTTTGCCAACCACCGTCAACATAGACGACGGGATGCCTCAGTGTGAGCTGCGTTTTCACTATGAAGACTTCAGCGCTGACGACATCTAGGGCGGAGCAGTATGTGGTTGTCCATGCATAGGCAGTCATGAAAGAGAGCACTCGCGGCCGGCGTACGTGATCATTCAGCCACTGCTGTACGCTCATATTCGCTACATCAACAGGATTAGTTCGGGCCATGCTCCTGAAAAGCCGCACTAACTCCATCTTGTCCCTAAGCCCGAGGAGCCTATTGGTAAGGAGACTGAGTGTGGATAATGGAGCGGGATACAGCTTGCCTTCGTGCAGTATGTGTGCTACCTTTGGAGTCCCGCCAGAGTATGGTATTGCAAGCTCTTTGAGCACTTCAGTCATCGCCCCGCCTGAGTAGATTGCGTGAATCCCCCGGTTGAATCTATATCCATTAGAGTCTAAGCTCGTCCCACGTCCGCCCAACACGGACGATTTCTCAAAGACCGTCACCTCTCGACCCTCGCGTGCAAGATAACACGCTGTAGTTAAGCCTGCAAGTCCCCCACCAACAATTATGATACCTGCTTCGTTCTTTGACATGGTATGATCCTCTGCAATAACCTACCGCTGAGTAGGTTATAAACCTACCGTCGAGTAGGTTATAAAGGTGGTTAATTCTAATATAATGTGGTCAGGGTTTGTCTTTTGGGAGCTCAAAGACATCGACTAACTGCAGCTGAGAGGCGGAAAAGAATCCTTTCCGCCGCTGCTCAGACATTTGCGTCTAAGGGATACCGTGCTGCTTCAATGAGTGAAATCTGCGAGAAGGCGGGAATAACAAAGCCAGTATTCTATGACCACTTTGATTCGAAGTACGACGCCTTCATTGAGGTCATCAAAGATGCTAGGGATAAGCTTATTTCGACCGGGAGTGAAATAATGCATCATTCGGCACCCGCCCAACAACGCGTGCGCGAAGCCATCGCGTCATTCTTCATCTTCGTACAAGAACAGCCCATTCTTGCTCGGGTTCTCTTATTTGGCGCGAGGGGCGACCCAGAACTGGATGCGATAGACTGGAAAGTCCAACAAGAAGCGACTAAACGTATCGCCAGTTTGTTACGCGGCGGAGTCAAGAGCCCACACCTGTCATCTCCAAGTCACAACCAAACTCTACACCTTCGGGCAGAATTCTTGAAGATTGGCATGCATGGGCTCGCAGAGTGGTGGCTCCACAACCCCGAGACTCCACGCGAAATTCTTATCGACACGATGATGGATCTTGCTTGGCCGGGACTCAAGATTCTCTATTTCCCTGATAATGCATAGGGAAATTGGGCAGCATCTGGTTTCAGCTGCCTTTCAAAACGCCCTATAATTTTGGCCACCTCTTCCATTTCTCTTGATCATCTGAGGTATTCTCTTAGAACTCCGTTCCCCAAGGCGCGCTCTTATCGCATAGGGTGCTTTCGGTGATGCCTCGGTCTGCATGTAAATGTTAGACTAAGCCTATCACTCGCAGGTACAATGAAGTTGGATGCATCACCGAAGTCTGCAGAACATTGGAAAGATAGTAGTCATGTCCTACCTTTGAATGGAGCAATATTATAATTGGAGTCAATTTCATTATCAGCACGCATCCACCATGAATGGATTGCATCGCATACGAGGTTCGGTGCTTCTTCAATGGCAAAGTGAGCTCCTCCCTTGATAAGCATAGAACTACTCCTAGGGAACATCTTTTGAAATCGATTATCAAAGCCTGCCTTAACCCCGTTATCCATATCGCCATTTACAAGAAGAACAGGCAAGTCTCTGAGATTTTTTAGTTCTTGCTCCAGCTCACTTAGATAGTCTCCACTTTTCATAATACTTCTGAACAGCAAATGAATCGGATGGCGACTTGAGAGCTTGGAAAATGGCCTAGTGTAAGCAAGTTTTTCTTCCGCCGAAAGATGCCTAAGTGTAATCCCTTTGTTTAAAAAGAATCGGATAAAGAGACTTGTATCAACCATCAAGGCACCCAAAGGCGAACCCATTAATGAAAGGAAACCTATACCTTTTATCGGCCAAGCAAAGGTTCCACCAAGCACTAGTCCGCTAAATCGCTCTGGATGTCTAGCTGCAAATTTCAACCCTATAGGACCACCGATACTGTGAGCCATCATAGTAACATCTGATAAGTTCAGAGCTTGGACGAACTGCCCAAATATCTTGAACTCATTTTTGAGAGTATACTCAAAGTCTTTTGGCGCTCTTGATAAGCCGAACCCTGGGAGATCCAGTGCTACGCATCGGAAACTATTCCGTAAGTTCATTATCATGTTCCGGTAGTAAAACGACCAAGTTGGAATGCCATGAACAAATAGGAACAAAGGACCTCTCCCTTCATCGATGTAATGAATTTGATGTCCTTCGATATTTATCCACCTACTCTTGAAGGGATAGAGCTTGGAGTCGACCCACCTAGGTCGTATATAGATGCCATCATCATTGTTGATGCTTCTGCTGTTGTTGTTGCTGGTTATCATAAGGTTGTTTAGAGCATTGCTGCATTTAAGAACGCGTTAGGTCTGACTTTAAATTAAGGGAATACGATCCATATACAGGATCTGGACAAAAAAAGTGGACATTAGGGACTTTCGTCTGATCGCTGCACTTCATGAAAATGCCCGACAAAGCTACAGGTCCTTGGGCCGCCACATTTCGCTATCCTCGCCTGCAGTTCGTGACCGGTTGCGGCGCCTGCAGAGATGTGATATTCTCAATGGTTTCTGGCTCTCAATTGATCCGGGTATCTTTGGACGAGACGATTTGTTGGTTTTTTTCAGAGGCGAATGGACGCGTAAAGAAGCATTAAGGGCCCTAACAGCCCCTGAAGTAGCATGGGTCGCATGGAAAATGAATGGATGGCTAACGGTTCAACTATGGCCGCGCGACCCCAGACAAGCCCTTACAGCTTTGACACGTGCATTGGGAACGCGGGCCTTTGGCAAGACTTTGGGAGACCGTCGCCACTATCATAAACACTTAGCTACAATTGACTGGCAGATAATCGATGCACTAATTGATGACCCGAAATATCCCTTTAAGCAACTTTGTCAGTCTACTGGATTGAGTCCAAAGACTGTTCGCAGACACCTTGCAATGCTCACAGAAGAAGAGATCATTTACATCTTGCCTCGATTGGGTCCATTATCAGATTCTGGAGAGATTGTCTATCACTTGGCGGTATTTGGATCGGTCAGCGTAAGCGATTTGTATCGAATGATGGGCAGTGACGATACCATCTTACTAAATGCTACGCAGAACCCGCCTGTACGATACATGCTTTGCAGAAGCTCAAGTTTAACTGATGTAACTACAAAGACTGGTGGCATCAGCAAACTTTCGGGAGTAAAGTCAGTTGTGGTAGACTTGAATCGTGAGATATTTGTAAATACTAGTTTCATACATTCGCTTGTTCGTGAAAATATTCCAGATAATACGGTTAGTAAGTAGAAGTTTATTGAGCTGTAATTCGGTCGGATTTGCAAAAAATTCCTTCACTTTAAGAAAAAAAGAGGAGGCAAAAGATTTTCACTTCTTCATGCATGATGAGGTCTTTGTCTTGAAAAAATCTGAAGTATACAAGTTGCATGCAACCAAAGAAAGTGTACACAAGTTCTTTATAAGCTGAGAAATAATCTATGAACTATTATTGATAGAAAAGAAGGGCCCAGAGGGTTCCGGCAGAAAAAACTTCAAGTAAATGACTCAATCGATGCCACATAATGAAAAGAGAGGTCAGGTTATTTCGAAGTTTCTTCCAAAGGGTTTCTCTTTGCTTCCGTGATAGCTTCAGAAGGTTCATTTATTTTATTTCTTCTCTGATTTTAGAGCGATGTAATATGCCGAAGCATTCGTAGAGCACGACGATAGCAATAAATCCTTGTATAATGATGACAGCACTCGTAATAATCATCCGATAGTAGTATCAAAAGATCCAATCCTACCTTCTCTAGCTAACAACAAGAGCTACCTTTCAACAGATGTGACCAATCGACGTCTATATGCCTTTGAATTAATGCCTTTGAATTTGCCACAATCTTTGTCGTCTCTGGGTCGCGTCGTATGAATTCTGCTAACTCTTTTTCGTTGTCCACTGCAAAGCAGTTGTAGCCTTCTTTAAAGTCACAATACTCAGGCTTGATATCACCACCCTCTATCCATTTCCTATGCAGGATTAGTGCACAATCGTTATGAATTGCTTCGAGGAAAGTGTACTGTGTGCCTCCTCCATCGTGCTTAAGTATCGACAGATCAACAACGAATTTTGCCTCTGCAAGTATTTCAGACAGGATCGAAAAGGATTTGCCAAACATCCCACAATAATATTTGCTGAAATCCCCTTGAAACCCTCCAAGGAAACTGTGAACATACACTCTACTTGGACAGCCGTATAGTTTGATGGTGTCAAGCCTATCTAGAATCTTGTTAGCCTTTATCAGGATGTCCGTATTCTTTTCAAAACTAATTCTAGATATCGATACTGCTCCCCGTCTTTCAGTCTTGTGAATGACTGGGTAAGGATGAAAAGGATGATAGAGGAAAGCGCAATCAAGCCCATACCTGTTTCGTATATAGTCCCGCACAGTTCTTCTAATTGCAACCAGTGTCCAATTCTTAACGTATGGAGCTGTTCTGTTTGTTACATCACGGTGGTCATGGATTACAAGCCCTATATCCTTTAGTCTGTCTCTAGACCGTCTATTTAGCTCAAGTAATGCATGGAAATATTGTTCCTTGAAGATCGTCAAGAAGGGTATCTTATCTTAGCCAGAACGGAAGGAGATACGTTTTGATAATGTAAACCGTAGCCCAATTCTCGCAATTTCCTTTCAGATGTTTTGGTACAACGTAAAATGGCGTTCGCATCTAATATGTTTGTGGCGCAGCTGTGGTTTGTGTTTCTGCTATTATTGAATACTCCGAGCTTATGGATAAGATGAGCTGTAAATGTAGTGGCCCCTCCATAGAGATACTTATGCAGATAGATGAATTGTGTCCTTTCTGTTTTCTCTAGTCTTGTATCCAGAAACTCATCGTGAACAACAATCTTTGGATTGGTTCCTAGAGGCTTTAGGTCATCTTTTCGCCCTTCAGCCAACTATAAAATGATAATCAAAAGTACTATAAAAATACGGTAGACAGCAGGCTATCAAGAATTCTGGGGTAGCTTTTGTTGTACACTAAATTACTGATATGCCCGTAGATCCTCCGTAGCATAGGGTCGACCTTGTATCTTCTTATCAAATCGTGCAAGCAAGGTTTTCAGAGGACTGTTATCCTTAAGAAGGGCCCAGAGGAATTCGACAGAAAAACCTTCAAAAATGGACTTGAATTAGGATTGTACTGTTTGATCAGAATCTACGTCTGATGGGGAGTCGTAAGTAACTGATGCCGGATATAGTATTATGAAACAACAACCTTTCTACCATTGCTGGATGCACCGTACAGTAGTACTCAAAAGTCCCTGCTTCATAAAAAGTATGCTTGAACGTTTGTCATGCTTGCATTATTCCTGAATCAAATTCGATTGATGCTGCTGCTGCTGAGGGTTGCTGCAATGAAGAAATATCTGCAGTTTCCCTTTCTTCGCTTATTGCTCCTAAATTAGTTAGGGTATTTCTGATATTGATAATGATATTGCTAACCAATTCATCTCTGATTTTTTCAACTATTCCTAAATCAGAATTATCATCTGACCTATCATCATCGTCATCAGTTGCTGGCTGATCTCTAAGAGTGACAGTATGTGTGGAAGAGTCGTCGTTAATCCACATCACACTATCTCCAACCTTAATATTAATTGGATTTGGTTGATATGCTGCATCAGTTAATCTAAACGCTCCTGATATAATGGATACTTTAGTTGTACTAGTATCTTGAGCTGAAGCGGAAATAGAGATATTACTGATTAAGCTTAACGCTAGAACCACCACTACTGTGATAATCGAAAGAGCTTTGACTGTTGATAGTTTTTTCTTTATAGACATCATTTTTGTTTTCATTTCAATTCCTAACCATACTGTTAGAATGGATATCTTCCATTGTAATGCCTAGGCATCCTCCTTCTCAGCAAAAGAAGCATTCTTACTTGACAGTTTCATGTGCTCTTGTATTGGCACGTAACGTCTTAGCCTGTACAGTGTGATTAGGTGTAAAAGCTAGAGCTGCGAGCACTGGCATGGTAGGAAAAAGAACCAATGGAAAGTTTAGCATTGTTGAAATTGTGGGACCTGAAGATGTAATTTGGCCAAGGGTTATTGCATTGACCAGATCAGCAATACCTAGCACACTCCACACTACTACTGCATATTTTGACCAACTATATCCTTTCCATAGCAAAATAGCGAAAGGGATTGCCGTTACTCCTATGAGAATATCTCCAACTCCTGCAGGATTCGCAAAAGCTGGATCTAGGAGTCCTTGAGTCATTCCCCATAAGAAAAATACTCCTCCTATCCTGAACGTCTGGACAGCTATTAGCAGAGAGGTTATTTTGTTTTATTGTATTTGTTTTGAATATTCGCGAACTGCTTTCATTTGTATACTTGGTATCAAATGCATAGTTTATAAGTCTCACGTAACCAGATACATACTTAGTTACCAGATAGGTAGTGATGATGGAATAAATTGTCTCCTAGAGAGTGTTCAATAATAGAGATCGTTTACAATAGTCCCGAGCTCAGAACTTGTCCAATTGAAACAACCTTCAAAATTATAGGAAAAAAATGGGCAGTTCTAATCATTAGAGAAATGTTTAGAGGCACGACTCAGTTTAATCGCTTTCTAGAAAGAATAGAAGGCATAACGCCAAAGGTTCTCACTGAGCGTTTGAGAGAGCTTGAAAAGTTAGGCATTATTAAGAGAAGAATTGTATCAGAATATCCAATTAGGGTGGAATATGGACTAACGGATCTTGGAAAAGCGTTTGAGCCAGTGCTACTTGCTGCAGGTTCTTTTTCAATGAGATACATGCCTGAAGTTGTGTTCAAGGACGGAAAGCCTAGATCATTTGTTGAATCAAAGCTTCGTGTTTTAACCTAGATGGAGCGCACTGGGAGTGTTATTGTCAGTACTCATGACTATATAAAATACATCTGGCATTATTGTAGAGTATATGGGCAGAGCAGAAGCATAGAACATCTTTTTACGATTGCCAGAGTCCAGTGAAGTCTTCTTTTTTAACAATTTTTTAGCGGGCCCAGAGGGTTCCGGCAGAAAAACCTTCGTAATTTGGACTCGGTCAATTATATTTCAACAAAAACACTGCGGTTTATAACTTATAGCGCATTAGCGAGGATAAAAATATGTTGGATTAAAGCCGCTTATAGCATGTGAATAAGGTATATTGAGGTTCATCTTTTGCAACAGCTGTCCTATCTACTCTTCCGCCCGTTGTTTTTGTATTTCTTCACTCTGTCTTAGTTGTTCCCCTATAGCCGCACCGTGAGAATCGACATTATGATTCACTAATCCTTCATGCGTGCTAAACGATGCGCCACAAGCCTCACAGGTGAACTTATTTTCTACCATGCGGTTAACTATTGCTCAATATAGTATTTAATGGCACAATGCTCAATATCCGCTAAGACTCAATTAGAGAGCAATCGAGCGATAAGGTAGCATAAATTGACATGACATTAGATTATCAGATATACAGAATTACTGTGCAAGGGACTCATATATCAAATCTATGTTGACGGAAAATCAAAACTTTTCAGAACAAATACAGCAGCATTACAAGGGAAGAGCTACTTTTTTGGAGATGGCAGCAACTATTCAGTTTGGAAGCGGGGCGGGATTTTGTATTGCATAGCTGCGCTACACTAGAAAATGAAGATATTAATGCAGTTGCCCTCAGAAGATATGGCTCAATATTTTTGCCTTATCCCACACTATTTCCCAATTGTCGAGAGCGATGAAGAGATCAACTTTATTCTCTTTCTTCTGTGTATTTTTTTGATGTTGAGATAATGAGGATGTGTATTCTACAATTCTTCTTCTTTCACAAACCCATTTCTAAGCTTCTTTAGTAGGAGCGGGCCCAGAGGGTTCCTGCAGAAAAAACTTCAAAATCTAGACTCGATGGATCAGTATGGCACACAAAATGAAAATTGAGCTTCAGTTATTTTATACGTATCCGTATTAGTTATAGATTGCTATTGGTGCGGGTTCGGTGGAATTCAAGACAGATTTGACTTAGAATTCCACCCGATAGAATAGCCAATATACTAACGGGTTCGGCGGGATGCAATATGCTAGTGTATGTAATCCACTTGAGCAATGTAAAATGATTAGTATTTTATTTTTTTATCTGCATAAACCAGAATATACAAAACTGCTATATCGTATTTTGTTCTGAAGAAGAATTAAAGGATATGGTAAAAATTAGTATTCAAGCAGCTCATGAACAGATAAACCCTACTGATTTATTAAATGATGTCATTATTATGGACAAAAATGGTATAGAACGATGTTGGTCAAGTGATCATTATATGCCTTGGTGGCATACTGGAGCTTCTGGTGCTGCGGCCTGGCCATGGATAGGTGCTGCTTTAGCTAAAACAAGCAATATAGTAATAGGTACTGGTGTTACAGCTCCAACACTTAGATATAATCCAGCGGTAGTAGCTCAAGTCTTTGCAACCCTTGGATACATGTTCCCTAACAGAGTATTTTTGGGAATTGGTTTAGGAGAATCTCTCAATGAAGTAACTTCCGGTAATGAGTGGCCTCCAACTCAACAAAGATTTCAGCGGACTAAAGAAGCAATAACATTAATTAAAAAGCTATGGACAGAAGAATGGATAACATTCAAAGGAGAATACTATTGGGTCAAAGATTCTAATCTATATACAAAACCACAAAAACCAATTCCTTTGTATATTGCAGCTATGGGATCTCAAACAGCTAGATTGGCAGGAGAGGAAGGAGATGGATTTATAACAAATGAAATTAATCTAGAATCAATAAAGAGTAAATTGCTTCCTGCGGTCAGAGAGGGGACAAAAAAGTCAGGAAGAGACTTTGATACATTAGAAAAAATACTTTTTATTCCAGCCTCATATGATAAAGATAAAGAAAAGGCAATACAATCAATTAGATTTTGGAGAGGTGCTATGATAAAAGCATTTTTTGATGTAGATGTACATGATCCTCGTGAGATTGAAGAAAATGCTCAAGTAATTGGTGATGATACATTAGAAAAGACGTTATTAGTAATTACAAATGCAGAGGAAGGAATAAAGAAACTTGAGAAATATGTGGGCTTAGGGTTTACAGAAATTGTGTTGACAAATTCTAGTCCAGATAGAGAAAAGCTAGTAAAATTAATTGCTAAAGAGATATCTCCAGCATTGAAGTAAAACAGTTAGTTTACCTTTTCATATTAAATATACAATGACTAAGGATTTAATTCTGTAGGGATTGTTATCATTATTATTGATTCTGATTTTTCCAAATTTTTTAATTCACCATATTATTTGTGAAACCAACTTAAAGCACCAAGATGATATGTGTAGTTGTTTTTTCTATTGACATTCCTGTATCAAATTCCTCGATGCATTTTCTGATGCAAAGACATCCTTTACGATTTGCTACAGTTCAGTGAGATACATCTCATTTTGAACGATTTTTTAGCGGGCCCAGAGGGTTCCGGCAGAAAAACCTTGAGAAAATGGACTCGACTGACTATATAACTCAATAATAATAGGATAATTAACTTGTAATGCATAAGGATGTTAAAAGAATGATACCGAAGGGATGCTTGGTAGTACAGATTGTATCTCCTTGATTTAGTAGTATCTCCTTCACTTTTGTCCTGATTTTGATTTCGATTCTTGACCGTGGAGATGTCGGTAAACCCTGAAACCATCTTTATATGTTTAAACAACACGCTAGCACTTTATGAAAATTCTTGATGCGAGTGAACCTGAATTTAGTGGTCCTATGATCGAAGATGAAGTTAGGAATTTCTTGGTTAATAGCAAAAAACTTGTTCACATTTCAACCCTTGATGAAAAAGGAGAACCTAACATACATCCTACATGGTATTATTTTGACAATAACTATGATAAAATTTACATAGAAAGTGGTAAAGAATCTAGGAAAACTCAAAACCTCCGAAGGAATAATATCATATACTATTGTATTGACGATGACAATATTCCATACAAAGGAGTACGTGGGAAGGGAATAGTAAGAATCTCTGAGAATGTTAATTATAATCTACCTATAATTGAAAAAATAGTAGTCAAATATCTTGGAAGTTTAGAACATCATATGTCGCAGGTTATCATAAGTAGTATTAGAAAAGGAGACGCCATCATATTAGAAATAACACCAAAGTTTTATGCAACCCAGGATCATGGCAAAAGAAAAAGGTAGAGAATGAAACTTTGCAGTATTCAAGGATTTATTCTCTCAAATCCATCAGAAGCCTAATAAGTCATAGAGAAATTTTTCAAATTCAGTATCACTCATTTTTGTCCTCGCCTCAAATAATCTATCAGCATCTGCTCCTGCCGGATATCTCCAAATAGGTTTTTCTGCCATAGCTATTTGGAGAACTACACTAGCTACTACTCTCGGAGGCGAGCCATTAACAACACCATTTTTGGATCTCTCCATTATGCTTTTTGTCATTTCTATGAAAGGAGATGATAATGATGGTGAATCACTTAATGATTGTCTTTGTATCTTCTTTGGAAGATACATGCTATTATATGCCACATTTGTACTTATTGCTCATGGCTCTATAATAGCTACTTTGATTCTAAATGGAGCTAGTTCATATCTTAATGATTGTGTAAGTCCTTCTAAGGCGAACTTTGTTGCAACATATGCAGATGCACAAGGAACACCAAAAAAACCATTAGCCGAACCTATGTTTATAATGCTACCGCCAGTTGTTTGCTGCCTTCTCATTATCGGGACAACTTCCCTTATTGTCCTAAAAACACCAAAGACATTGGTATTGAATTGTGCCTCAATCTCTTCCGAAGAAAGATCTTCTGCCACTCCTAACTACGTGTAGCCTGCATTGTTTACAAGAAGGTCTATTCGTCCTCCTTCTTTTTCTGCTATTGATTGTATTGCTTGATGTACTGAAAAGTCATCAGTTACATCTAATTTAGCTACTTCTATTGACAGATTCTTTTTCTTTGCAGGTTCCAAAATGTTTGACGCTTTGTCAAGGTTACGCATTGTGGCATAGGTTCTAAAGTTATTCTCTGATAAAGTCAAGGAAGTCTCAAGTCCTATTCCACTT
>DASUUX010000184.1:0-27462 GCA_036373855.1 Nitrososphaera sp.
AGTTAAACACAGGAGTAATATCACATGGAGCATATCTTATTGGCAAAACCTTAACATTATTAGACGCTTGTTCTACCACTTCTTGTTGTAGTGAAGATTGGTAGTGATGAAAAGATTGGTGGAATTTTTTCACCTTCCTTCGCATTGCCAATAAAGCAGGCATTTCTAATCGCCCACATAAACGGACTGCTGTGGCTTCGCAGGTATCCAGCTTCGATAACATTTACTGCAATGATTCCATTTGCATTCTTATTCATAGTATTTGTAATCGGCGGCGGTCAGTATACTCACATGGCGTTTGCAGGAAGCTTAGTGTCAGCTGCAGCAGGCTACGGACTTGCTACAGGCAACAACATCATAACCTGGAAGGTGGATTACAAAATGCAGGATATCTTTGTCGCTTCTCCGGTCTCCTCCTTTACCTACATGGCTGGCATTGCACTTGCTGAGCTATTGTTTGGCCTGCCAGCCTTTGTGATCTTGGCAGCACTCGTACTGATATTTAGCAGCGATTTTTTGTACAGCACTGCCATTATCATAGTCACGCTTTTGCTGGTATGGGCTTCTACATCAAGCATTGGATATTTCATATCGACTCGTGCAACTCATCCTAGGTTTGTTGAATCCCTTATTGCATTTTTGAGAATCGCAATTGTAGTTGTGCCGCCAGTATTTTACCCAGTTTCAATAGTACCGACAGAAGAATTGCGCTATGTGGCTTTTGCAATTCCAACAACTCATGCGTCGCTGATATTGCAGTATGGCATGGGAGTTCCCCAAACTCTAGAAGGATGGTCGCCGCTGATCGGGTTTGCAGTGATTTTTGCGTACATGATAGGGTTTGCGCTGCTGGCAAGGACAAAGGCGGTATGGCGAGAAAAATAAAACACGAGAAGGATAAAGAAATATGCAGATGACGCCGTAGCAAACATGTACATCAGGGCTCATTTCTCTCGATGTATGCCATGGCAATCGTTAATAAAGTATATGCAGCCCAATAGAATTGCAGATGCCAATTTTATCAGAGGTCTTGCTAGGAATGATAAACATTGAATGGTAAAGAAAGCCATGACATTATCTCTGGCTGAAGATTAGCAGATACGACAGGTATTACACATCATGAGCTATTTAGTGCATACGCACTTGTATTAAAGAAAGCAGCGTAGATAATGCAAACGGTTTAACTAATACATCTTCCTTGGCAATTCCAAGCGATGTCATCTTGCTTCTGACTTCAGTTAATGGAAATGTACTAGTAATAACAATTCTTTGATCAGGTATGGAGTTTTTAATCGTTTTAGCTAATTCAATGGCAGAAGAAATACTATTCTGTAGATGTGTATCTATTATGACAACTTCAAAGCCCTCATCGGAGGGGGAGAATATTAGTTCTGAGCATTTCCTTATATCATCTACAATCACCGCATCAACTCCTCCAGAAGCCAAATACGCACGGTATACCTTTTGAATATCCTTTTCAGGTTCTACAATCAGTACACGTAAAGCGTTATTATCTCTTATCCTGCATTCTTGTAATTGGAGAGTTAGACTGTGGACATTGCCGATTTGGTTTTTTGCAGATAGATTTGATTCTTCATTCAAAACAGTAGCAGCAGGATGTGGACATATTATGGTGATATTGAGTTTGTTTTTTAACCATTCGAAATGAGAGTCATTCCACCAGCTTTCCAGTTCTATGCTTTTGTCAAAATGACAATGCTCAGACAGAAATCCAGCAGCTTCGGCAAATATCAAGACCTTATCGGCCTTGCCCTCTGATATTCGTTTGTGCAAAAGTTCCTCTATCCGTTTCTTGAGCTGCTTAAAGGGCGCAAGATTTGATGCCTTGGCAGATTCATAGAAAGGAAGAAAATCAACCATTACCAAGTTGCCTTTCTCTATATTTTCCAGATAGTTTGTAATTTTAGATGAAATTCTACTCAGATGTGATTTGTCCCCGTTAAATACTGAAGCGTATATGCAAAGCTGACCTGTTTTAAGCCCTTCATTTATGGAATCTATTGCAGCAGAATCACACTCATCCTGATTATTGTACAACAGCATGACATGCTCTCTAAAAGAGCGATTTAGCAATTGATATGATTGATGCTGGCATCGAGAACGATATGAAGTTATCAATTTATCATGCCTGTTGATTGGTTACTGATGAAAACTTCATGGTATATTAAGCTTGATCGTGACAAGTAGATAATCATATACCAGTTAACTGGGTTTCTTTCTCGTGCTGGCTGAGGCTCTGTGATCGACAATGAGCTGGATAGCATATTACGCAATATTGGCGGTAAGGGGATTGTAGCAATCATATCAAGGAGGTATCTAATCAGACCATTGCTCTGACTTCAGCGAGTCTACCTGTATTCAAATCAAATTTCTTTATGTGTTTATGTCGTGTTTCCTTCATATGATCGGTAATATCACTATGAAAGGCAAAGGCAGTTTGGCAGTTCGAACATATCCAAATATTGTTCAAATCCTCAGGATGCATATATGTATTGCCTTGTTATAAGGCAGCCACAAATTCGATTTAAGCGTTGGGAGATCATCTTATGGAGGGAATCACTATAAATGACGTCCCTTTCCATCATAGTCGCCGCAAGACCTAATAGAAATGCGCGAGATGAGAGCCTTCTCAGTACCAACTCTTTCAGTCCTAATTGTTGTCAAATGATTTGGTATTCTATGCCCTATCATGAATATTCATACGTCTCGTCGTCCCTTGAGTCATCGTGCTCAAAAATCCTCTTATTTTTTCTACCAGCTGCGAAGGCGCAAATGGCTTTCTTATTACACCATCAATTGGAGTTGATGGAAAAACCGCTTCAAATTCTTGTTTGTTTACTTCAAACATGGTCATCATTATAACCTTCATTTCTGGTCGCAAATCTTTTACTTTTCTGACAAGCTGAAAACCAGTCAATGCAGGCATCCTAACATCAGACACCAAGACTTGGCAGTGTTTGCAACCATTCTTAACATGATGTAATGCTGCAAGCGGATCTGCAAAAGCATGAACTTTGAAACCTGCATGTTCTAAGATCCTGCCTGTCACTGTCAAAGTATCTATATCGTCATCAACAATCAGTACAGTCGTCTTTTCATTGTTTTTCTTTACTAACCGTTCTTGCAACTTGTAGAGGGTATAATGTGGCATACAAGTATTTAACATTGACTATTTCTCTCACTTCATTTTCATCAATGAAAACCCTGGCGAGTTTATATCTAATAATATCGTTATTATAGGATCTGTAATATGCGTCTTAAAGCATACTGCGCTATAATCCTGCAGGTATGAATGACAATATTGATACAACAAATGAAAATAGCAAAAAGGCATCTCAAAGAGGCGACAACGATAAGAATAAGCGATCACTTGTAAGCAGAGACATAAAAGATCGCATGGAGGAGGCTATTACAGAACCCAATATAGAGGGTGATCCAACGAGGTCTGACGAATAAGCGCAATGGAATCTCCTATCAAGGATGACGAGAGGGATCATGATAATAAAGAGAATAGCAGTAAGTGTCCAAAATGCTTATCCGGTGATATGGTAGAGCATCCTTCATTCTTATCCATGCCCTTTAGTTCTCGTTCAAGAAATGCTGAAAAATCAAAGACAGCAATTGAAGATCAAGATGCAGGCTTTGTCTTTAAATTCGTTTCATGTGGAAAATGCGGGTATTCAGAATTATATGTAGTCGGAGACGCTGTTAGAAAACGGATATGATTTTAGCAATTAAGAATGCGGCGGTGTAATGCGACACTTGTCAATTAAGAGGCACTGAATTGTTTTTTCTTTGTGTTTACTATGGATGGGGATTATTTGATTCTCTTTCCGACTTGATACATTCGTTAGCGGGTGGCCAAGAGAAATTCGAAAATTTGTGGAATGATGTTCTTTGAAATTTCTTGGTTTTTGATAACATAGCATCAATTTATATCAAGTATATTCGTTAATTCAATCGTCCAATTATTACTGGCTACAGGAACTGGGAGCTACAGAGGGATGCATTTTGCGCAATTTTGTTGTCATTTATTCGTCTCTTTTTACGCAACTCAATGGAAGTCAGTCAGACTCGCTACGTAATATAGCCATGATTAGACATTCGATTTTAGCAATCTTTTTCATTCTTTCAAAAATTATTCAGTTCGATTAGACCGACATATGCTATATGTCATCAGCCAGCACTGAGGGAATCCCCTTTAAAAAAGTTGAAGGTTATTCAGAGCAAAAAACACTATTGGCAGGAAGAGATGATATCTATTGCAACAGAACCCGAGCGACAGAAAGAGCTTGACAACAAGGACGAGATTCATGTACTGACAGATAGTGTCAAGGCAGTCTATCACCAAGAATACAAAAATGACAAGTCGCAGTGGGCTCCAGGGCAATCACATTAAGGAAGAAGAAGGCATCCTACAGATTCACATTTTGATTATATTGTATAGACATAACAAATCGTGCCCTGCTTTCGCGTATTGTTCCATAGCTATTCCAGCTAAATCATAAGAACTAACTCAAAAGCTAACTTTGGCATTTCTGATTTTGCAGAATATATACAAAGCCTTAACTACCGCATGAGCTCGGGAACTAACAAAGTCCACGAGTTGCGAGTTTCAAAGTAAATCTTGGACGTTTGTGTTCTCGTTAGCGGACGCCGAACCGGGTGTGAGTGAGAGAAGTGAACTATAAGGATTACAAAGACCGCTAAAGTAAATGATTGAAAAATTATAACAGCCTTGCATATACGTACAAAGGTTTGGGAGGGATAAAGGATCAACTTTACCCACAGTGAGCAATCAAAGCAGCTGGACTAGCGTAATGCATGCACTAGAAATATTAGCTAAAGTATACAACTATTATACATGCATATCTAATGCGTGGTTTTAGGCGCGATAGCGGCTATTATAATTGCAGTAGCTGTGCTAATTGTGCTCTTTGCAATAGGTGGTTTTATTATTCAGCTACTGGCACCAGTAATCGCTGGGATAATAATATTGGTTATTGTAGTGGTCGGGGGAGGATGGCTGTATGCAAAATACCGTTCACGTTAGGTGGGAATTTCTATTACTGTGATACGCCTCATTTAGTGATTGAATTCGCTAGCAACGAATTCAAATATAGAGAATAGTCTCTCCGTCAACTAGACAAAATACGTTACTAGCGGAGCTGCTTTCTTCCTTTTTTCATATGACATACGCGACAGCTACTTGCTTGCACTGTCAAATAGATGATTAGACCGTGGTTGGCTAGAGCCTTATCACGTTCTTGGATGCAAACCTAATGTCCTCTGGCTTGATTGTTTTTCTTCCTGCATGTAAAGATAGATCAACTGCCTGCTTGGCAATTCTCTCTGCTATCTCTTCTAGAACCTTTCTCAATTCGTCAGCAGCGTCGTCACTAACACGTTCTGCGCCGGATTTTTTCATGACACGATACATTGCTGCAAGGCCAAACTCAGGTCCAGAAGACATAGGCAGTACCTGACATAACTATATTAAAAGTGTACTTGTACTTCCAATAATTAATTCACGCTATGTTTTAGGTAGAATCAATTTGAGAAAGGCCCGCTTTAACAGCAACAGGCATAATAACGATATGTGATAAAGATAATAATAATAATAATAAAAATCAATTTGCCTACTGTTGGCTGCATTCAGATGCTCAATTATGAGAAAGGGCTGTAGTATCAATTCTTCGCGTGCAAAAGAGCGTGGTGGTTACTCTTTGCCCATGAAGGCGTAAGTCTTTTCTACTGTAATTACATTCTTGGCAGTTCCAAAGCGGTAGCTTGTTCTTTTGCTAACAGTAAACAGTCTCTGCAATAAGACTTACAAATATTTATTTTATATCAGTCTTTCAACGTACATCATTGCTCTTTGATGTTCATATTCATCTCACGGACAGTAAATATTCAGACTATGTGCATCATATCATATCGAGCCTGAGTATGATGAAAATAATTGCGTGCTCTGTTACAGTGGATGTCGAAACTACAATTAGAAGTTTCAACCTTTTCAATGCTCACCGCAACGTGGTCAAGCAATTTGTCGGGATACACCCAGAAGCTTCGGCTAAAGAAGATCTAGACAGATTCAGAGAGATCTTCAGGTCGAACTTACAATCAATAGACGGTGTCGGTGAAATTGGACTTGACGGCACATACGACGTGCCTATCAAGCGGCAAAAGCAAGTCTTTGGTGCAATGCTTGAGCTGGCAGAGTTAACGGGCAGACCTGTATCGATTCATTCTAGAAGAATGCTCGACTCAGTACTTGAAACACTACCATCATACCATATCAAAAGCGCATTGTTGCATTGGTTTGCCGGCAGCAAGAAACAATTATCAAAATCTATGGATATTGGACTGTATGTATCATATGGTCCTCCGCTTGTATACTCACAAGACAAAAAGGTGCTCTTGAAAAAGACAGACAGAGATCGATTCTTGGTCGAAACGGATGGTCCAGTGCAATACTCGAAATGCTTTGAGAACAAGCCAGCCATTTCCACTTCTTCTCTTGTCAGCGTTGTTGCATCAGCTGCATATACCATTGGTATGTCCTATGATGAGACAGTAGAGCTGCTGCAGAAGAATTCTAAGGCCTATCTTGCATACAGATAACAAAGATAAAATATCGTTGAAATTGCTTTCATACTGCATGAACAGGATAAAGCGTATATCTACTGAGCTATTGGAGAGGTATCCAGATAAATTTGGGCTTGATTTTAGGGCTAATAAGAACATCATCGGCGAAGTAGCCATCATCAGGTCTAAGGTTCTAAGGAATGAGCTAGCTGGCTATATCACCGCGCATTTGCGAAAGCAAGCCGCACAAGAAAAGGCTTCAATGGCGTCTGTGGTCGGAGAAACTGAGGAAGAAGTTGAGGAATGATAACTATAAGGCTGCTGGGTGGAGCGAAAAAAGCAGTCGGCAAACCTGCGGTCAATCTTGACAGGCCCAGTGCAGCGGTCTCGGACATCTTGGACTTTTTAACAACCATTTCAGTTGAGCCCCGTCTCTTGCAAAGAAGCAATTTGATAATTACATTAAATGATGTCGATTCTGCTTCACTTCATGGACATAACACTATGGTAAAGAGCGGCGATACAGTTACGATCGTCACGGTGGTTCACGGTGGAATGGATTACATGCTTAATGGCTATCACATATCGGTTACAGGCGTCCAAAGGATCATGCACGATCCCGGCAAGCTGGTCGATATGCTGCGTGCTCAACACAGCAATGTATCGATACAGGCAGTAAATGCCAACTCAGTCTATGGAGAAGAACATGTGTTGGGGGTACTCAGAATAGCACTTGAAGCAGAAAAAAGAAAAATCATGCTTACAAACTGGTGTGAAACAGAACTACTAATTCGGCTCACAGGGACCAACCAAATTGCAGAAGCGATCAGAAGGGCTGGTTTGAAGAAGGATACCGCCGGCTGCTTTATTGCCTTTTCACGAGATAGCGAATCGTTAGGCCAATTTGAAAGCCAGATTAAAAGCGAGTTTGACTTGAATGATTCTGTGCTTAATCCAAGCGAAGAGAAAAGGATCTGGCTTGCAAGCATGCTCGGTTTTCCCACAAAATTGGACGACAGCGAATTTCTACAATACCTTTTGGAAAAGGCAGCGATACTGATAAGATAAAATGTCAGTTACGCTTTTCAACTATAGAGCTGAAAGTCTGATTGGGCCGGAGGACCGATATCCCCGTCAGCCCTCCAAGTACCTGTACTAGGATAATCCAGCCAGGGTTCTCCAGATCGACCTTGTTACTGATCGGGTCAGCTATCGCCTTTACAATTTGCATAGAACCAAGAGAGTTGTGCCTTTTTTCAACCGTTACCCTGAAAGTGTCATTGCCGATTTTTGGGGCGAGCTCTCTTGCCGCCTGTCTAATTGTGTCAAGCCGTGTTGGGACAACAACTTGTACTGGCAATACACGCAGAATATAACGAACCTGCCAAGGTTCTGAGGCCACAAGCTCCTTTAGTTTATCAATGACAGTAGAGGGGTCTAGCGAGCTCTGTACAAGTATCATCCCCTTTATCTCAATTATTTCAGACTCTGCTGCCTGGTCGCCAAATTTATCAAGCAGCTCAAGAATTTCGTCTTGTGCATCCTCTTCCCTAAATCTATAAGTTGATACAATAAGGTTAAATCCGTCCAATGAGGTGCGATATCTCCCTTGATTTTATCGCCCCTTCACGCAATATTTTAGGCTTGCCTTCGACAGACACTATCGTAGATTCTATACCCTTTTCGACTGTTCCGCCATCTAAGAGCGCATCATAGCCTTCAAGCCGAGAATCAAGCACTTCTTGTGCGCTTTTCAGCGCCCTCTCTCCGGACAAGTTCGCGCTCGTCCCTACAAGGTATCTGCAGTGCCTGAGAAGCAGTAATACACAGTTGTTGGCCGGAACACGCACTGCCAAGCTAGAATTGCTGCCCATGACCCGCGGTGATATTCTGTGGTCGATTATTGGAGCCACTATTGTTAGCGCGCCAGGCCAGTACCTTTCAGCAAGCGTCCAGCCAGTCCTGCCAAGCGAAACTATTCTTTCTGCGTCTTGCATGCTGTACGTCAGAACAGGCAATGGCTTTTTTTCATTCCTGCCTTTTATTGTAAAGATGCGCTTGACTGCCAAGTCGTTGTATGGATCGCAGCCTATTCCGTAGATTGTGTCGGTTGGATAGACCACCACTCCTCCATTCTTTACGACTAGTGCACAACTCGCCACCGCGTTCTCTAAGCAATGGAAAATCTTTAGTTTTCCCATTGCAGCCAGGCCTGACTATTGCAGCAACATCCGCAGGATAGCCTTTTTACTCCATCACGCATTAGCAACAATCTCACAATTAGCCAACGTATAAATCGTAAGAGCATCATATGATGTGATAGCTACTATGTTAATACTGAATTGTTATAACCTGCAATCTAGGTCTCTTCATCTTTTTTCACTAATTTTGAAATGTGAGGTATTCGCGGCACTCCAACGGCAAACGCTGTAGCCACAGCTGCCAAAAAGTAGTATTCATAGCCTATTGCCATGCCGATTGCGGCAGCATACCATATAGCGGCAGCGGTAGTTAGGTTAGTGATTTTCTTGTCAATCTCGCTTTTCAAGATAATGCCTGCTCCCAAGAACCCAATGCCTGATACCACCTGCGCAGCAATTCTTGAAGAAGAATTTGGATCCACTAAGGAGGACAGGAACGTAAAAATCATAGCGCCTCCAATTACAAGACAATGGGTACTAATCCCTGCAGGCTTGTTCCTTGATTCTCTTTCTGCACCTATTGCAAATCCGGCTCCCAGTACAATCCCAATATCGATCAAAAAGTGGATTTCATAGCCAGTTGGTATGCCTTCAAGAACCATGCTCTACTCATATACTCCTGCGATCTATTAGAATCATGAGAATAATTCGATGTAATAATAGAGATCGCAATCTTCGATGCATATATATAGATTCGATCCGATCTTATGTAGGCTTATACCTCTCTGCTATTTTGACCAACTTTTGTATTCTATAACTGTGAGATGTACAACACGTGAATCTCTTTGACCTTAAAGTTCATGTGTTGTTCTTGCCACCGATCAGGATATAATTATCCTGTTAATGCTTTGCATGGTATTCATGTGTGATATTACTGGGCAAGGGATTTTAAGGGTCTCATGCTATTTAGCATCCATCATAAAAATTATTATTAACCTTCTTGTTTTATCGTTTCGGCTCCTTTCTGTGCACATATGATGATACTCGCTTTCCTATTGGTGTTCATATTTGCCCTTGCTGTATAATGCGACACATCCGTTTGGGCAGTCAAAGCAGCTTATCCTTCACAGTAGCTGACATAAATATATGCCTCTGAATTAGAGGAAATAACATCCATTAATGCTTTTATGCAAACATTATAATCTCTACTGCGACCTTGCCATAAGCCACTGCCCCACTTTTGGCAGTACGTTATTCTGTGCGTAATGGCTAGCAATGAGTCCCACATGGCCGGTGTGGAACATCATGAGACGCTTATCGGTGCTTGACACTACATCATTTAGAGGGGCGCTGCATTGCGGCGACACAAGATGGTCTTCGTCAGCGATAACGTTGAGCAGCGGAACCTTGATGGTTGACAAGTCAACGATATTGTCATTTAGCCTCATCTCATTCTTCACCAGCAGGTTCTTCTGATAAATGTCAGTTACCCACTGCCTGAATGTTTCTCCTGCTATTGGGGGCGTATCATACAACCACTTTTCAAGGCGCAAAAAGTTGCCGACAAACTCCTCGTTATCAATATTCTCAAGAAGGTTCAAGTACTTGTTGATACCCTGCTTGAACGGCTTTAGTGTAGAATATAATGCATACAACTGTTCAGATTGCAGATTTCCGATAACGTGTAACATCTTGTCGACATCCATGTTCTTTGCAACGTTTCCAATTACTGTGAAATCCTTCTGACCGTCTATCACAGGTGCGATTACTGCAAGATTCCTCACCTTGTCTTGGTGCAGTGCTGTATACATCGCCGACATGGTTCCGCCCATGCAATAGCCGTGGAGCGTCAGCTTTTCTACTTTAGTCCGTTTGATTACAGCCTCTACACATTCATCGATGTAGCAATTGACATAGTCGTCAAACGAAACGTACTTGTCTGCCGCAGTGGGTGCTTTCCAGTCAATAAGGTAGACGTCAAAACCCTGACTTAGCAGACTTCGAATCCAGCTCTTGTCAGGCTGGAGATCAAGCACATATGACCTATTGATGAGCGCATAAACAACAAGTATCGGCGTCCTCGCGGTCTTGCTGACCATCTGCTGATAGTGCAAAAGCCTGTAGGCTCTTTTTTCAACGAGGACTTCGTTGGGAGTCTCGCCAACTTCAATGTTGCCAGCCGTGTGCAGGATATTCCTTACCTTTTCGAGCTTGCGGTATGCTTCCTTGATTTCCTCAGGAAGTGTAGGCTCTTTTTTTATCTGCCTCTCTGGCTCGGTCTGCGCTGGTGGGACATTTTGCTCCTTATGGTCAGGTTGCAATTCTTGCTTGGTCATTCCTAGCCTCAACGCTCCTCTTCATATCCCGCACAGTTCTCTTCAGTTCCACAATGTCCTTCAGCATCTCGTCAATCTCGCTTCTTGTTGGAAGATTGAGCGTCTTGAAGTTCTTCTCGACTATGCTCTGCATAGCCTTTGATACATTCAGCTGGCTACCAAATAGCTTGCCATAGACCTCAGAAAATTCTGACGATGTAAAGAGAGCAGTAAAATTGTCTTCAAAGGCCCCTATGGCGGCGCGTCTGTAATTCTCAACATCTTTTTTTGTTGTCAGCTGTATTGGAGCCCGCTCTACCGTGTCTTTCACTGCCCTTGTGTAGGCTGCACTCACAAGCGACCAGTAGCTGTCCATGTTGCTTTTGAGTTCAACCATGACCTTGCCAAGGGTGACAAAATCGTTAGCGTATGAACTAAAATCCTTTGAAAAAGCGTACATAGGACCAATTGTCGGCAGCTTCAAAGTACCGCTCAATTCAAACATTTTGTTGACTTGCTCTTGCATAAATTCTTGTGCGTTATCAGCACTACCATTTTCAACCATTATATTTCACACAACATGTAGAATTCGTCGACTGGCTATTATAGTTTCTTGGTATAGAATTTACACTAAAAGTGTGGTTTGAATGTGAATCTTGTATTAAGTTTCGAGCTATTACTACGTTGCTAATAAATGCCAAACTAAATGGGTACAGCCGCTTACATGAGCCAGAGATAATATATATAAAGGATGGGTCAATTCCTACTGCAATTCATGCAACGGACAAAGAGCTTCTCAAACTGGCTGGATGTAAAACAGTTATACATAAACATCTTTGTAACCCGCAATCATTAAATTAACAACAGGGATTAGAGCGCCGGAGGGGCCCGTAGCTCAGCATGGATAGAGCGCCTGCCTTCTAAATTCTATTGGAGAGAGCCGGAAGTCGTGGGATCGAAGCCCACCGGGCCCGCTTCTCTTCTTAGCAATGCAAACACACCTCCAGCCGCATAAGCGATTCCAATGAAGATTCTTGACAACATTACTGCAATGTCTTGGCGTGTTACAAAAAGCATGCTATCGATCATGACAACAGCTGGTATTGCTGCGAGAGAAATCATAGCGACTATTAGCTGCTCGCGGTTATCAGCGCCGCTATACTTCTTGATCATCAAATACGTCGACAAATTGCCAAAACCGATGCCAGCTAAGATAAGGTACTGGTATAATGATGGAAAAACAGCTATTGCAGCAAAAGGTCCTACCCAGCAAATCCCATTGAGCGCCTTTGCGCCTGCAGGCCACCTAGAGCTTGTCTTCATCCTGCAGAGGATTGCAGGTACCACTCTGCGCAAGTGGGGGGAGCTTGCCCCAAATACTGCGCCAAAGCTGACGAGACAAATTATTGCATAGTAATAAAGCGGAAAGGCGGTGATGATATAAGCAATTTCGCTAAGAAAAGAAGCAACCCCGATGGCTATCGACACTGCTATGAACAGAACACCAAAGGCCCTCGGTGTCTCAATTGCCGAGTTCTGCAACAGTGGTGATGCAGCTGTATCTAATTTAAATCATCATGACTGTCCTCAGCTAATGATGTAAATGCTGCAGATGCTTCTTCCAACAACAATAATCTTCTTGTTTAATCTTTGATATAAATTATTTCAAGGATGCACATGTTCTATGCCTCTCAATGCCATTCGATCATCAGCTTGAATTCCATATCACATATTGCAAGGCAGATATTTTTATTCTGTGTCTTTTTATCGAAGCTTGAGTCGAACCTCAACAAATGATCCATCTGCATCTATGAGAGTATATTGATTCTGGTCTAGCTATGACCACCAACCATTTTCAACATCATCAATGTCCTCATCTATCATACAACATACGATGTGATTCTTCTCTAAAGAACAGGTGATTAAAATTCTTGAATACAATACTGAGTGTAATTACCATGCCAACCCTGCACGTATCGCAAAACAAATCAGAAGCTCAGCGTATGCATCTATGTGTATGTATATTCAAGGCAAAAAGAATGGACATTCGCCAAAAGAATTAGCTTTAAAGATTTCCACTCAACGATTAGCTAGCAATATTTTATAAATCCAAAAAATGGGAGGTTACTTTGACTGGCCTCTTACCTTTGTCCACTTGGCAAGAGCGGCAGCAGCAGTCACCCATTCGATTACCGAGTGATAGACTGGAACATTTGTGTCCTCAATCCGCTCTGAGATCTTTTCCGTAAACGGTCCTCCCATGGCGCCTACTAGTATTGGTTTTTTCTCTTGCTTCTGGAAGGAGGCTAGAACATTTACAATCGATTCTTCAAGCGGATCGTCTTGAAAGACAAACCAAGGCATGATGATGTCAATATTGGGATCGTCCATGAATGACTGTATTGCAAACTGATAGTCGTCAGCATTTGCAGATCCCGTGATGTCGCAAGGGTTACCTATAACGTAGGTTGATGGATAGTGATCCTTAAGTGATTTTTTAGTCTCTTCACTCAATTCGGCTACTTGCAGACCAAGTCTTTCAAAGTGGTCAATTGCAGCAATTATTGGTCCTGCCCCATTGGTTACCATTGCTACTCTACCCCCGTTTGACATCGGTTGCCACGTGAGCGCCTTGAGCGCCGCCGTCAGCTCTTCATAGCTATCAACTGATATGATACCAGCCTGATCGAGTGCCCCCTTCACCACTGCATACGAGCCGCCAAGTGATCCGGTGTGAGAAGCGGCCTGCTTGGCCCCTCTTGCAGATCTGCCGTTTTTGAATACAACCACGGGTTTGCCCCGCTCTTTGATTACTCTCTTTGCAGTATTCATGAACTTCCTGCCGTCGCCCAAGCCTTCAACGTAGAGCCCAATGACTCGAGTCTGTGGGTCTTCAGAGAGGTACCAGATCATGTCAGCCTCGTCTACATCGGATCTATTGCCGTATGATATCATCTTGCTCATACCAAATGTGTCGGAGCTCTCCATGAAGGCGATGCCCACTGTTCCGCTCTGCGACAGGAAAGCGACATCGCCCTTTCTGGGACGTATCATTCTTGCATGGCCTTGGAACGCACAATCAAGTCGGTTCTCGCCATTGAACATGCCTATGCAGTTGGGGCCAATGATCCTGATCTGCAGCTGCTTTGACAGCTCTCGGATCTGGCCCTCAATAGTTGCGCGCTCCCCTCCAAGTTCTTTGCCCCCACCTGAAATAATGACAAAGTTATGGATGCCTTTTTTGGCTGCCGACCTCATTAGATCCGGCACGAACTTCAAATCGACCGTAACGACTACGACATCTACCCTGTCAGGGATCTCGTCTAGGCCCTTATACGCCTTAAGGCCCATGATCTCAGAATAGCCTTTTGCGTTCACGGGATAGACTTTGCCGATATACTCATGCTTTGTCAAGCTTTCCAAAACAGAGTTGCCTACCTTGCCAGGTTCAGGTGAAGCGCCGATCAGTGCCACGGACTTGGCATTGAAGAACAAATCCAGATATTCGGATTCTGGCTGGGCCTTTGAGATGATTTCTAGGTCTGGCTTTTCGCGTAGTAGGATTTTGGCATCAACTACCACGTATTCATTTTCATAAAATATGATGGGGTTAAAGTCAATGCTTTCATAATATGGCGCCATCTCCGTCCCAAATTTGCCTATATTGACTAGCGCCTCAGCAAGGATATTCAAGTTGACAGGCGGCATGCCGCGGAAGCCCTTGAGTATCTTGTTGCCCTTTAGGTCGTCTATCATGCTGATTGCATCTTCCTTTGTTATTGGCAAAACTCTGAATGAAACGTCTTTGAAGACTTCAGTGTAAATGCCACCAATGCCGGCCATGATGACGGGGCCAAACTGCGGGTCGTTCTGTAGACCAACAATGAGCTCCACGCCACCACCTGTGGCCATTTTCTCGAGCAGCACGCCTTTTACGCTGTACTGCTTGCTCAGCCTTCCATACATGTCGTTAAATGCATTCTTTACATCAGCCTGATTCTGAAGGCCGACCTTAACACCTCGAACATCTGTCTTGTGCAAGATCTCCGGCGAAACAATCTTCGCGACGAGGGGAAAACCTACTTTCCCTGCCTCTATTTCTGCCTCTTCAGCGCTCTTGACCAGCGAGTATTTTGGTACCTTGACCCCGTACTCGCTCAAGACTTGTTTGGCGAGCTCTTCAGTGATTACTTTTTCCTTGTTTGAATAAATGTCATCAAAGAGCTTTTGAACCTTCTCATTGGTCATTTTTATTGAGGGAAAAAACCTGTTTAGCTTTTATATAGTTACCTAATGTGTGAAATGTATTATTTTTATTCATTTCTGCAGCACCCTTGCAAAATTATTGTATATGTGTCTGCACCGAGCTAACAGCTCTTCCAACTCACAAGGTGCAGGCAATATGCTCTCCGGCCTGATCTTTTCAGCGATCAAGTCAGCACTGTACTCCTTCATCCATGTTTGTATGAGAGGTTCATCAACTTCAAAGTGAAACTGGATGCCAACTGCAGAGCCGATCCTAAAGGCCTCCGGGTATAGATCGGAATACGCAAGGATCTTCGCATTTGCTGGCAGGTCATATGTATCGCCGTGCCACTGGAATATCCTAATCATCTTATCGGTGAAGCCTCTAAAGATGTCATTGCTGCTAGCTGGTGTCAGGTACACATCGTACCATCCTATTTCTTTCTTCTTGCCCTTGTAGACGCGCCCTCCTGCAGCCTGCGCAATAAGCTGTGAGCCAAGGCAAATGCCCAATACTGGTGTGTCATTCTTCATTGCATTCCTGATGAGCTCTTGCTCTTTTTGCAAGTAGGGTAAATTGTCATAGACTGCCATCGGGCCTCCGAGGATTACTATGGCATCATATCCCAATGCATTGGTAGGCACGGCGTCATTAGGTGTATTCACCTTTTCGATGTGATAGCCATCATGCACGAACATCTGCTCGAGTAAGCCAAGCGTCTCGCACTGAATATTCTGTACTGAAAGTATCTTGGGCAATACCTAGCATGAGTGCTCATTTGTATTTATGCCATAAGGAAAAATATTAAATCTGACAGGCGCTACAGATTAGCTGGGCCGTGGGCTATCAATATAAAGTCGACGACTATGAGACCGTTGAACGGCTGCGCAGTTTTATCTGCATGCTCAATGAAGAATCGGAGAAAGGTTCTGTCATCGTCGTCGAGGGTAGACGTGATGCCGAGGCACTCTCTAGGGTAGGTTTCACTGGCAACCTTGCAGTCTTCCATCATTTTAAGGGAATTGCCGACTTTGTAGACAGCCATGATAGCATAGGCAAAAAGATAATCCTGCTCTTGGATATGGACAGAACTGGCAAGTACCTCACAAGCAGGCTAGTGGCCCAGCTCCAGTTGAGCAGGCATAGCGTGAACCTCTCATATAAGAGGGCACTTGCAAGAATAACAAATGGCAAAGTGAGGCATGTGGAGGATCTTATCATCTATGCACCGCGCATGTCAGGCATAACAGGAAGCCGCAAGGACCTTTACTTCTATACATGATTCTCTGAAGGTTTACCAAGCACTTATATTCAAGCAAAGAAAAGTGAGAGCTATATACTAGCAAACTGCGAGGTTATGAAAGAAATTGCCCACCACAGGTATAGTAAAATATCATGTTAAGTTAAAATTTGATGTTGATGGTTTGGTTGAGAAAGCCGATATTATTGGTGCTATTTTTGGACAGACAGAGGGTCTACTCGGACCAGAAATGAACCTCAATGAATTACAAAAAGTATCCAAGGTTGGAAGAATTGAAGTAAACGTGGAAACTAAGGGCAACATGACTAAAGGTGATGCCCTGATACCTATGAGTACAGACATCTCTACTGCCGCGCTAATTGCGGCAGCCATAGAGAGCATTGACAAGGTGGGGCCGTTTCCAGCTAAGTTCGGTCTAGTTGGAATCGATGACATTCGAGCCATAAAGAAGAAGGTCATAGTTGACCGCGCTAAGAAGATAGTGCAAGATTGGGCTACCAGAACTATAAGCGAGGGGGATGAGATGCTCAAGGATGTTTATGATGCAAGCAAGCCGGGCAAGCTCACAAGCTTTGGAAAAGCACAGCTGGCCTGCGGCACAGGGGTCTTCGACTCTGCCTGGATAATATTGGTGGAAGGAAGGGCAGACGTCGTCAATCTTCTGCGCGCAGGTTATGACAATGCCATTGCAATAGAAGGTGCAAGGATCGACGAATCTGTGACAAAACTTACAGAAGGCAAGCGTGTAGTGGCATTTCTTGACGGCGATCGGGCAGGAGACCTGATACTGAAGGAGCTGCACGGAGTAGTCAAGATAGACAAGGTGCTTAGAGCACCGCAGGGTAAGGAAGTGGAGGAATGCACCCCGCTTGAGATATCTGAAATCTTGAAGGACGCGTTCTCGCCTGAAGTACCATCTGTTCAGCAGCCAATATATTCTCCCCACCAGCCCCTTCATCATCAACCGCAGCCCCATTACGAGAGGAGGAATTATAGGAGAGAAAGGGATTCACAAGAGGATTACCGCACTCAACATGCGCGACAGCAAGGATCACTACAGTCAGCGGAACCATCCAAAGAGGCGCTGGTTGAGGACAGGGCAGAGATACTTTCTGCAGTCCGCGATGTTTACCCTCAAATAAATGAAACGCTTGAGGCTGTAGTGCTAGATGACTCGATGAATACTCTGCTTAAAGTCCCAGTGTCGGAAGTCATCAAGAGGCTTAATAGCGCAGAGGGTGGCAAGCTGCTGGTAATAGACGGCATTGTCACCCAGAGGCTCGTCGATGCAGCTGATAAGGCTGGTATCGAGTACATTGTAGGACATCGGATGACAGACTTGAAAAAGCCAGCAGATATCCGAATCAGGACATTTGGTGACGTTGGCATAAGTAACTCGTAAGGATAAATGCCCGAAATCAAGCTACAGCACATATTGACGTTGATCGAGCTCCTTTCAAAGGGGGCCCGCCACAATTTTGTCGAGGTAACTACCACGCTACTTGGCAAGGGTATCGGCAGGTCGCAACAGGCGGCGTCGAAGCACCTGCTAGACTTGGAAACCTCCGGCTACATCGAGCGCCTGAAAAAAGGGCAAAAGTTTGCAGTCAAGGTAACAGACAAAGGATATTCTGAGATACAGAGTCTCTATTTGTCGTTGAGAGCTGCCCTTGAATCTGCACCTGCAAGTATGGATTTAGAGGGCAATGTTATTTCGGGTATGGGAGAGGGGGCATACTACATGTCACTGGAGGGCTATAGGAGACAATTCAGAGAAAAATTAGGATATGAGCCGTATCCTGGGACGTTAAACGTCAGGCTAACTGATCAGATATACATGAATGGCCGACTCGAGCTTGGTAAGCATCCGTCGATATTTATCAGTGGCTTTAGTGATGGCACACGTACTTACGGCTGGGTCAAGTGCTATCGCGCGACCATAAATGACGGCGCAATAGACAATGCTGCTGTCCTTGTACTTGAACGTACACACTATGATGATAGCATGCTTGAAGTGATAGCGCCGATATCAATCAAGCAGGCAGCAGGCATCAAAAATGGTGACAGAATAAAGGTGCAGGTGCAGCTTGCTTAGATGCCGTAGATTGAATCCCCCAACTCTTCCTTTATTTTTGAACTCTTTGATCCGGGTATTGGAGTTGACAGCCTTATAACCTGGACATTTAGGTTGCGTTTCTTGCAGTTCTCGGCAATGTCTTTTTCGCTGTGCGCCTGGTCATAGCCAAGTGCGATCACGTTTGGTTTGACATATTCGACTGTGTCGTAAAGCGTGCCTTCTTTGCCTATTAGTGCCAAGTCGACAAAATTAAGCGAAGTCACAAGGTCTCTGCGAAGCTTTTCATCATGGTAGATCTTTCGATATTTCTTTATCTTCTGAGCGGTCGACTGCCTTGCCACCACTACGACAAGCACATCACCCTCTGCTTTTGCAGCCTTGAGCGTATGAATGTGGCCAGGGTGGATGAGATCAAAAACTCCTCCTACGAGAACGACCTTTAGTGCATCACGGCCAATGAATGTAAGCTTGGTCGGGTCAGATTTTTCTACTAGACCAATCTTGACAAGACGGCTTACAATGGAATTATAGAATTCTTGGCTTATAGGCAGCCGCGCCTTTAGCCTGACATAGGGTGAAATTGAAGGATCTAACATGCTAGAATAAAGGTTAGCAAGAATGGTCTTGTCTAGCGGGTCCATCTGGGAATCTCTACTATGTGGCAATAGCGAAATCATTAATGCTATAAACTATTGCCTGCTTATGCAAAGTTGATAGAATGCCCTTCATTGAATCAAAGCAATTCTTAGAGATTAGACAAAATTCTATTTTGGACGGAATTGTTCCCCTGCAACGTTGAGGCGATATATTCTATATATACTTCTAAAGGAACTTCTCGCTAAATACAAATTCAACAGGACGGCAAATGCGTGTAGATAGTATTATGAATCTGCTCTAACCATGTAGTCGAAAATCTCTTGACGAACAGCTTTAGCGATCCTCGAGCGACACTCAAAATATAACGTATTTGGGAACTTGAAAGACACAAGATCTTATCTAATAACAACAACAATTCAACGTATTCGGTTGCAAACACCACAGCTCTTTGTTATCATGTTGTTTGGCATAGCGATTTTGCCGCTCTGCTTACGGAATAGCTAGTAAAAGAATTACAAAAAACCGATTCAATCCGGAAGAAGGTGTATATGCTATAAATGTCGCGCCAATGAGATTGTGATAGTATTGTCGTCTCCAGCCGAGATAAAGAGAAAGCTTGAGGAGAACTGGATTCGATTCATCAAGGCGAATTCCGCGAAGCTTTTGCGTGGCACAATAGATGGCTCTAGCCCACCTTCTATCTTTGTGGGTCGTTACGGCTACCCGAAGGTCAGGATAGGGCCAATGATACCTCCATTGCACGGTGATACCACTATCTTGGAGAGAACCGAGTTGTGGACAGGTAAAAGCCTTGAAGAAATAGCAAACTACCGGTTGTCACTTGTGCTTGGTACGATGAACGTGAATATACACGACACTTCTAGCAGATATCTTGAGAACATGCAAGAGCTTGCTATGTCGGAGAGGCCTGCCGAAACCGAGGCTACATTTGAAAAAAAACCCATAGCACATGTCGAGATGCAAAAAGAACTTAGACTTGACCACGAAGCCACGCCTTTTGGTCCGGCTGCACCTCTGAGAGATTTTAAGGTAGCATCACTTTCCGCCGACCAGCGCATTGAAACTGTATACTGTGATACAGATTTGAGAGCAGCAGAGGCTATGATGGAGTTGTACAGGCGCCGCGTAGAAATGAGCATCATCCAACGAGTTCTCAGCATGGGGATGCTTGGAGTAAAGAAGAAACGCAAACTTGTGCCTACTCGTTGGAGCATTTCTGCGACTGATGATATTATTTCAGGCATGCTTGTAAAGGAGATTAAAATGAATCCTACAATCGATCTGTTTGAAGTAACTCGGTACTCGCATCTTGCTAACTACTATTCGGTCATATTGATACCGGATGATAGGTGGATTTTTGAAATGATCGAGTCCTGGTTCACAGGCCGAGGCCAGGTGGCCACCGGCACTGATAATGAAGATGCAAGAGGACTTAACCACAACCCGACGATAGCCGGAGCGTATTTTGCAGCACGCCTTGCAGTAGCAGAACATCTTGCACGTCGACACAAAAAGGCTGGGGCCATTGTTCTCCGCGAAATACATCCCAGTTATGTAATGCCGCTAGGCGTATGGCAGATAAGAGAAGGCGTACGCGCAGCTCTGAAAAGACCTCCGCAAAAGTTTGAACGCTTTGATCAAGCAATGTCGTTTGCATGTTCTTGCATGTCACTATCAAAGAAAGAAGTGGTACAAAAAAGTCAGCTTTGGAAGAGTTTCAAGAGCCAGACAACGATCAGTGATTTTGCTTAACTAAATCCTTGCAAAGGGTCATATATTAGCTCTGGGCTTAATGCTCTTGATAGTGATGATGAGCGAGGCCCCACCAGAAGGCATCAAGCATGTTGTTCCAATCAAGCAGGTAGAAAAACCGGTAAAGATTACTGATCAAGCCAAGGCCGAACTCCAGAGCTCTGGCATGATGGATGAGAAGGGTAAGCTGAAGATGAAGGGTGTAAGCCCAAAGATGCTTAAGCGCATGAAGCTAGAGGCAGTTGACTGCCCTGTACTGAACATGGAGATCGGCTTTCTGCAATGCTATGTCTGTAAAAACTTTTTCAGCAGGCCTATGGGCAAGGTTTATTGCAAAGGCGACCCCCTGTAGCCAAAGATACTTCTTTGCGAGATGACTAACATAGTTTTGATCCTACTTATAACAACTTCACAAATTTATTCTAATACGGAAAAAGAGAAAAAATATTGAAAAGGACCCTTCGTTGATATATGGATTTACCATTAACTTGAAATAAGTTCAGGCCTATCCAGAGCAAAGCTGGAATTTATTTCAAAAAGCACAGGAAGCTGTAGCATTTTGTTGATAACGGATTACTCGTGACTTACGTTGGATTTCAGCACGATAGGAAGCTGCTGTTCTCCAACCGACTCGGAAGATCTACTGCATAGCTCTTCAAAGAAAGACAGCCCCTTAATCGTGAAAGAGGAGAGCATTTTCTTTTGATGAATGAATTGCTAGGATCGGGACAGCCAAATTAGAGGTTAGCCAGTTCTGTGCGCACAACATGAGTACCGTAATGGCAAGCTGTCATAACGCCAAGAGAGGTCCATTTACTTTGGAAGCAATCACTGAGACATCTCTTACAATAAACTTCATAAATCCTGGTCGTTTTGCCAATGTCAACGTGGATTCTCAGAAAGAATCAGTTGGGATAACAGTCAAGAAAAATGTAAACTTTAGCGAGTGGTACAGCCAAGTCGTTCTCAAGACCGCCCTTGCTGACTATGCTCCTGTCAAAGGGTTCATTGTACTCCGTCCATACGGTTATGCAATTTGGGAATTGATAAGGGATATTCTCGACAAGCGGTTCAAAGAGACTGGTCACCAGAACGGCTTCTTGCCTGTGCTAATACCTGAAAGCCTGCTGGCAAAAGAAGAGGATCACTTTGCAGGTTTTACTCCGGAGGTGTTCTGGGTTACCAAAGCAGGCGATAAAGAGCTTGATGAAAGGCTAGCGCTCCGACCGACATCTGAAACCCTTGCATATTCAATATTTGCAAAGTGGATAACAAGCTACCGCGATTTGCCACTCAAGGTCAACTTTTGGAACTCTGCCCTTCGAGCCGAGATCAAGTCGACGAAACCCTTGATTAGGACTTCAGAATTTTTGTGGCAGGAGGGCCACACCGTACATGCCACCGAAGAAGAAGCAGAGCAGGAAGTCATGAGGATACTTGATATTTACAAGGATTTGATAGAGAACTACCTTGCTGTACCAGTAATAGCAGGATACAAGACCGACAATGACAAGTTCGTCGGCGCAAAGTACACGACGACCCTTGAAGCGTTGATGCCTGTCGAAGGTAAGGCACTCCAGATGGGGACTTCGCATTATCTCAGTCAGAACTTTTCAAAGCCGTTTGGGATAAAATACCTTGGCAAGGATACCAAGGAGCATTTTGCATGGCAGACTTCATGGGGAATTTCCTGGCGTCTAATAGGCGGGCTGATAATGGTTCACGGTGATGACAGGGGTCTAATTCTGCCGCCACAGGTCGCACCAATACAAGTAGTAATAGTACCTATACACAAGGACAAGAACGCCAAGATGGTCAAGGAAAAGGCAAGGGAATTAGAATTTGAATTAAAGCGCGATGGTATAAGAGCACACATGGATGACCGAGATGAATACACTTCTGGTTGGAAGTTTAACGAATGGGAGATGAAGGGAGTCCCTCTGCGCATCAACATTGGACCAAAGGATATCGAAGAGGGGCAGATTGAATTTGTCAGACGCGATACAAAGGAAAAAAGGCCTGCGAAGCGAGAGAAGCTTGTAAGTATCACAACCTGGCTTTTAGCGAATGTACAGGAGAGTCTGCTTGCAAAGGCAACCGAATTTCTCAGCGAGAACACCTTTACTCCTGCCGATTTTGAGAGCTTTAAGTCGATAATCCAAGGCAAGGGCGGGTTTCTTCTCGCAGGCTGGTGTGGCCAAGAACAGTGCGAATCCAAGATAAAGGAAGACACAGGTGCAGACATCCGGGTGATACCATTTAACCAGAACGATAAACCGGCCACCTGCATTTACTGCGGTCGGGAAAGCAAAAAGGCAGCGATATATGCAAGGGCATACTAATTGGTAACACTTGAAGAGCTGTTTCCATTTGGAACTGAACTAGGATACATAGGCATCCTCCTCATCAGCTTTGTGTCTAGCTTAATTCCATTTATTCCCATTCCTTATTTTCCGGTCTTAATAACTGCTTCATTTAATACTAATTTCAATCCACATATAATCGCCATTATAAGTGCGCTTGGCATAGTGGGAGCAAAGACGATCATCTTTTTTATTAGCTATTATGGTCGCAAAATTCTGAGCGACAAGACAAAGAAGAGAATGCGTCCACTACAAAACCTAGTAAGCAGGTACGGTTGGTTTGGGGCATTTATGGCGGCTCTTACTCCAATACCTGACGATCTAGTCTATATTCCGCTTGGCCTTGCCAAGTACAACCCATGGAAATTTGCAACAGCTACATTTGCTGGCAAATTCTTGATGAATGAAGCGATTGTCTGGGGCTCGATCTTTCTTGGGAGACCTTTTGTCGAGGACATATTATCATCAGATACGACAGACACTACATCATTAATTATAGCAGGAGTAGTGAGCACCATAGTGCTTGCAGTCGTTGTATACTTTTCGCTAAGGATAGATTGGGCAAGGGTAATTGGAAGGTGGTTTCCTTGGGCGCTGAAAAATGATAATGATGAAGAAAAAGAAGAAAAGGATGATCATGATGACAACGGTAGCAATAATCACCACACAAAAAAGAGCTCTAGCTAATGCTTCGATACTACTCTTGTGTCTTGTCATTGAGCTCGTTATAATCCGCATCGATACCAGTTACGCAGTCAGTAACCACCGTCTTGACGGGCCGAAAGTGTATACTGCCCTGCGGTATCTTGTTCGCCTCTTGCATTGCAACTAGCCGCGCTTCAAGAGCACTTTTGTGGTCGTTACATACCACTGCAAGCATGTATTCGCCCTCGTGCGATTTTACTGAGATGAGATATGAGGGAGCCAGCTGGCATTCCTCTCCTTCAACCTTCGCTGAGCAATGCGTGGGCAAAAGCACATCGTCTCTCTACATCGCAAGGCAATATAACAATAACTGGCCTGTAAATTACTCAAAGATATACAACTCAAGAAATCGTGCGAATCTTGCATCTTTTCTCTAGTAAATGAAAATCTTACCTAAGAATTAAGAGAGAATAACAACATCAATGGCGCCGAGAGTAGTAGCAAAATGAAGCTAGCAAGAATATACTAATGATGACTGCGGCAGGAATGTTCTAACGTCAGCTGGCTCATGTGACTGAAAATATGATTGATGTAACTATTATATATTCCTATTAAGTAGGAATATATCGATGCTATTGCAAGTAGATAAGGAAACATTACGGCTTTTGGTCAAGCACAGAGCAATGCTCCGAGTGCTGTCTATTCTGGTCAAGCAAAAGGGGAGTGCATTGCCTACTCGTATACTGCTCCAGAAATTGGGTGCTAACAACCTTCACCATGTAATATTGCAGGCAGAAAAGGAAGGTTATATCAAACGCAAAAGAGTCAAGCCACAAGGAAAGGGCAACTATCGAGTCTACAACAGCTTGACGCCAAAGGGGAGGCGGTTAGCTGAACTGAACAAGAAATTGGAGTAATAGTAATAACTTGCCTAAAACTAGCCCCATGTTTTCTATTATGACACGATATGGACGCAACAGAAAAAATTGTCTAAGGAAGCTGACGGAACATTCATTCATTCATTCATGTTCACCTATTCTAAACTAGCACCAAAATATGTGGACAATAAGGAACAAATAAGTGTATTAAGCGTCTCATCACTGTGACGAAGGATATCAACTCTCTCTCTCTCTCTGTGTGTGTGTGTAATATAATAATTAGGATTGGTCTGCCGCCAAACAGAATCTAAAAAAATATCTTATCACGGTATGATATGATATCTTTTGTTCGAAGCAAGTTATTTCAAATGCAGATAACAGAAATACAACTTAACATAAGTAGGCTTCAGTCAAAGCAGCAAAAATCTTAATCCATACAAGAAGAAAGTTTTTCACATTCTGATGGTCTTGTACGCAGTCGAGAAGAGGAGCTGAGTGTCGAAGCATACAAGCTATTGTTGATCACAAGCTTAAAGTCAGTCATTTTGACAGGATTATGCATATCTGCAATAAATAAATCGAGCTAATTCTGGCTAATGTTGGAATTAAGGTGGTAAGCCTGTTCCTGAATTCTCCCTTTCTATGCAAGCGTCATCATAATGCGGATTGCAAAACAACAGAGCACTTTGTATGTATTGTGAGGCTATATGTCAATTACTGCCGCAATCACAAGCCTTCTTTCTTTTTCTTTCTTTTTTCTTAGCTAGCAAGATAAGAATTATTGTTCTATACTGGAACATTGAGGGGGGGGAATGATACGAATATAGACATGAGAAGTAAGAAAGTTAGGCAATTAGTACATCTTGATTTATAAAACGGCAGAGAGTTTTTTTGCCTGGGTATGGGTAGTAGAAGAAGAAAAACTCTTGTAAGGCCTGCAAGAAAGTCTCGCAGAGTGGATGGAAAATGTCCCAAATGCACCACCATTGTGAAGTTCAATGTGTCCGGCCCAATTGGCGACGAGATTTATGAGTGCACTGGCTGTATGTCCAAGTTCCACATAAGCGAGTTGTAAAAACCTGATGGCGCTAGACTGCTTGGAAAAAGACCCACCAGCCAAAGCAAAAAATTATTGTTACTCATTTTACTGTACGCCTGAAGGATATTTCGTGTTCGTGCTCCATCTGTATAGTAGTATGGGTTATATTGTAGCGGTCGGCCAACACCGTGTTTATTTCAGACAAGAGCTTGCTTGACTCGCTCAGCATCTGGTCGTGTACGACCACGTGCCCACTCAGTGCGTCCATGCCAGTCGATATTGTCCAGACGTGCAGATCATGTACATCCACCACCCCCTCCATCTGCTTGAGAGTTACTAATATTTCTCGTATATCAAGCTCCGATGGAGCGCCCTCTAGTAGTATATGTGTGCTACTTCTCACTATAGAGTAAGCACTTCTCGCCACCAAGCCTGCTATCAGAAAGGCGACAAGTGGATCCACTATGGTGATGCCAGTGTTAAGAGCAATAAAACCAGTAATGATGACTGCGACAGATGATATTGTGTTGTAGACGACGTGGATGAATGCACTGTGAATGTTGATACTCTTGCCGGCGTGGTGCTTTAGCAGGAACATCACCACCAGGTTGCCTGCAAGACCAATACTTGCTGTCAGTAACAGCAATGGTGCGTCTATTATGCGCGGAGACATGACGCGGAGAAATGCTTCGTACAACACCCATAATGAAATTACTGTAAGCGCTACACCGTTTGCAAGTGCAACCATTACTTCCGCTCTATGGTAGCCAAACGTCATTGCGCCAGAATGGCTTCTTGCAGCCATTGTTATTGCAAAAAGACTCAGTCCAATCGCCATCACGTCAGTGAACATATGCAATGCGTCACTCACAAGCGAAATGCTGTCGCTTAAAATTCCACCTACAGCTTCGACAACCGCTATTGCGGCGGTGACTGCAAATGACAACATCAACATCCTCTTGGGCTGCAGCAAGCTAGTTCCCAATGTAGATAGTCTATATATGCTGCTTTTCGGTATTTACAGATTGTTTCCGCTTAGTGGGCAAGCGCCAACCGCACAGGGTTCTTGTACTTTACAACCTGCGAAGCTCCTTCTTTTGGGTAGATGCCATAGATAAGGGCAGCTTTGGCCACAGTAGAGTCCTTCAATGTGACCATGATTATCTGGTTATCCTTTGAGCGCTCGAGGAGCACCTTTGACAGTCTGTCAGTGTTCTCGGCATCAAGATGTGCGTCTATTTCGTCCATCAAATAAAATGGCGACGGTTTGAGCGACTGAAGAGCAAGCAGGAACACAGTGGCAGCAATCGTCTTTTCGCCACCCGACAGCGTGGTTGATTCACGGGGGACGGTCTTACCGGGGAACCGCACTAGCAGCATCACACCGCTTGAAAAAATATCTTCAGAGTTCTCGATCTCGAGCCATGCCAAGCCTCCTGTCATTTTCTCAAATGTTGCGCGTATATCGCTGTCAACTTTCTGAAACGCCTCCATGAAGACCTTCTCTTTTTCTTTCAC
>DASUUX010000185.1:0-3843 GCA_036373855.1 Nitrososphaera sp.
TTTCTTGGTGGCATTACGTAGTCTTTATACAATTCTTTCATGATTTTGATATCTACCCTGTCCACCTGCATATAGATAGATCCAATGATAATCATATAGATCTTTGATATAAAGGTGAAGAAGAAGTAGATGTCCAAATTGCGGCTCTAATGTCCGCTCTGAGTTAAGAACAGGATTCCCATAAGTCTAGTCATGGAAAAAGACTATGTCGGAAGACCAAAAAATACTGAGAACGTTATTATGAGCACACCCAAGGTTCAGGCAATTAATATCAACGGAACTCAGCTACATTATGTTGAGCTTGGGAGACAAAATAAACAATCCGTGATCTTTGTACATGGCGCATTGAGTGACTACCGTTGGTGGCAATATCAAGTGGAGCCATTCGCCCAAAGATACAGAGTGATCGCTTACAGCAGAAGGGGAGCCTTTCCCAACGAACTGCAGAAAGATTTCCATTACACTAAAGGGAACGATGCAGTTAAACAAGGAGCTTCTGACCTGGCAGAACTTATCCGAAAGTTGGATTTGGCACCTGTACATATGGTAGGCCATTCTGACGGAGCCTTCGCTGCGCTATACCTTGCGTGCCAGAATCCCGATCAGTTCAGAACGCTTGTATTTGCAGAACCTGCTGCATTGCCAGTTCTTGCTGCTAGTAATAGGCAGGATGACGTAAAATTGATTCAGAATCTATGGGAAGGTGCATTCAAGCCGGCTAAGGAAGCTTTCGACCAAGGGCAGTTTGAGGAAGGAGTGAGAATAATTGGAGACGCGGTTATGGCCAAAGGCTTTTTTGACCAACTTCCTCCCCAAGTAAGGCAGTCTGTACTCCAGAATGCAGGCGAGTTTCACAAACAGCTTGAAGCAGAAATGCCCAAAGAGTTTCACCTTCAGCAACTAGAAAATATTTCATCAAAGCCTGTACTATTTGTAAATGGAGGGCAAAGTCCAAAGTTTCTTACACGCATTATAGAGATTCTTCTATCCAAAGTACCAAAATCAGAGCGCGTGGTAATCCCGGGTGTTACACACGAATTAGGTCTTGGTAACAAGCCAGATATATTCAATTCATATGTATTGGCGTTTCTAGCAAAAAACTAACAATTATGTCATGTTGAATCATTTTGAAGAAGAATTTCTTTTTCTTGATGCTTGCGAGTCACTCCAAGGCACGCATCAGTATACTTGTATGATTTGTATAAGCATTACAGATACTCATAACTTGTCATCGTTCTCTGCAGAGTACTATCAATGAATATTGTAAACAATGTATGGGCCCGCAGGGATTAGTTCCCCGCATGTAAAGGGGTCCGACTCTTCTGGCTTTAATAATCATGTATCATTGTTTAAGCCAATCGAGCAGTATATCCCGAATAATAAATAGGCCAAAGATTATAGGGTATTGCAGCAACAAACGTAATAATTTTGTATCATAAGAAGGATTCTTAAAACAAATAGAAAAAAATACCAATAAACATAAATTTTGTATCTCTAACTTTTGCACAAATGTCGAAGCTAAGTTTGTTAAGAATGAACAAGTTAACTACAATAATCTCGCCAAAATCAGATGATAAGAGTACATCTAGGATATTAATAGCAATGGTGATGATGACATTATTACTAGCGACATCTTCATCTATGGTTGTTGCTCCTGCACAAGCAACTAGACAAATACTACCACAGCTAGATCTTCCTATCACGATACCTGAGCCAAAGGGTGATGCTGATGATGACGGAACCTTAGTTGGTTCAGTCAATGAGTGTTTCGCAGAACATCCACAAGGTGGCTTTGCACTCACTAATTGCATAACGGCGGCAGTTTTTGATGACGATCTCCCTCCTCCCCCTGACCCATGTGATAGTCTACCCCCCGGATTTCCAGGCTGCTAAATCCAAACTTTTTATTATTTTTTATTATCTTGTATTGTAACTTCAGAATACGAATATCTATGCAAAGGCTTTGGAAAATTGAAGGAGATATACCGGTAATGGTAGCAATCAATAATACTATTATATTCTGAAATCGAACAGAAGTAACAATTTTAACCAAACAAAAAAAAGAAGCGAGAAAGGCAAGAGGTTTTGTGTCTTCAAGTCTTCGTCTATGTGCTTCGAGTCATTGTGCACAATGAGTTATTTCATTGCTTTAGGTAATTGGTTTTCACTCTTGCCACTTTTCCTCTATCAGCCAGTAAATAGTTTGTGTATTATTTCTGATACACATGTAACTTAATAATGGCAGTAGAAGAAGTAGAAACACTTTGGAAGCAGCAACAATATGCTGATGGTGTCGTTGTTGCTCTCCTATGTGATTGCAGTAATAGGTTGCTGCTGCTTGTGCGCCTTCCAAGTTTAGATTTCACTCTTATTCATGCCAGTCCCTCTAGAGAACTATTATCAGTGCGGGTTCGGTGGGATTCGGATGAAAATTCATTTGAATCTAAATATACAAATCGGTTTATCTTCTCCCTTCTTATCTAGGATAATCCTTAATACCACATATTATAAAGAACCTCACATTTGTCTTGGACTAGCAAGAGATTAGCCTAAGGATCCAAAATTTTTATCTATATGGTTGCAGCGCTAGACCAGTACCTAATGTCATTTGCATTAGCCCATCAAAGCAAGAATAAGACAGGAGATGACAAAACGTCGACTCCTGCAAAGCATTCTATTTATGATCATATTAGTAACTTGAAAGCAAGAGATTCATCTGACACTATTCTTTATTTACAACCAGCTATCGGCAATCAGGCAATACAGGGGGTTATGCGCTCTTCTAATGCTGCAGGAGGATTTGACTTTGCAAAAATAGGCATTCTTCAAGCAAAGCTAAAGGTAAGCCAGCCCGGAGATGCCTATGAACAAGAAGCTGACAGAGTTGCAGAAGGTAATGAGAATGTCAGCCTCTGATGCGGCGGCTACTACTACTTCTACGATAATCATGAAGGAAAGAGAGCAAGTTAGCCGAAAATGCCCAGCTTGTGACATGAACGAACAAGGAGGAGAAGAAGAATTACACATTAGTAGAAAGCCATCCACTATATCTAACCAAGAAACAATGGATGAAATTATGGACGATACTGGCAGCGTTAGTCCAAGTGAGGGCTTTCCGCTTGATTCAAGTACCAAAGGATTTATGGAATCAAGGTTTGGATATGACTTTGGCAATGTAAGAATACACAGTGGAGAACGAGGGGCAAGGTCAGCGGAGTCGATGAATGCCTTGGCATATACAATTGGAAATGATGTTGTATTTAGAGAAGGATACTACCAACCAAATACTTTCAAAGGAAGGAGGATGCTAGCGCATGAGTTAACACACGTTCTTCAGCAGACTGATCAGGGAGGCACAAGACCGATTGGAGTACCAGTTTCAACAAATCCGCAGGTAAGAATCCAGCGCATAGTTGAAGTCCGCCCGCCTGGTAGAGGTGAAGCCTCTGCATTTGAAGACGCCAGGAGCTAATCGATAGGATGAATACTTTGTCTACTGCTATACAATATAGGCTGGATGGAAAGCGCATTGTTTATGATGTTATCGATGAAGGGAGTCTTACTCATTTTGATAGACAAATGAGCAGTTTTATAGATCTGGCAGAGATAGTCCCATTACGGCTCATTACAAGTGCAGGTAGACTCTTCGGCAGACCTGTCGATGTTGACGCTTTCAACCTCGGATACGTCGATATTGAAGACATCCTGGCAAGTTCAGATTTAAGCTTTCAAATGAACCTTTTACATTTGTTGGTTGAACGATTCAGAGTGCGAAACTACAGTCGCCGACTTGGCACGTTTGGAGCAGTTCCACCTCCTGAATATCTTCGTGTCCATCGTGCA
>DASUUX010000186.1:0-27387 GCA_036373855.1 Nitrososphaera sp.
ACTAAGGCAGTAAGGTTTGTTAAGCAACAACAATTCTTGACTATTATCTAATTCATGATTTCAAGTTTGTCTACCAAGCTTTAATGCTTGCCAAAAATTGCCAAAACTTTTTGGCTTGTCCTCCATAAAACAAGGTTGAAACTTTCACTTTAGCGCTTCTAAAAGCACGGAGACCCTTTAGCCGGTCATGAGTTGTCTATGCCAATTTGGTATGCAGCGACATTTGTCCATTCAAATGAAACCTTGTTCTTAACGTCCTTGTATACTGGTCGTACTGCCCAAAAGTCATATGATCCAGATTTTCTGTCGCCTGCATCATTTAACTCGGTCCTTCCAGTTACGCCAACATATGAATTGGCAGTATTGATAAAGGCTTCTTTTAAGGAGCCAATGTCGTCTTGCTGTAGTGCAATAATGTCTTTTAGGGTTAGAGCTGCGATCCAAAATTCATCATAAGCAACTTCTGCGTAGGACCTAGGCGCACTATGTATCTCTTCAACTATCCTTTCCTCTAATTTCTTAAAGCTATCGCTTGCTTCCACTCTATAGATAGGATTTAAGAAATTAGTCTTTACTGCAAATTCTGCGGCTTCAATATTTTTATCAGACCCTCGTTTTGAGCAGAACCATCGCTTCCATACCATCTTACTGATTGGAGTTCTTGGTGTCTATTTGCCTGAATCATGATGGGTACAATTTCATCAAAGGCTACTATATACACTACAACTTTTTCAGCTCCATATTGACTCACAGCATCATTTACCTTCGAGGTCAAAGACCTCAATTCTTGCTCCCAGACGATAAAGTTGATTCTGTGAAGGCTTGCGGCAAAATTACCGACGGGGGGACTATAGCCTATTCCATCAAGTATCTTTCCACCAAGTTTTTCAAACTTTTCTTTCAGTAAGAATTGAAGATTGTTTCCAAAAACGTCACTTCGCCATATTGGAATGACAACTCTTGTGCCTTCATCCCACGTCTGTTTTGCTAGTGCCTCTGCTTGATGAGTATCGTCAGGAACAAATCGGAACACATTGTCATTGGAGATTGCCAAAGATGGAGCCGTACTACTACTAACTATCAGAATACCGTTTTCATCAGCATATTCTTTGACAGCGGCGACTGCAGCGCTTGTGGATGGCCCAATGACTATTCGTATTCCTTTTGATGCCAAGTCCATAAGTTTTTCACGCGCGACATTAGGGTCTGTCTTTGTATCTTCAATTACGAGTCCGACCCTTGATGATGATCCAGACTTTGCCAATTGATTGTTTACGTCGTCGACTGCCAGCCTCAATGATGCTTCAGCCTCCTCCCCCGTGGAGGAACTTGTACCGGTAAGTGACAGTAAGGCTCCTATCAATATGGTATTTTCGCCTTCTACAGGACCAAAATATCTTGTAGACTCTGTGGCGCCTGAAGTCATAAAGCCGATAACTTAGTATTCCGCCGACCAGAATTACAGCTACTAATACTTGCAGATATCGAATCCTACTAGGAGTATTATTTTTATTGCCAAGGGCATTTGTTATTTTCAACTGGTCTTGACTAGTAGTATTTGTTGCAGAAGCCGTGTCCTGGATTTTATAGATAGCAAGAAATTTGTTAAACCACAGAAGCCCTCCAGCCAATATAAGATACTCGGCTCCAAAGAACATAGAGGATAACCATACCTGTTCGTACAAGCCTGAGAGTATTATGAATGCGAACCAGCTGTCTGTTATCACTATGCAGAACAAAGACAGCGATTTGAATGTCCACGGTATGGACCAGGGTCTTTCCTTCCATAGTCCAATAAGGATTGAGAGTGCAGGAATTGTTAGTAGGGCATTCATTATTGGATAGGCAATAAGGATACCGAACATCGAAACGCTCCCTTGGCTAGAAAAATCTGATAAACCAATGGTAAGGGAGATCAAGTATGCTATAAAGATGCCATTTCCGATGATGCTGGCAATCAATATCCTCTTGTCAAATCTATTGTAAAATTGCCTATAAGTGGCAATAAGATTATACGCAAAAAAGGGATATCCAGCTAACCAAAGAATGTCTGATATGGAGGGGATTGGTGCTGCTACGTGAAAAACTAACTCATAGCTGGCCCAAATTATGTCAGCAGAGAGCCAAAGCACAAGACCTATTGCAAGGCATATGTACATCTTGGAATGAGAACGGTTGTGAAGAATCTGCCTATATGCTAGTAAAACGCCTAGAAGCGCTGCAATAGACGCTGAAGCAATTATTATTATCTCAGAATACATAATCCTAGTCTCCGTCCCAGCGAAAAAGATCATAGAGTTTGCAGCAGTAGCAGAGACTATTAGCCCAAGTAATAATATAATAGGCTAGGTGTGATATGCGTCTCTCCCACGAGCGTATTTACAGGTTGTTCTATAAGAAACTTACACCAATTTTTTGTTTACATGTTTATTAGCCTGTTAATATCGCGGAGTATTGAAGAAAGACTAAGTAGTAATAAAAGTGTCGAACATCGACATGAGGTTACTATCATTACAGCATATTCTTTCAAAGAATGTCGAAATCCCATTCCTATAAGGAGACTACTGAGAGGATTTTAATTGATGAACACATATTGCGGCTAGCAAGTGATAAGGACGAACTAAAGAAGCAATGTTTTACTATTCTTTTCTTTCAAAACTCTTAAAAACTTAGGCTGGCCTAATTAGGCGAACCTAATTATGGACAAATACAAAAAAGCAAACCTCAGATCACCATATCTTGGAATCGTAGGAGGTATAGTCTTGCTTGCGTTATTATCTTCGTCAGGGCCATATGCTCTTTCGTTTGGAGTACAATACCAACCACAACAATCTGCTACAATAATAGTGGCAAGTAGTAATGAAAGCATGACAACTACGTCACCTAGTGCTAATGCTACTAGCAGCGTAGCAAATGAAACAACAACAATGGCTAGCGTACCAAATGCTACCTTGGTGGAATTTGTTTCAAACATAGAGCAGATAAGAGGACATCTTGACCAAGCACTTATCAACAAAGAATCTGGAAACGATACCCTAGCGCAGGCTCATACATTGCACCCAATCGCAGAAGTATATTCAAGTATTGAAGATCAGCTGGCAAATCAAAACAGCACACTGAACCAAACCTTGTCAGCTGCTTTGCAGAACTTATCTTCCAGCGTTACAAATGCCACAGTACAAGAGTTTGAAAGCCAGGAAGATTCTGTCAATATGCTGTTGAACAATAGCGTGCAGACACTGATACTAACTGCAGATCTTAACAACCCTACATTTAATGCAAGTGTAGTAGCGCGACTATTGCATGTTGCAGGACATGAATACGAAGAGGCTGTTGAAAATGGCACTGTAAAAGCAGTTGTAGAATACCAGGATGCGCAAGCATTCATCCACAGAGCTGAGAGTATATTCAGTTCATCAGCAAGAAATATCAACCAGAGTATGGCTCATGAAGTGGAAGAAGTAAATGAGTTCTTTTCGAACTTGAATGGCGCAGTCAACAATAAGGACGACCCTGAAACTGTTGAAACAACAATAAATGGAATAATACATGAGCTAGCAGAAATCACTGGCCTCTCTGAGAGCCAACTAACTGGCGAAGAAGCTGGTGCAGCCGAGCAAGATCCTATTGCAATAATAAACAACATCAAATCTTTGTTGACTCAACTGATATCCGCATATGGATCGCAGGATTATCAAGGAGCAGAGAGCATTGCAATTGAGGCATACTTGGAGAACTATGAATATATAGAGGCACCGATTGCCCAACGTGATCAACAATTGATGGAACAAACAGAGGTAATGTTAAGAGAAGAGCTAAGGCAGATGATAACGGATAGAGTTCCAATAGAACAAGTAGAACAACATATTGCTATGATAAATGCGAATCTGGATAGAGCCACGGAGTTGCTTCAATAGCAGCAGGAAATAATAACAAGAGATAGCCCAAAATATTTTTCCCTCTTCTCTTTCTTTTCCCAAGATTTTTCTCACCTCTAACATTTCTCTTATTGCTTAAATCGTGTTACGATAACTAAAAATAGTGGTTTTGAAATGTTCTTTCTCGCATTTATTTCGGTCGCATCAACGGATCCAACTTAGTCACTAGCAATCCATATTGCTCTATGGCATCTGTGTCAATCTCTACGCTTATTGGAATGTTACTTTTACTCGAAGCATGCCTCTTCTTGCCTATACGTAGGCGTTGCTAAAGGCTCTTGCCTTCTTCCCTGCTCTTATCTTGTCTAACCAAATCTTCTCTAGATTTGCGTGCACTTTCTATGAGTCTCTGCCGTCTTGGCAGAATGATCAATATGTACAATGAGCCTACTACATATACTGCAAGAAGTGCGATTTGGGCGATGATTGTCTCAACCGTTGGATGGATACCAGTCATCGTTGACAAGTTGATGTCAAGCCTAGGCACTGTTCCAATAAGATGTGTTGTAGATATATAGCCTAATTCTTGAAATTCGCGTATTGCGTTACCCATAAACGCTATTGACATGTATGCGCCAATTCCCATTGTTAGTGCAAATAAGACCTTTAGGGGAAGTCTTCTTCCAAGCTTTCTTACTACAATTGCGGTTGCAACTATCACAGCTAAGCCAATAACAAACCCTGCAACAACGTACCATTCCATATATTTGGCAAAGGAAAGCATTGCTTGATAAAATAATACAGTCTCAAAACCTTCTCTATATACTGTAAAGAAGGAAAGCAACACAAAAACCATTATGCTGCCCGTAGTTGTTGCTTTCCAGACTTTGGCCTTTACGAATTCTATCCAACGCTTTGTTTCGATCTTGTTCAATACCCAAAAGCTTACCCAAAATAGAACCGCAACTGCAGAGATGCCTGCAATGGCTTCTATAAGCTCACGGCTTGCTCCAGAGATATCTATGATAAATTCAGCTATAAACCAGGTAACAGCAGTTGCTCCGATTGCTATCACTATGCCATAGTACACATGTTTTTTGAATCTGTTATTTCTTGATGCCTCCAAATATGTCAAGATGGCACCTATTATTAGTGCAGATTCTAGACCTTCTCGGAATATTATGGAAAAGGATGTGGAGAACGCTATCGTCGGCGCTAAAATGCCAGTACCTGATACTAATCTTTCTGATTCATCGAGCCCTCTTCTAATTTCAACAACTTTTGCTTCGACCTGTCCATACGGTGCATGAGCTTGAATTAGATTTCTAAGCTCTGCAAACTTGATCTCCATTTCAAGAGTAAAATCCGGATCTATAGGGCGCAATGGAATCTCTACACTCTCATAACTATCCAAATATGCAGACCTGGATGTAAAAAGCGCACCATCATAGTTTCCTTCCTTATGTAGCCGGAGCGTCTCATCAAGCTGCATCCTGATCATATCAATATTGCTGCGAACAGCGGCTTTGGCAGGGTCTTCAGCCTCGCCGATGTCCCTACGCTCACCAGTATAGGTACCAAATCCGGCCTTTAGTCCTTCAATGTCTGCAAAAACGCCAGAAGAAGAGGGTGATGAACTTTGATTAAATGATGCATCATTTCTCAATAGCTCTTCTGCTTCGTCAAGTTTTACGAGGATGCCATTGACAAAAGCTTCTATAGATTCTACGGATTCTCTTGCTTCTATCATCCTGCGCAGCTCCTCTCTCATCTCCTCCTCAATTGTTATCATCAGATCTGGATCGTGCTTTTCAATCGGTGCTTCCAAATATTCATAATTATCCAAGTATGCAGAGACAGCATACTGATCTGCCTGCTCATAATTGCCGTTGTTTACTTCTGAAGTAACACTTGACAAAAGCGTTCTTATAGTAGCAAAATACTGTTGATGTTCACTTGTGCTCTCGCTTCCCTCGCTTACGGATAGTTCTTCTGCCAAGTCTCTTTCAATTGCAGTAGTAAGGCGCAGAATTGACTCATTATCCATCTTTTGAGCTAGAGAGCTTTCAAGTTCATTGAAGAATGACTCAATTTCGGTTTTTCTTCTACTATCTTCTATCAAGGAAGACAAAGTTTTTTGATAATTTTGGCGAGCTATTTGGACAAGTCCAACTGCATTCTCGTAATCAATATCCTGTGGGAGATTCTCACTCCCAGATCCATTCGATGCATTAGAAATTGTTGTATATGACTGCACTGCATCACGCAACAGAAATACAACAACTTGGGAAACCATCCCTTTGTCAGAAAGAAATTCCGGCCCTACAGATTGTTGAGAGATTTCGTCCAGTAGTCTGCGTATTTGCCCTATACTTTCCCTTGTTTTTTCTTCTGGATATTCTCCGGTTCTCATTATTAGAGGAAGGTCGGTAAGCAGTGATTCAAGCTGCTTGGTGGATTGTTCTCCAGCAGTCTCTGCAAGCTGATTCTTTATAGTAGGAAATGTTGTGGTGTGTGGGATGAAAGCATGTGCAAATGCCATTTCAGGATTGTCTTTATCTAGGCTTTGTTCAGTCAACCAAAGCTGCGCGCTGATCCTCTCGATGTTGACCATGACGATAAGTGCATCCGTATCGCTAAGCAGCTGACCATATACAGAAAAGGAATTTGAGATAAATGGTTGAATGATTACTATTATTGCTACAAAATAGAAGATTAGTTTTATTCTTGGCTTGATTGAGTATGGATCAATAATATTTTTTTGGTTCAATTTATTTTCGATCACCAGTATCAATACTTCTTGTATGTAGAGCTGACAAGAAGGTTCTTTTCCAAGGTTATCTGTTGGGCTATCTTTGCAATGTCAATTGTTGATAATATTATTTTATGAGAAACAGTGTCTGCAATCAGTTGCAAACGTGGGATCGCTTCTTTGTATTCAAACGACAAAGTGCTGCCCATGAGTTAGGTCGACCTAATTAGTTTGGCCTAATATTTAAACTGTCTTTCGTAGCAAGCTCTATCATCTTTTTTAGTACCTTATCTTCATCATCCAAAAGTACCCAAAAAGCTTCTACAATGGTAGGACGGCAACTGCATCGATGCCAGGGGCAATAGATCTCCCAGGGGTAGCCTGAGAACCCCGACGTTTACACCGTGTGCGGTTGCAGACAGCATAGTGCAAAACCAATGATGTATTGCGATTTGTGGATTTAAGTCTGTCATGGTCACTTCTAGTCTTGGGGAGAGGGAATAACATCACCTGCGTTTCCTTTACTGGCCTTGCTATTGTTGTAATTGGTACTACTTTCATTGAAAAGAAATGTATGGTTTCTCTCAAAGGGTCTTCACAGATTGAAAACAATGACGATTATACAACCGTATTGGAAAGGGCAATAATGAGCGTGGAAATTCACGGTTTATTGTTTCATAAAGTTTTGGACGTATGGATATTTTTCTATGGAAAGAGCATTTGTACTGATAACTACCTAATATGAAAAGGAAAGTCCTCAAACATGAGAAAAGAAAGATGTGCTATGCTATAATCTGCTCTTATAATGAGTCCAAGTTAGTTACAACACTTTCCCTTTGGAATATTATGACCATGAGGGCATTTTCTAGGATGTTTAAGAAGGGTACAAAGAGCATCTGTAAAGATGTTTTTCATATGATGTTCTATTCCGCAGGCCATTTCTTCATCTACATCGATCTTTAAAGCGTCCTTCATCATAACTTCAAGTAGCCTAGTATTTCTAATCATCTGCCTTCCGATTCTTCGTCCGTCATCGGTAAGAGTAACCTTGGTTTGGCCGTATTCCACAAGGTTTGAATTGTGTAGCTTGCGTAACATTTGTACAACAGAAGGTTGTGTTACATTGAGCAACTTTCCTATTGAGCTAACTTTAGCATGTTGACCTTTTTCATGGAGGTACCAAATAGCTTTAAGGTACATCTCTGTATGTTCTGATTCAGCAGTACCTATGAAAAGCTCTTCTCGATTTTGATCAAGGCTGATTCTACTATTTGGTATATAGTTAGATATATTGGTGCTAGCTTCTCGTATTTTTGCCACAGTTATTCAAATAATTGATAACTATTATTCTTCTTAAGCAATATGCTGTCTTGACTATTTATTATAACAAAATCTGTAAAGATTACAATAGTAGAACCATATTACTTAGAGTTTTGATTCCACTGAACGCGCTTTAAAGATACGCTTGTTAGCTCTGCCATTTTAGCTGATTTCTTTCAGCTAGATAGCTTGCGCTATAGGATCTTGTGTTATCAAATTATATACAAACCATCAGAGCCATCCGAAGTATTATTCCTGATGGAGCTGCGGTGTTCCTTCACTCGTTCTCAACAAAGAAGAGTGCATCTTTTACCACCGGATCCTCTGAGCATCGGAAAAAATTCTTTTTTTCATTCTAGCTAAACTCTTACTATTGCGGCAACATTTTTGGTGGTAGTCTTTTTCAGTTCATCATGCACCGCCTTTGAAATGTGTTCCTGGGCCGTAAGGCTCGAAAAGTCCATCAATTTTATGCCATCAAGGATGTGAACCTGCGGGGCAAGATCCTTGCCACCGGTAGCGTGTTGCCTGAGGAGGCTTTTGATCCTATCAGCCACCTGCTCTGGCGAGCCAGTGAAAATTGATGCATTTTCGACTGAAAGCCTAACCCTCCCATACTTGTCAAGCACTAGCACCTGCTGCTGTTTTTTAGATTTCAGAAAGAGTATTTTCTTATTCATCTCGCAGGCAAATATATGGTAATTATCCGTGTCCAAAATGCACTTTACTCCCTCATCTATACCGAAAAGCTCACAGGCAAGGACATGGGCTTCCTCTCTTTTTATCTCCTGAGCATTTGTAGTACCAATATCCAATGAAACATTCCCCATCGCAGTAACTCGTATAACCGATCGCTCGCTGATGTATTCTGACTGAATTGTTATTGATTCAGGCAATGCACCGCGCTCTAGAGCCGCCTTTTTCACCTGCTCTGCTAGGGCAGAAATGTCCTCCAGTCGGGGGTTGGTGACAGTCTTTTCTGCTTCTTCATGAATCATTGCCGCTGCAACACCGATGGATGAGATCACTTCGGCATGCTCTGCAATCTTGTACTGCAGCTGTTGCTTGAGTGCAATATAGGGCACGAGCACTGATGCCCCTCCACCTCCACCGATGAGCACCACGCGCTCTTTCTTCAGCTTGTATTCTTTAATCACATGCTCAACTATATCAAGCACCTTTTTGGCAGAAATGTCAAGGATCATGGTTGCTGCCTGCTCCATCGTAATGCCCAGTCTGTTGGCAAGTATTGAAAGTGCCAGCTTTGCAGAAGTATGATTTGCCTTTGCATAGTCGCCTTCTGGCACAAGGCCGAGCGCATTAGCAGCACACGTGTTTGTTATCGCAAAGCGCTTGCCTCCTGCAGACTCGATTGCAATATAATCAATAGAGTCCCCCTCTTTTGGTTTGAAGGTGATAATTTGGCCATCCTCAAGCTCCTCGGGAGATGCAAAGCATGAGTAGGGAAGGCCAGCGATATGCGCAGACCGAGGGCCAACATCTGTTATCTTTCTGCCGGACCAACGCACAAGCGAGCCGCCGGCCACCCCTGCAACTCGGACATCAAGCGATCGAATGCAAGTGGGATGCTGCATTATTGTGACATAGCGCACCTCTGGTTTGCCGTCCTTGATGGCGCAGACGTTGGTTGACGTACCGCCAACTTCTATAAATACACCATCAATTACACGCAGGTGGAGGAGAGCCCCGGCAACGCTTGCTGCAGGGCCAGACAGGACAGTGACGATTGGCTTGCTCCGAAAAGTGCTCATGTCCGTGACCCCGCCATCACCCTTCATTATTAGGACAGGAGCATTGATTTTTTCATTCCGCACAGCAGACTCTACAAACTTTGCGGTGCTTGTTGTTTTAGGCAGGATGCCTCCGTTGATTGCTGCGGTAAGAGTCCTTATTTCAAGTCCATAAACGCCAGTCAGCTCGTGACCTGCAGTGGCAGGAATATCTGATCTATCCATCACGAACCGCTCGTTGCTTGGGTCGTCGACACTGTACGCCTCGCTAACAACGATGACTTCAGCACCTTCTTTTTTTAGTTCATCTATCGCCTGAACTATTTCTTTATCTTCAAGATATTTTGAAGTATCAACGAAACGATAGCATGTGTGCAAATACTTGTTTGGCGCAAGCTTAACACCTTTGATGTTTGTGCGCTTGATCACATTTGATTTTTCCATGCCCACGCCCATGCCTATAATTCCAACCTTGGCAGTATCGCCTTCAAGCAGTGCGTTGACTGCTTGCGTGGTGCTGTGGGATATTAACTCGATTTCGGAGTTTTGGATCGAATATCTTTGTGTCAATGTCTTAAGCGCCTCAACTATTCCGGTCGAAACACCATTAGATGAAGAGTGTGTAGTGGGAACCGTGACCTTGCCTATTATCTGGCCGGTCACCATCTCAATGGCCACGGCTTTGGTGAACGTACCGCCCACATCGATGCCAACTCGGATTCTCCTAATTTGCAAAAGCGTTAGGCAAGCCTAATTGACCAATCTAATTTATGTTTTCTCATCTATTTGGACTTTAATAAGTTATATTAGATCCTACTAGGAAATTTTGGTGTGCCTAATTTAGTTTTAATATTCAAAAATTATTGACTTATGAAATAAGAGATGTCTCAACTTTTGTATTTCGGTAATTTGTCACTACTAATTCTTTAATTGCGCCCCTCTTACTTCCTACAGAATTAATCAGCCTTTTTGCCCTTACTACAACAGTATTCTTCTCATAATCTCTATAAAGTTCTCTTGTTAATGCATGGTCGCTATTACTAAGCATAACAAAGCATCCTCGCGAGTCAAGTAATCCGAATACTTCGGATAGCCGCTTCTGTTCCTTCACAGAGAAGTCACTCTTAGAATATCGAGTAAAACTCGAAGTTTTGGATACTGGAATATAAGGAGGGTCGAAATAAACAAAGTCATCCTTATCCGCAAAGTCAAGCACTCTTTCAAAGCTCATGACTTGTAGATGTACATCTTGAAGTCGTTGGCTTGCTTGGAATAGTATGTTTTTATCAAAAATAGAAGGATTCTCATAATCTCCAAAAGGGACATTAAACTGCCCTTTTGAATTGACTCGGTAAAGACCATTAAAACAAGTCTTGTTGAGGTAGATCAAGCGTGCGGCCCTATTTACATTGTCCAATCTATCGGATTTAATGCTCCTAACTGCATAATAGTATTCTTTTGAATGCTTCTTCCTGTGGTTCAAAAGTGATTCAACTAGTTCAGACGGTTTGTCCCTTACTACAACAAAGCAATTAATCAATTCTTCATTGGTATCTGAAAGAACCACTTTGTTAGGTTTTAGTTTGGATTTAACATAGAAAAATACTGCTCCACTACCAATAAAAGGTTCATAGTAATTACGGAAGTTGTGAGGAAAAATATTCTCGAATTGATCAATTAATTGCAATTTACCCCCTGCCCACTTCAGGAATAAAGGTAGCAGTAGAGGTTCCTTTGCAGGACGATGCATAACATGATTCAAAGATTCTGCTAATTAAGAAATTAGCATTGTTCCATTAATTTATTTTGCTGCATTGATGCTTCTGAAGCAGTAACATCTGAGAGCCCAGCTTCACGCCATATCGAGATTATTAAAGCCCTGTCGCGGTCATATCTCTATGCAGAAATTCAAGTATTACCCACTGCAGAAAAGAAGGGTTTAAGAAAAGCCAGTCATCAGAGTCATCAGATAGCTCTTATGGTCTGCATAGTATAAGCAGTATCTTGGGCTACTGCTACAGATGTCATATACCAAGATCTTTGGAATTAATTAGCTGCAGTCCGTACAGAATTAGTTAATTTGCAATTTCTATTCGCAGGTCGTCACCAAACATCTGGCGTTTGTCTGACGAAAATCCAGAGAAGACTCCAATCTCTAGTGGCAAGTCGGAGAAAAAGAAAGAAAAAAAATTACCAGCAGGCCATTTGGCCTAAGGCGATGTGGAATGCAGAGAGACATCGAGAGAAACCAAACATGCGTCAGCTGACCAGTGCTTTGCTTAGTATGTTTAGAGATAGGAGTTGGGAGAGGTGACCTCGCGCTGAACTCATCTCTTTTCCTTGGATAGAGGAGTGAAATGTAGTTCTTACTCCATTTGAAAGTTTGAGAAATCGATTGACAGGTCATCTTAGAAAAAGTGCCTAGTTAGGCCCCGGTATTGGCTGTGGTCTCGCTCGTTGTTGTTGAAGCGCCATGAACCCTTTTCCAGTGATATTTCAATTCGCCCAAGCTTCCACCGACATCTTGATTGCACCTTGGACATCTCCATGTTACAGCAGAAATTCCCATACAAGATGCGTGTGTACATATGTCACATATACGTATTACTCCGCGTTTGGTTCTCTGCTGCGTATAGCATGATTTAGTTACTACCAAATACGGAACCCATTATTCATATTATCGCTGCGGGGAATTTCAGTGTAGAGTAGCTTTCCACGATGTGCCTCCTTATAAGCAAGGCTCGTTAGATACATTCAATACACGAATCATAGGTCCGTCCTATTCATTTTTATCCACCAGTCATCTTTGAAAAGAGGCTGTCAGCTCGGTTGGTTGCCTTGATATAGTCAAGGTTTGCAAGCGCTACTACTGCAGATTCTCTTACTTCTTCGCTTTCGTCCTTGAGAGCTTCGCTAAGAGTCTTTCTTGCTTCTTCCGAGCCTATGACTCCCAGTGCGATTGCAGCTTCGTGGCGGACAAAAAAACTTGAGTCAGACCTAACAGCATCTGCAAGCGCGGGTATGCCGCTTCTATATCCAAGCTGGCCAAGCGAAAAAGCCGCCTCGTGTCTTACAAGGGCATTTTTGTCAATTTTTAGGACTTTGCCAATAGGCTCGACTGCATTTTCTGCGCCAATGCCAGCAAGGATACATACTGCGCGAGTGCGCACTACGTTATCGTGATGGTCAAGCAGTTCCTTAAAGTACTGCTCATTCTTGTTATCAAATTGTTTTTCCATTTCTTCAAAAAGCTTGATTCTATCATATTGTATGGAGCTAGTCATGATGGATAGGATGGTATATCTGATAACGCCTTTTATTTTTTCGCTCAGGCAACTCTTCTTTAGAAGTTGATTGCATGACTATGTTCTTTGCAACACAATTTCATAGTCACACTAATAATTCTAGACGGGAGTAATAATAATCAGAATCATCATTATTATTATCATCTCCGGAAGCTCTTACCCTTGAAATGTGCCTTTAATTTGGTGCATCAAGTGATGATTTTTACTGCCACTCATCAAGTTAGATCGTTATCTTATGGTATAAGATGTTGTAATGTAAGATAATCCTGACAGCGCGTATTTTTGCTTGCCTACTAGAAAAGATAAAGATACAAGTTCAAAAAACATGAAACAAGTGCTCAAATACTCTGCAAGACGACTGGTTGCAGCTATCTCTCCGATCTGTTATTATATTGCCCTCACCAGGATTATCAGCCGTATTAAATATGCGCGTAAGATACTGGCGGCTTAGTATTACGGATGTTTTGAACGCGACCTATCCTGTAGAAAAAGCTAATCACTGGGACATTAAATGTATGCAGGGCGAATACGAGCACTTTGGGGTCTTTTGGTATCGCTACGGCACACCATTTGATAAGGAGCCGGTGCACGGCATATGTTTTTATTACAATGATGTTTCCCCGAAAATTATTGACGATCTAGCTTCGTTCTTGCAATCTAACTTCGGAGGAAAGCTACTTTCCTTACATAGCAGGGGCTTTCTACAGGGGTCAAAAGAGTTTGCCGACGGAAGGTCGATAGGCACGCTTGCTAATGAGCTGAGTCTTAGATTCAGCGCTCCAGTCGAGATCACAATAGAATTCGAAAAGATGGCCAAGGAAGAGATTGACCAAGAGTCGTTCAAGTTACCATCCTCAAAGGCCCTGCCTATAACCGGGCCTGACTGACGCTGAATAGTGGTGGCAGGAGTATTGGTAGTTGTATAGTATTATATTTCTCGACCACTAACCAACCGATGTCAATGGTCGCAGAGATGAGCATCAGGGAGCATCTTGAGGAGCTCAGGACCAGAACACTAAGGGTAGCTGTGGTGATAATCGTCATCACCATATTTGCTATGACATTTGATCTGCGGCCAATCCAGATTGGTGGCATTCCACTAGCATACCCCTATCCAGACCCTTTACATAACATCTCCATTCGCCTTACATTATACATGCAGGAGAGCCTGCTGCCAGAAGAAGTAAGCCTTATTCAGACCGCTCCAGGTCAGGCATTTTTTTCTCAGATTTATGTTTCTGTGCTAATAGGCCTAACAGTCTCTATTCCTTTCATAACGAGAGAGATAACGGCGTTCATCTCACCTGCGATAAGCTCTAAGACAAAAATTGGATTGAGAAACGTATTCCTTCCTTCAGTTGCGCTTTTTATTGGAGGCATTGCTTTCTCCTACATTCTATTAATACCGTACGTCCTTAACTTTTTATACAACTACGGAGAGGCTCTTGACGCTGCCACTTTTCTCACGATCGACAATTTTATTTCGTTCGTGTTGCAGTTCTTTCTTGGCTTGGGGATCGCATTCCAGCTGCCGATAGTGATGTACGGCATATCACTTACTGGTGCTATTTCGCCTAGGTTCTGGCGAGTCAATATCCGCTATGCTGCCCTCATTCTGGTCATATTCGGCGCGCTAATTACACCTGACGGCAGTGGAGTAACGATGTGGTTCATAGCTATCCCCATGTTGCTTCTTTATCTTGCAGGCATGCTAGTAGTTGAAAGAAGGGCCGCATCAGTAGCAGCCTTGAAAACTAACACATAAATCCTAATTAGTCTTATACTATATATATAATGATCTTGACTGAAGGAATGTCAAATCTCATAATGCAGTTTGCAGGCCTCGGAGGCTGGGAATGGATTATTATCATAGGATTGATCGTAGTAGTATTTTTTGGCGTTAGAAAGATTCCCGAGCTTGCAAGATCATTTGGCAAGGCCAGCGCTGAGTTTCAAAAGGCAAGAATTCAGGCCAAAAGAGAGCTCCAACATATGCAAAGTGAAGGAAATGTTGGCAGGGAAAAGCTTGAGACAATAGCTGAATCGCTTGGCATTGACTATACTAACAAAAATGACGATGAGTTGAGGACTGCAATTGAGATAGAACTCAACAAAACCAAGCAATAGCTTGGAACCTTTTTATTACATCCTTTTTTCACCTGAAACTATTGATCAGTCTGCAGCAGATTGCAGCTATCGTTGGCCACTATGACTTGAAGGAGGTTACCGTAGGCACCATCGGCAGTCACTCAGCACTGGAAATAATGGATGGTGCGAAGGATGAGAATCTCAAGACGATATGCATATGCCAAAAAGGCAGAGAACTGCCGTACAGGCGGTTCAAGCGGCTTGCCGATGAAATCATTTTGCTCGACAAGTTCTCAGATATAATATATCCGGAGAACCAAGAAAAGTTGAGGCAATCTAACACTATAATGGTGGCACATAGGGCCTTTACTGCTTATCTGGGCTATGATAATATTGAAAACAATCTGAGAGTGCCTGTCTTTGGCAACAGGTTGCTCTTGCGTGCAGAAGAGCGGACTGCACCAAGAAACCAGTACTATCTGCTGGAAAAATCAGGCATACGTCACCCAAAGTTATATCACAAGCCTTCAGATATAGACAGGCCGGCGATGATAAAAGTGCAGGAAGCCACACGCAAGCTGGAGAGAGCATTTTTCATTGCGTCCTCGTATGAGGACTACGAGAAAAAGTCAAAGCAAAAGATTGAGCAGGGACTTGTGACAAAACAGGATCTCGACAGGGCAACAATCGAGGAATATGTGCCGGGCACCTATTTTAATTTGAATTTCTTTGTCTCTCCTCTTACAGGTGAAACAGAATTTCTTGGCATAGAGCGGAGGCTTCAGACTAACATACACGACATTGCATCACTCTCTGCAAGACAGCAGATGGAAATAGATGTCCCGATACAATATATTGAGGTAGGTCATACTCCGGCGAGTATAAGGGAGTCGCTTCTGGAGAAAATCTTCGAAATGGGTGACAGGATTGCTGTCGCAGCAAGAAAGGAGTATCCGCCGGGCATAATCGGCCCTATCTCGCTTCAGAGCGTTGTGACAGTTGACCTTGACTTTGTAGTATATGACGTTTCACTGCGCGTGCCGGGTAATCCTATACTGGCGACTACAAGCCCCTATGCAAAATATTATTATGGCCACACGATGGGAGTAGGACGCAGGATTGCCATGGAGATAAAGGATGCTACGAGGCAGAGGAAGTTGCCTGACATTGTGACTTAACCTAGCGCTCTATAGCTTCTTCAAAAAGACCCTTTCTTACCTTGATTGGTATGTCATAGTAGGCCGCCAGCGCTATGGAGTCAGAAGCACGATAATTGCGGAGGACAATCTCGCCCTTTTTGCTCTTAAAGTAGAGATTTGCCCGCAGAACGGAGCCACTTTGATAGACATGCACTTTGACCAGCAGAAGATCCTGCATTACGGCAATTTCTTCAACCAAGTTGTAGATCGTAGGGATACTGCCTTTGTCTCCTTCTTGAAAACGTGAAATGTGCCTTGCCACCTCGCCCGAAAATGCCCGCATTGGGAACTCTTTGCCCTCATTTGACTTTAATACTACGACCCCTTCAAGCCCTAGCTGGTCTACGAACCCTACATAACTTATTCTGGCGAGAATGTATTCCTCATCCTCTTCCGGAGGGTTCCCTGACATTGTGTCCATCCTGTAATAGACTTACCGAGAATTAAGGGTTTACAGATTTGCGATAGGATTTAATTTGCAGTCGGAGCTGATTCATATACAGTTCATCAGACATGGAAGAGAAGAAGAAATGGCAAGGTTTAAGGGAAAGCGGTTTTAGAGTCTTTTTCGTAGGATCCTTCTCGCTTCTAATTGCGTTCATGATATACAGCCGGCTCACCATGCCTTCTTCAGAACTACTGAGGGTTGAGTCGCATGAATTGATAGGGCTCGCATATGGCATGTTTGCCATAACCGCGGCTTCCATGGCATCGATGGCATACGGCGCATACATTATTTTTCAGTCAGAGCAGATCCGGACTACTACATTAGGCTCTACTAACAGCCTGATTTCATTTATCACAGGTGCATTTTCCAGCCAAAACTACTATTGGAAAATAATGATAGTTGCTGCAATCAGTTACGGGATCTTTTTCGGCTTTCTCTCTCAGATACTGGTATACCGGGCGGATGTGTCTTTCACGGAAAGGGAGATCAAGGTGCCGTCGCTTGACTTAATACCGTGCTGCGCCGCCCCTGGCTACATGCCCATGCTTACTTTCTACATTACGGATCATTTTTTGATATTGATAATACCGCTCAATGTGATTCTTGCTACTATTGTATCTTTGCTGGTAGGCTTTAATGTTGCACTCAGCATATTTGCTTTCAGGTTGAAAAAGTCGCTTCTTCAGACAAAGACATCCCTTGCCGCAGGCATTGGAGCCACAAGCGGCTTGTTTGTCGGATGCCCGACCTGCGCTGGCAGTCTCATTTCAGCGCTGCTTGGAATTGGGGTGGCGGGAGCAGGAGGCACAAGCGCAAGCGTGCTTGCCCCATTCCAGACGCTCTTTATAGCGGCGAGCATACCTGCATTGGTCGTCGCGCCATTCCTGACTGCGCGAAGCATCAGGTGTGCTTCAAGCTGCAACATTACCTGACACTCTCTATTATTGTGTTGCCATAAGCTCAAACGGGGCCATCTTTTTTAATATGCTATCGAGGTACATCTGCATGTGGGGTTCTGCAATCCATATCTTCCCGTCGCCAAAGAGGTAGCCATACCTCTGTGAGCTTCCTTTTTTCTCACGCATCTTGAGCTCCTCAAGGTAAATATGCGGTATTGTTGAGTCGTCAAACCCGTGTTTCCTTGCTATAGCGTCTAACATCCCATGCATGCCCGAGCCATGCTGTGCCGCCTCCTTGATCCTGTAGGAGATGTCCTTAGGTATTCCGACGGCTTCTGCAAGCTTTCTATGTACGTGCTTGCCAAAACTATCACCGCCGTCCCTAACATTGAGCCGCAAGCTGGTTGCTAGCGCGACCTTGATCACTTCAGGGTCGAGAAATGGTTCCCGCAGTTCGATGCTGTGCGCCATTGTTATCTTGTCTTCACGCTCAAGTGTCTCTTTGTAGAGCAAAAGAAGATCCTCTATCATATGCCTACGCAACATTTTGTAACCTTCCTTTTCTACTACCTTAGCGTACCATGAATAGCCTCCAAATAACTCATCTGCACCCTGACCTGTAAGCATCACTTTTATTCCGTCTTCATGGGCCAGCTTGACAGCACCGTATACTGGCAGCGCCACTTCAACCTGTCCTGCATTACTATCCTCGATGACATTCATTACTTCAGGTATCAGCCTCTCCACCTGCTCTTGGTCAAATTCGCAAACCTTCAGCTTAAGGCCTAGTCTATCAGCTATCTGGCGGGCGTAGGCAATGTCGCTAGATCCGCTTACACCACCGGTGTAGCATATTACTTCAGGCACCATCTTGGCTGCAAGGTATGCAATAAGCACGCTATCGATGCCACCAGAAAATATTATCCCTATCCTCTGGAAGTCTTGAACACGCTTTTCCATCGCGTCAACCAATGCCTTCCTATACGCTTCAACTGCAGACACCATCGTTCTATGGATTATTCGGACCTTTTGGGGGATTGGGTCTGCAACTTGGAAGCTCTGAAGCCGGCCGTCCTGCGAAATAATGATTGCACTACCCGGCAGTATACCTCTTGTCGGCTCTTTTATTCCGATCCTCCACAGGGCTTTGCGTTCAGATGCAAAAGCTACGAACTTGCTCGTATCAGCATAATATAGCTGCCTCACACCTATCCTGTCCCTTACAAGGATTGTCTCGCCGGTCTTCCTATCCTGTATTGCAAGGGCATATACGCCATCAAGCTCTGCAACTGTTTTCTTTATTGCTCCAAGCAGGCTATTTTTACGTAGATGATCCTCAATAAGATGCACAATCACTTCACTGTCGGTCGCTGTAGTGAACTTGTGGCGCTTTCCAAGCCGTTCTCTAATTTTCTTGTAGTTGTATATCTCGCCATTGTGCTCCAGCAGAATCCGGCCGTCGCAGCTACAAAAAGGCTGTGCTCCACAGGTGCCGCCAACTATTGCAAGCCGCGTGTGCCCAAGCGCGCTTTTTCCGCTCACATTCTGAAATTCAAGTTGCATTGCCGAAATAGAATTGGACTTGACAATGCGATCATCAGCAACCAAGCCCGCCCCATCTGGGCCGCGGTTGACCATACAGTGGAGCATTGAGCCTACAAGTGGCACAACGTTCTCACCCTTTTTGCTTAAAATTCCAGCTATTCCACACATATTGATACTCTAACCAAATTTCAAAAGCCAAGCTCCTTTCGTCAACGAAGCAGGAAGCTCGACTTCAATCACTATAATGTAATGACTAATGCCTTAAAAAGCTTTATTCACAAAGTTCAATACTTTGAGAAGATCTGGTTCGCTTACTACTTTGTCGCTTGTTTTTTATTTCCTCATCTTTGGGCATGAATACAACACCTACTCCTGCATGCCGTATCATGCAAATGTCAGACTTTGTATCGCCAACAGCCAGCGTGTTTTCTATTGGCCTACAGAACTGGTGGGCACTTTTTTCCAAGTGATATCGCTTGCAGACAGAAATTTTACAATAACAGCGAATCCATTCCCAGCCAAGTGGCATGTCAACCTTGCCCGGTAATCTTGCAGTTAATTGTCTGGAGCTTGTTTGCTATCACAAAATCTATGTTCAATCTATCAGCCACAAACCCTGCAGCTGTAGTATAGCTATCGCTTATTATACCGATCTTGTAGCCTCTGTCTTTCACTGCTGCAATTGTACGCTCACAATTCTTGGTAAAAGGTATTGATGCAATGGCAGATTCCAAGTCTTTTGTTGTGACGCCTGCAAATAGCGCTGCTATCGCTTTTGTCTGCTCGTACCCAGCCATTAGCTGCGTGACTGTATAGACCTTATTTTGTCTGATAGGTCAAATCTGTCTGCAAGCGCAAAGACCAGCCTGCCCTGGATAAGTGTGTATCATCCATGTCAAACGCTGCAAGGTTTGACAACATCATTGAGCGTATGTACTAGCCTTGCCTAGAACTTTTGAAAATCGCCGCACATCGACGTCTTTGAATGGCTCTATCTTGAGCGGTGCAGGAGGCTCCTGTTGTTGACTTTCTTCCAGCATATTTTTGCTACGCAGGGCTTCTACTATCTTTTCACGAGTTCTTGGCGGACAGATCTTGCTGTGGTATATTGATCCTAGCGACCCAACCACCATTTCTTTGAGGTGATCGTCGCCCTTATCTTCATGAAAATGAGGATTGCGTGTTTCAACCTGCATTATTTCGACTCCCTTGTCCATCGCGTCCTGATTAATAGTGGGGATAATGCCACCAAATTCCTCAAGTATATTTACTATTTCATACGTCTCAATAGCGTAGCCTGACGAATAGGTGAGCAGCTCAGCTAACTTGAGCGACATGCAGTGCTCGCCTGAGTTGCCTGTACGCATTACTTCTGTCTCAAATCCAGTATAGTATGATACTAGCGAATTCAGCTGCTGGTTTGTTGTCTCTGATGCTCTTCCCCACTTGCTAAAGTAAAGCCCCGTTTCGGATATTTTTGGCTTGTAAATCCAAGATATCCTAGTCATGGTGTAAGGCGTTTGAGACATTGCTATGCCCGATGCAAATATCTTAACGTACTCATTGACTGCACCAGGCACATAGTTGTCTGCATCAATAAATCCCACATACTCTTTGCCTGCCATCTTGGCAAGCAGCATTCCCATCACCATGCCCTCTGCCTTACCGCTTCTTACCATGCCATCTGGCCCAAGGATGCTGTTATAGCCTACATCCCTAAGGACTTCTGACAGGACAGGATCACGCTGGTGCAAAATGAATGCATTGCGCCCTACAAACCTGTTGAACTGCTGAAGTGCCTCCTTTTCAAGCTTGTATCTATCGACCGGTTGCCTCGTGCTGTTTGATACAATGATTGTTAGACAATCGTGTGGTATGCCGCTCAGTACTCCTTCAAGCAGGCGCAATCGCTCTCCCTTGGTGGGGATCACTATTGCCATACGTCTCTCTATATCCGCGATCTGGTTATTTCCTATATTCACTATAGATTCGGAAACCGGCCTGCCATCATCGAAGCCCGAGTCTAGCTCATAAACGCGTTGCACTCCGTGTAGGCTGGTCGCTCCAAATCTTTCAGTATATCTTGGCAGGTCGAGCTTCATTTCCTCTAGCATTTAAATACACACAATGATTGCTTATAGCAATTTACCCTAATGACTATGGAAATCTGCTGCTAGACAAATGTAATTTGTTTGGCTATGATGATAGAGAATGTTGAATATACTCATCTGTAGTGCATTGAAACAGGTCATAAGAGTACAATTAGAAACTCATATTTTCTCAGATTATTTGGCATCAAGAGCGGGTCTCTATTACCTGTCCTGATTTATCGAAGATATGTTATTGAACCTAAGCCAAATAGATGTGATCTCAATCGCGAAGCCTTTAGAACTTTCAAACAATCACAGAGCAGTAAGACCATTTGAGGCAGGACAATAAATATTGATGACAGTTCAACGGACACCTAGGACACCACGGGTTCTTGTTTAAGAACCTGCCCCGATCTTTTTGACTACGATTATAGAGTACGAATTCTGTCGTGACTTGCAGATAACCTATTTCTTCTCGACCGTCATATAATGTAGATTGCCAGAAGGATCAGAATAAAGCACAGCAGGTACGAGTGCTTCAAGTTTAGAATTTTCATATCAATATCATTATCATGAACTAACTGTAAAAAAGTCTATCAGCATAGACAGGAGCTGCAATTAATAATGTCAGCTAAAGGTGTTAATGCACTTTGATTTATTAAATAACTGTTTATAATGCATCTTGATCACTCTTGTTATGCTAGACAGAAAATATCAAAGAAAAAAGCATACCGTAGAGAAATTCATCAAGAAATTTGGCAAGGTTGACCATTCTGTCATTTTGAATAACGTAGATATCGACTATGATACTCTCATGAGAGTACTCTCTGACTTGCGAAACGAAGGACGGATCAAATAAAAATTTATGCAGTTGCAATAATGCAATAACTGACATGAATAGCACTTTCGCAGGGGAATGCTTTTGGTGCTCTGAAGATTGCTTTGATGAAATTAAAGGGTATCAAGTGCGGCTTGAATATATTTTAACTGAATAGTGGTTATAAAATGATGCATGTTTTGAATATACTTTAGAATATATACTGTGCAATTAGTTAATTTAGTATCAAAATAACGAAGTACAGAGAGAATGAGGAGCTCTTGATATTGTGCTGCTGGAATAAGAGATTCTTTAGAACTTTATCTTTAACAAGGATGCCCCGTTAGAGCCTATCGGTGATTTTACATCGTGGTTCTAGGGCTTATTTCTTTAAGAAAGGGAAGTGTCAATCAGTGTTTGAATATTATGATCTGGTCATAGAATCTTGTACTGAAACTGGTAAATAGTTTTTGGCAGAGATTATAGATAATATGGTCAGTGAAGGAGAGGAAAAATATACTGCATCAGCGTCTGACACAGAAATTGACGAAGATAAGACCAAAGGATATGGTACTACTAGGCATGGAAGCCATCTAACAAAAACAAGTGAGGGTGTTGCTGAATCTGAGGATGTAGAGGGCAAAAAAACTTAAACATTAACAAATAATTTTTTTGTAATTTAGCTCACGTCACTTAACTAGCCGTAAAATTGGCTTGTTGCTTGATGCATTTCTAATTTATGATATTTAATTTCGCTTATCCGCTCGCATTCATGAGGACGCTTGGCGTCAAATAGTTGCTCCTTAATCTCTCCCCCCAAAGCAGGAATTTTCATCTGCTACCTATTGACACTTCGTATCTACTAAGTGAGGGAGGTTTCTATAATGGTCTGAGATATATTTTCAGCGTCTGTATCTGTTAAAAGTGAAGCCAAATCTCATATGTTTATTTTATTGGTTCATTTCCTATTGCTTAAAATATATCATGTATTATCATTTACCAAAATGAACAACCAAATTTTCATCATGAGTGGAATATTATCCGTTACATTGATTCTTTCTACCATAACCGGTGGGTTTCTGAGTTTAGCAGCACCAAATGCTTTTGGTCAACAAGTGATGTTTGACAGTCTTGATAAAGACAGCGGTTCCTCTGCATCAGATACAACAAATAATAATAATAATAATATTATAACAGACTACAATATTGTCCCCATCAGTACCACAATCGGTACTAATGACAGTAACTCTGCGCCTTCTGGCAATATGACTGAAACCATTCCAATGATAACAGTTCTTGATGTAATCAATTCAACTTATATTGTTCCCAGAGACTTCGACGAGGACGAATCAGAGAGGAGGATAGGTAGAGCGATAAGAGATAGAATTAATGATGTCTTACACACTGTAGTTATGAATAATGCAACAATAATCTCCAAAGTAACGGTAACATATGGCTTTGTGAATGAATCCACTACTATCAATAATCACACGAGATTGCTTGAGATTATTCCAGACCAAGTAGAGGTTGCATTGGAGGTAATTAGGGCCATATCGCAACCAGCAAACCCTACGCTAGAACTTCACACAGATATTGAGGCGGTATGCATTGCTAACGATACTTCTCTTGCAGATTGTGATATCAAAATTAGAATCCGCTAAAGCAGCCTTTGTCAGAAAGTCGGTGGAGGAAAGCAGGAAATGTCTTAGCCACTATTCAGTATTAACTGTTATTATTATTATTATTATTATTATCATCTTAGTCTCCTTGGAGCAATAGCAATGTTGTACCTCTGTAGCGCTTTGCGATAAAGCGATTCTTGAGCCCAATAACTACAACATGAGGTTTTTGTGGTAAGGAAACCTTCCCTTTCTTCTTTTTTACTCCCTGTCTATGAACTCATCAGGTGATGGTGGCTCTGGATTAAGGCCCTTCCTCTTTCTCACATCTGCAACTAGTGGCCTGAATATCGAGTTTGGAACCGCCTGCCATGACTTAAAAAATGTGTTCCACATAGCCTTGCCTGCAGTTGCACCCCTCATCTTTTCTGAGAGGTCGAATGTCTCAGAGGCGGGTATCTCACCTTGCATGATCGCAATAATGCCTTTCTGCTCGACATTTAGTAATTTGCCCCTCTTGCTGGAGAGCACGCTTGATACTTGGCCTATCAGGTCTTGGGGGCACTTGACTTCTATACCAAGTATCGGCTCTAGCAGCACAGGGTCTGCGATCAACATTGCACCAAGCATCGACCTCCTTGTAGCTGGCATCAGCTGAGCAAGGCCTCTGTGCGCCGGATCTTCATGGGGAACGAAGTGATGCAGTACGAACTTGATTCCCTTTACCGCTTCGTGGGCAATAGGGCCGCTGCGTATAACATCATCAAACCCTGACCGTATCGAATCCATGGACTCGTGTAGGTACTGAACACCCTTTGTTTCATCTATCAGCATGTTGCCACTGACATCGATTGCTGCAACACTCCTTGCTTCATCTGCCTCCCATCCTCTCTCCCTCAACATCCTAGCCATCTCCTTTTTGTCCATATCTTCCTTGAGCTTGCCAGTCCTTATCATGTCAAGAACGTCGTCTGGCAGAGTCTCGACGCGCATGAATATCTTGTTGTGCTTGTTGGGAGATTTGCTCATTATCGGGCCTGCCTTTGCCCTTATGGTCTCACGGTAGTTGATCAGTGGCTGGGTCGTAACGATGTCAAGACCTGCCTCCTGCAAAAGTGAAGTAGCTATTTCTAGGTGAAGCACACCCATACCAGCCATCAGGGTTTCGCCGGTCTCTTCGTTTATCTTGACTATAAGGTTAGGGTCTTCCACAGTCAGCCTGCGCAGAGCCTCGACTAGCTTGGGCAGATCCTTGGGGTGCTTTGGCTCTACTGCAATAGTGACCACAGGCTCTGAGACGTATTTGATGGATTCAAATGCAACTGACCCCTTCACAGTCGAAAGGGTTTCCCCTGCAACTGCGTAGTCGAGCCCAAGCAGTGCCGGAATGTTGCCTGCAGGCAGAAAGCCCACAATCTCTCGTGTGTTACCCATGTAGATGTTGACAGACTGGACCCTACCTACCCTCTTTGCGTCTACAAGGTATACTTCGTCACCGTCTTTGATAGTGCCGGAGTAAAGCCTCCCAGTAGCGACTCTTCCGGCTTGTGGGTCGACATTAATCGTAGTGACCATCATGAGTGCAGGTCCCTTTTCGTTACACTCTACTAGGGCCTTGCCAATGTCAGAGTTGAGCTCGCCAGGCCAAATTTTGGGGATCCTGTATCTTTGTGCAACATGAGGCGGTGGATGATGCTCTACAACCATTCCAAGCACTGCGTCTGACAGTGGTGCTCTTTCTGCAAGCGCCTTGATGGCATTTGGATCGTTGCTCATATAAGCATCATAAACATCCTTGAACTTGATACTCTTCTTTTGGGCCATCTTGAAGTTAAATCCCCATCTGTCCTTGGCAGAGCCAAAGGCTACGCTATTGCCCTGAATACTTACCTTCCACTTTTCCTTGATTTCCGGCTCGGCGTAAATGTCAATCAGCTGGTTAAAGTGGTTGATGATATTGATCAGCCACTTTTGCATCTCATCCGGATTCAGCTTCAACTCCTTGACGAGTCTGTCTATCTTGTTAATGTAAAGCACAGGCCGTACACGCTCTTCTAGGGCTTGCCTTGTAACAGTCTCTGTCTGAGTCATGATGCCTTCTACCGAGTCAGAAACAACAACCACACCATCAATCGCACGAAGCGCACGGGTTACCCTGCCAGTAAAGTCGATGTGACCGGGGGTATCTATCATGTTAATAACATATTCCTTGCCTTCCATTTCGTAAAATAGCGTGACATTTGCTCCTCTAATTGTCATTTGGCGGTTTTGCTCAAGCTTCATAGAGTCAAGCGCCAGAGCCTGACCTGCTACAGACGGAGAAATGATACCCGATGCTGCCAGCAGGCTATCACTCATGGTTGTCTTACCGTGGTCAACGTGGGCAATGACGCCAAAGTTGCGTATCTGATCCTTATTACCAATTATTCTCAAAATATCTTGAGTTGACTTAAACTTTGGCATATGATCAAGCCAAAAAAGTTTGGCGCAGGATTATTAAATGTTGTTCCGTCAAAGAGACGAACAGGATTCCACGGTTTAATAGTGACAGAAGCGACCAAAGAAATGACAAATGGATATAACTCTTGGTCACACACCGGATGCAGATGACGCTTTCATGTTCTATGCACTTGCATCTGGTAAGCTTGCATCCATCTTTTTGATTAAGCATGTCATACAGGATATTGAAACGCTGAATCTACGTGCTCTGAAACATGAACTGGACGTGACAGCGGTGTCAGCTCACGCCTATGCCCATTTAAAGGATTACGTTATACTAAAGAGTGGAGGCAGCTTTGGGCTCAATTATGGCCCAATCGTCATAATGAGAAAGGAAAACATGATGTCCCCCGCTCAACTGCAGAATGCAACAATTGCAATTCCGGGCAAACTCACTTCAGCCAACCTGCTCTTGAAACTGGCAATTGGCAAGTTTAAAGAAAAAGTGGTACCCTTTGAGACAGTACCGGATGTCGTCGCTGGAGGAAATGTAGACGCTGGGCTTGTCATACACGAGGCTCAGATAGCATATGACAAGACCAAATTTGCCAGCGCCCTCGACCTTGGCCATTGGTGGTCCAAGAACACGGGCAACCTGCCTGTGCCGCTTGGCATCAACGTTGGAAGCACACGGACTCTGAGCATAGCTCAAATAAAGGAATTCAGTAACCTGTTTACAAAATCTATCAAGTTCGGCTTTGATAACATTGACGCTGCACTTGAATATGCTATGCAGTTTGGCAGAGGACAGCCAAAAGAAACGATAAGAAAATTTGTCAAGATGTATGTCAACGACTTGACCCTGGATATGGGACATGAAGGCAAGAAAGCACTTGAGAAAATGTTTGAAATGGCACAGGAGCAAAAAATAGTAGAGTCAGATATCCAAATTGAAGTTGTATGATATGAGATATTGTTGCTGCCACATCATTTTGCTCCTTTTGCCAAGTGAGAATGGTTGAGAACATCTTGCTATTTGATCTTGTGACTATTGAGTTGAGGTGCCTATCTCATGAGCAAAGGTGAATATGGGCAGGTAATGGGAAGTTGCACATGACTTTAAAGCCATGTTGTCCATAATATAGTTGTGATTAGAAAAGCCATTCTAATATGGATTATCTCAAGAATTGCTAAATCCGTCATGAAAAGTGCATTCAATCCCAGAAGAAGGTATCAA
>DASUUX010000187.1:0-8763 GCA_036373855.1 Nitrososphaera sp.
AACGTATCATTTTAATATCGTTCCAAAACCTTGAATTGTGCAGGGCCGGTCGTCTAGTCTGGTAGGATGCGGCATTGGCATTGCTGAGGTCGTGGGTTCAAATCCCACCCGGTCCATATTTATCATTCTGGTAAAATACGGCATTGAATTGAGCTCATTCTAGGCAGTTGTCAGACAAAAAGCTCCACAAACAACCTATTAGATTCATGCTCATCTTTTCTTTTATTCACATAGGGGGATATCTTTTGTCGATAGGGAAAAAGGAACAGACAGAGGTGAAGCTTCTAAGCTATTTGAAAGAAGGCACAGGTACCAATCTCTTTGGCTTTTTTAAGCAAATAGTACCCTCAGCTTATTGTTATGTTGTTTTAATGAGGAAATTTCTCCACGCCTACCAATTGCTCTGCCCATTCTATATGACAGTTCTAAAGCAATCAGTGTTGGAATAAAGCCGATTGCCACTAACATTGTTGCTTCTACAGGGTTCATATACTTAATAGTGTGCTGGGAACACATTAACAATACTAGAAAGTTATTGTCATAAGTCATAATTGTTTCTTAGTAGTAAGCATTTATCGCTGTCTTAGATGGAGAACTAACCGACTGGAGGTCGTGGGTTCAAATCCCACCCGGTCCATTTCTTCTGTTCTGGTTAACTACGGTATTGAATTGAGCTTGTTTTTGAGTATGTGTCAGACAAATCCAGCAGCAATGCCGAATACAGTTCTACCTAAATTCTTTAAAATGATGTCTACAGGTCTATAGAAGTGATTCAAATGGAGAGAAAAAACTTACAATCGCCTGATGAAACAGTAAGAACGGACAAGGGAAAGGTAGAGGTTGTGACAATTGGCAAATTGAAGATCACAAAGTTTACCTTTGAACCAGGGTGGACTTGGGAAAAGTCAGAGAAACCCTTAGCCAAGACAGATAGCTGTCAACTTACACATAATGGTTACATCATATCGGGAAGACTCAGAGCCAGAATGATTGATAGTGGAAAAGAGGAAGAGTATGGTCCAGGTGATGCATTCTATATCCTACCAGGTCATGATGGATACGTGGTTGGGAATGAGCCTGTAGTAGGTCTTGATATTTCTTCTATTCCTACCACCTGAGGTCCTCACTACTAGTAATCTCACTTCTTTAACTCTGGATTAGCTGCAATTTTGTGGCTCCATTCTTTGTTGAAACTTCGCTTGACAGTCAGCACTATAGAATATGCAAAAGAAAAAGAAATGAACCGGGTGGGAGTTGAGCATACAGTTCTCTCTTTCCATTGCTGCCGCGTTAGATCACAGTCAAGAAGGCAACCCTGCTGCCTGAGGTCGTGGGTTCAAATCCCACCCAGTCCATTTCTTCCTGTTATAGAACTACGGCATTAAATTACACTTGTTCTAGGAAGTTGTCGGACAGAATGTATATCTGTCCCATTTAGTGTCATTCTTGCCTTTTTCTACTCGATAGCTTCATAGATTGGTTTTTTATAAGTCGAATAACTTTGAACCGTAAACACTTTCTAGAGTAAAAACCTTTTATGGAATTTGACACTAATCCACCTCAAGATATCTAAGATGTTGCACTTCAAGAACAAATTAGAGATAAATCCTCCTATTGATGATATATTTTTGTTTATATCTAATTTTCAAAATATGCCCAAATGGAACTACTTTGTGTTAGAAGTAACAAAGCTTTCTGAAGGCTCCATTGGTTTGAACACAACATTTAGACAAGTTCGTAAGACTGACACCCATGAATACAAGATAACAGAATTTGAACCCAATCGTAGAGTGACTATTGAGACGTTCCCTCCTTATTCAAAATTGGTTATGAGGTTTACTTTTGAACAAGAAAACAACCATACAATTCTCACCGATGAATGGGAATTGGATACTAGCAAGCCCGCATTAGTAGAGAAGCTTGCTGGCGGGAATGTAAAATCTGTAGTAGCAGAAAACTTGCAAAAACTAAAGCAGCTACTTGAAACAGGTAAGGTAACCTTACAGGATGGTAGAACTGCTACTTTCACAAAGCTGCTAGTCTTAACAGCAGTAAAGCATTTGACGATAAGTTCATGTTGCGCTCAGAACGATCCACACTCTTGTATGGAGAGAGATAGAGAGAGATGCTTTGTGTATAATCATCTTAGGCACTTTTCAATTCGAATTGTGAAACTCTATATTTTCTGAGATTGCAAGATCATATACATTCCTGCGCGCCCTGCAAGCCCTTGGTGTAGAGCAACAGCCTTTTTTCTTTCATTTTGGTTACGGAACTCGACAACCGACTTTCAATATCTCTTTCTCTACTTGCTGATGATCATACCGCTGCTCTCTTCCACATAATGACGCCTATAACGACCATCCATAGTAGAAATAGTGTCAAAAAATGTAGTGTCTCTGAATACAACGGGTTAGATAATGAGAAGCCAGTATACGCTACTGCCATCCCTCTTAAGACCAGTCCTGTTCCAGCTACAATTGCAACAATGCCTAACAGCCGCGCTTTTGGATAGGGCTTATCAGTTCTAAAAGTTAGTGCAATAGCTCCCCCTATCAAAAAAGCAGTAACTGCCTGAACAAATCGAGCTATACTATTGATGCCAACTTCAACCCATCTTATAGACTCAGCCACACGAAAGGCTACGCTCTTTTCTTCTGGAGGCGCATTCGCCCAAGCATCAACCATAGCCTTCAATGATATTCCATCTACAGCCTGAAGGATTGCAAAAACAGCAATGCTAGCAATTGACATGACAAAAGCCAGCGATGCCAGTGAAGATATGATAGTTCCTGAATGCTGTACTCGTAATGACTCAGAGAGCAATGCAATACTCAGAAAAACAAGCAGCAGACCCAAGAATTGAGCAAGGTGTATATCTATCCAGCTTTCACTTTCTGCATATTCTTGAATGGTTCTGGACCAGTCGCCAGGATCCTCCCTTGATGGATGTATAACCCAAGAAATAACAAAAATTATAACTCCAATGATTGCAAGCAGCGCACCAATTCTTAGGGTCGTTTGCATACTTGGAGTGGAGAAAGGGGATGATGGCGATTTTCCTGATTGCATTTTTGCAGCGCACCTTCTTGTAATAATTTCGTGAATTGGAAAAAGAAAGCAGAGAGATACGTATTCTCCCTTGTGTGAGGCTATGTTATGTTAACTTAGCTCAGATGTAGTTGTTGTATTCATTGTAAGAGAAGGAGGGCTTTCTTCCATGGTAGTAACAGGAGGCGGTATTGGTATGCCACTTTCCCACTCCCATAATCTTATGGTAGCTGTCTGAGTGGCTGGGTCTTCCTCATGTGTTCCTACTACCATCATGCCGTTAAATGGTGCAAGACTGCCTGTTGCGTTGTTATCAAAGACTGCTATTACAAGTCCATTCCCCTCAAAGGTCTCTGGATTGTACCGTATAATTTCATGGAATGTGATGGCTGAAATATCATCATCGTCCTCTTCTGAGAAGACGTACTCTCTTCCTGAAGCACTGACAGTATCAGCATATCCTGGCACAGGAGAGATAATCGCTGTACCATTGTTAGTCATGCTCACAGTTTCTCCTGTATCCGGTACTGTCATCGTGCCATTTCCAATGAATGTTCCAATGCTATGTGTCTCATTTATTGGAGTCACACCTGTGCTTGTTACCTGCTCATCCCAGACTGGTTGAGCTAACAATTCTAATCCTGAGGATGATGTAGTAGTTGTAGTAGTGTCATCATCGGTTGTTGCTGTGTCATCATCAGGTGCAACAGGAGAAGATTCCTCTTCCTGTCCTACTGTAATGACTGTTTCAGCAGTCCCACTCTGAGTGGTATCAAATGGTGGGTCTATGCCTGTGCCAATGATTGTGACTACAAAATCAAAGCTTCCTGCAGTATCAAACGTCACCGTTTGCTCATCAGATCCAGAATGTGTGTGAAGGTCTGTCATTGACTCAACTGTTTCACCATTATTTTCATCTATTATTTCAAAATTGTAATTTACATGGCTTATAGAGTCACCGGAAGAGGGATCTTGGAAATCTATTGTGAACTCTGTTTCTTGTTCTGGCTCTATTTCAGAGGGCTCCCAGTTAATTACCACATCTACAGACTCATTGTCAGTTGTTGCAGTTACAGGGGGTGTCGCTGTTGCTGTTGTAGCTGTTACTGTGGGTATTACAGAGCTAAAGCCTAGAAGTGCTGCCAAGACCAAAAGGAATGAAGTCATGCCTGCAAGGTTAATCTTAGTATTAAGAGATTTCATTAAAAAATCCTCAATAGAGGGTGTCAGTTAAGCGTTTCTCCTTAATGTTATAGTATTGAGATGAGAAAAATGGCTAGAAGGTAATTCTTTGCACCGGTGCCAAAATAAAAAATCTGAGTTAGTTTGCAGTAGTTGGTTAGTTAGTCAGCCGTTATCAGCTATCTTTAGACGTACGTCTGAAGCTCTTTTCCCTATCATTAATGAGCCTTGTAGATATAAGCACCCCCGACAGTCTAGAACCTGCAAGACAGTCAAATTTGAATGAATTTCTCTGTTTTTTCACAAAACTTTGCTTGGAGGTACACGCAAGGGACCATCCAAAAAGGAAAAAATATGGAGCGGGTGGGATTTGAACAGAATAGTCTTTCTCTTTCCATAGCTGCCTGTCTTTGGATAAGTAAAATAATCAAAGCCATGTGCTGAGGTCGTGGGTTCAAATCCCACCCGGTCCATCTTTATCATTCTGGTAGAATACGGTATTGAATTGAGCTCGTTTTTGGTGAATGTCAGACAAATTCAACAGCAATGGCTTTGTGGATCAGTCGTAATGTAGTGTGATGAGTAGATAACATTTACATTTCTAGACTTTGCATCTCGTCTTGCTCTTGTTGCTGCTATTATATTATCCAGAATACGATTACAAATATCTTATAATGTGGAGCTGCTGAAACTTCAGCTCGATATGGCATTAGGAGAAAAACTCTTTGAAGAGAGTGGTAGTGTAACAGCGTTCAAAGTAACAAAGGTTCACCCAATAGAAGGAGTAACTATGGAAGTAAGCTTTACATCTGAAATAAGAGGAATAGGCAGATTTCCAAGCGGCAAAAATATAGGCTCAGGAAACGTGACTGAATACCCTCATGGCATAGTTGGCGGTAGTTATCAAGGTTCATTTATGATAACTGGAGGTGATAGTAGTAGTGCTGGTGACCAATTCGTGTGGTGGGCTCATGAAAAGACCAAAATGGTAGAAGGAGGAAAGTTCAAGGGATTAACCATGATGACAGGATTTACAAATTCACAAAAGTTATCTTGGATGAATAATTTGATTTTAGCGCTTGACTTAGAAACTGATCCTCAGTCTCAAAGGTTTAAGGCAACTGCATATGAATGGAAATAGTACAAGGAAACAGAAATAGACAACAAGAAAGAGAACACAAAAGCGACTGATCAGCTAAGGTCGTGGGTTCAAATCCCACCCGGTCCATTTTTATCATTATGGTTAACTAAGGCACTATTTTGAGCTAGTTTTCGGTGATTGTATGACAAACACTTCTAGTCCACCTCTCTCTGTCTCTTAAGTGTCAGCGTGTCTATAAGTGTCATCATTGTGAATTGCTTCCTCCTTTTCTATTTCTTTCATTTTCAAAAGCCGTTTCAATTTATCTTCATCTCTAGGCAAGAACCAACCGCTAGGTGAAAATTCTTAGGGAAGAATTACGCTATAGCCTTATTTTGTTCCCGAACTCGTCTTTTGTTCTGGAAATTATGAGAACGTCATCGTCACGATTATTTGCAATTGCAATAAAGGTGATAAGTCTAACAGCAATTCCTGCACTTCTTTTTTCTGCAAACATTGAGATAGGAAGCGCACAGCAAGGCGAGCCACAAGTAGAGACCGATGGAGGACTGACAGCGACGTTAAATGGTGACAGCTTTACAACTGGCGATATAATTACAGTTATCGGTTCTGTTGAAGAGCGAGGTCCTTATTCTGAGGCTTTGATACATGTAATAGACCCAGAAGGCAAGACTGTTGAGTTAGTTTATGTTAGGGTAACTGCAGCCAACGAATTCACACAGTTCTATCACAGTTTTGTAGCAGGTGAGAATGAAGGAAAGCCCGACTACGAAGAACCAATGGTAATAAGCGGCAACTACCAGATGGTAGCCCAATTCGGTCCAGAAAGGGTTGAATTCATTTTTGGGTATACTGCAACATCAGGTGCAACAACAGGAGCAACGACTACGGAAGTGACAACGAGTGATAATATAACTAGCAGCGCCGGCGCAATAAATGTAATAGCAATAAACCAATTGACAGCACAGGCAATAACGCATACAGAACAAGCATACATAGCAATGCAGAATAACGATACTCAAGGTGTATTTAGGAACTTGAATTTAGCTTTAAATGAATTAGAGAGCCTACAAGGTAACTTGACTTTAACTGCATCAGACGGCAGCAGTAGCAGCATGCAATAATGCTGCGATAGAAACAACAACAGGGGCTGTTACTAGCAGTGGTAGTAGCCGTAGCGGCAATGGCGGTGGCACTACTACTTGACGTTTCCATAGTCTCAGGCTCTTCAAGCCTGACTGATGCTGCATACCAACCAAATCTAGTTCAAATTAGCATCGGGAGATATACAGTAACATGGACAAATGATGATTCACAACTACACACTGTCACATAGGAGTAAATGGACAGCCAGATGGAAGGTTTGACTCCAGTATAATGGCTCCAGCTGCGACAACAGTAATTTTTAAAATCAATTACTTTTGAAGTATTATCTCGTATTGGTATTATTTGGCAATTGTCCTCTCTTTTTCTTCTTCTTATCCTTCTCTCGTTCTTCTTCTTCGTCTTCCGCAGGTGTTGATGTACTCGTTACTCGATGTTGTTCTTTCTCCTTCTCTTGCTTCAATGGGATATTTCGTTAGTATATGGGAGATATATCTTGTCCCATTTTCTTGTTCATGGTCTACTGCAGAGTTGCAGGTTTAGCCTATTGCTTGTCTCTCTGCTACTACTCATGTATTGCGATTATTCTGCGAAAAGCTGTATGGCAACAATAATCTCTGCTTTCGCTTCCACTCATCAGGAGGACATATTGGATTATTGCAATAATATAATCTTCCGTCATCGCTAATATGCCTGCAAACATTCTAAGCTGACCTTCTTCGGTAGCTTGATTTGGCATTTATGCTCTTTTTAGTTGAGCTTTTTTTCTTTTCTTTATCTTTTCCATGATTGATTGCATGTTAGTAGCGCGCACTATTTGAGTGTGATGCATAACAACGACATGATATAATGTTTTTGCGCCTTCTTTCATTTTATAACTGAATTAAGGTAATTCTTGGAACAATTATCTGAGCAAAACTCCAAAACGCCTATGGCATGGCTTGAATATAATACACCCTCTGTAAAGTTTTGAAATTCTTTTCCACATGATTTACATACTTTAATCATTTTTTGGCTGATCTTGTTACTTATGCATACCCGCCTTAAGATACTTTTGCATCGGAGTGCAGAGAAATATGCAGAACTATATATCGTCGTCCGGGCATGTTAAAGATTAGGAGGATGTATATTTTCATTGGCGACAATTAGAGTCTACAAGAGAAACTCAACTTTTGTGGAACTACCAAGTTTAGTAGAAGAGCTCAGCAATATTGGATTAACCGAGACTTTAAAGAAATATCATAACAAACCATTTGAGCATGAAGCAAAGAGCATAGTTGCCGGACCTAGCTTCATTCAATTCCTAAACAAATTATTCAAGATCCAGATAGCAGCTGGAGATATACTACAGTTTGAGTCAGAAAATCATAATAAATTCTTCATGTTCTCATTGACTGGGACATGGGACGAGATAATCAAGTTGCAGTAATGCAGATTTATCACTTTACGTGCAATGGCTGCGGATATGAATCGAAATTGCCACTTGGTAGCTCAGACCTCGACCAAGTCCTAACAGATGCTAACGCAGACTATGCTGATTACCATCTTTTCAGATGCGATAAAGAGTCCAACTTCGTGCACGCCGATATTCATAGCAGTGATTTTGAAGGTAAATGTATTGTTGATGGAAGCAAACTGCAAGAAATAAACCAAGAGATACCTCCTATAAAATGTCCTCGCTGCAACCGAGATTTGGTTACAGAAGCGAGTTCACCACTGGCAGATGTTGACAGCACTTAAGCATAATAACAGGAACCTACTTAACTGGCTGTTGACACCACTTGACATCATGACCAATTCTAATAACTGCATTCAAAATGAGCATGAATCCTGCGATGGTATCGTCAAAACCGTAATAGATGGCTCAGACAACACCAAAATGTGCGCATGTCAATGTCACAACAGCAGCTATCAGCTGACCAAAAAGATGTTTGGAGTAATTAATCAAAAAGATTAACAGCCGCAATTGAAATAAATGCAGCCTTACATACAAGGCAGATAATATCCATCGTGCGACTTCGTATAAGTTATAAAGGCAAAAGTAGCCGGCTCTATGCCGACGCGTTTAGCTTTTCCTGAACTGGTTGCGGAAGGTTTTCAAATTGTGTTCTTGACCACTCTTGAATCTTTGATTCTTCGACTTTTGCATTGTGTAATTGTTTTGTCCTTTCTTCAGCATTTGCATTGTTGTATATTATTTGTGTCGTGACATATCTCTACACAACTGTAGCACTTGACCAATTGGCTTATAGTATTTGGACTAATGTTATGAATGAGTTGGATCTCTCATGTCTTTTTTCAATCTATTTGTCCAGAGATTCTAG
>DASUUX010000188.1:0-6592 GCA_036373855.1 Nitrososphaera sp.
GGAGAAAGTCACTGGCGAGGCTTTATGGAACTATATCTAGAGGATAAGAGGACATATCATTTCTCAGAAGACCCTCAAGCCTTTGCTAAGAGTTTAATGAACCGTAGCCAGCAGGTCTACTTAATGGAATTTAACAGTACGTCTCCACCCATATTTGTTGTTAAAGATATCAGCAATAGATAAAGTGCTAAAAATAGAATTAGAGATCCTCAGCATTACATAGAAACAGATGGCCCTTTTTATCCCTTAAGAAAAGAATCATTTGCTAGTCGCAGATTAGTTTCTAGATGGTGGTTATCATCTGACAAAAGCTAAAAGCTCGCTTCTCTCTATCTAGTATCAGGGTAGAATCCCTCTAAAAGAACTGATAAGGGAGCGGGCCCGTCGGGATTAGATTCCTGCATGTATTCGGGTTCTACTGCTGAGCTCTAAACGTTATGTATCAATCAAAGCTGCATGGGGAGCGGTTTTTATCCCTCTTCCTTAAGCCGTTTGCGGCGAGCAAGTTCTGCTTTGCTGGGGGTCGCAAGTCCAAGCGACCCTGTCTTAACTTCGCCTGCGCGCTCGTATGAGGCGATGATAACTCCACTTGGTGAAATCTCGCTTAGAACAAGTCTGAATCCAGCTGGATTTGTACCTTCTGCAAACAATCGCTTGCCTTTACCAAGAGTAACGGGGAATATCTTTAGCCAGAGTTCGTCAACCAAGTCGTGCTTTAAAAGAGTCTGGATAAGATTACCGCTGCCATAGACCTGTATTTCGGGTCCGTCCTGCTCCTTTATTCTCTTAATTTCCTTCAAGACATCACCCTTGACTAGTTCAGAATTGCTCCAATCAAGCTTTGTAAGTGTCTTTGAAGCTACATACTTCTTCGCGTTATTAAATTTGGCCGCAAATGGGTCTTCGCTAGTGTTCAGGTACGGCCAGTGCGCCGCAAATATTTCGTATGTTTTTCTGCCAAGCAACAAATCAAAGGGTTTACTAATCTGCTTGTCCATCACTTTGCCAAGAAAGTCATCAAAGTATCCGGCAACCCAACCTTCGTGCTTGAAACCTCCAGTAGGATCTTCCTCAGGACCGCCTGGAGCCTGCATCACGCCGTCAAGAGATATGAATGAAAGGACAATTATCTTTCTCATTTTATTTCCTCCTGTGAGCTGAGCCCAGCAAAAAGTCAGTTATGATCTCCAAGTCCTTGACCGGCAGGTTGTCGAGTATTTGCGTCACACTTTGGGAGTTTTCGTTCATGTCTGAATTATGTCAAATAATATAAAAGGCATTGCTCCCCAAGGGGAGGCTCTTTTTACTCGGAATAGGCGACCCCGTTATAAAGAAGCATGCGACATCGCAGCAGAACTGTGCCAACCAAGACCTGTCAATCACGCCCAAACAATGTTTGGCTCATTGATGCCCAAAGCGCTAAGAATTCTTGTTATAGATATGGGCTGCAAGGCTTCAACTATTCAGCAATAAGTTCATGAATACTAAGCTTTTATAGTTCATCAATATGCGGTTCTCGTATGATTGGCGGGCCCATCGGGATTTGGAAAAATTCATTTGAATCCAAATTTGCATACATACATAGCTAATCACTTGTTAACTGAATCTAATGCGAGTCCCGGACATCCCTCATTACAAAACCTTTTTTGCAGAGCTAATGTAGTAGCGAGCCTAGAGGAATCCGGCAGAAAAACCTTCAGAAAATAGAGATTCATCAAAACATCGACTGTGAAAATTAAGCAAGACCTCTAATCTTTATAATTATGTGCATTGATCTACTTTCAGGCTCTTGATATTTAACAAGAATAAAAAAATTAGTTCACTAACAACAGCAATCATTATTATGCTAATATCTTTATCATTTTTGCCATTAAATGATGGCCATACTTTAGCATTATTGCTTTTATCTGCAGAACCTGTTTTTGCTCAACCATTTGGGCAAGCTATTCCTTATGGAGAAGGACAAGAAGTTCCGACAATACCTTCTTCTTCCTCCTCCCGCTCAACAATGGATTTTAGTATGTTTATGGATAGTTTTGCTAACAGCATATTTAACGGAACATCTACTTTTGCTGGAGCAGGAACAAGTATAGTAGACGGTATAGAAGTTAGCGGCATTAGTTTGGATAAAAGCCAAAATCAACTAGATGTAACACTTAGTCGCACAGCGGTACAAGGAGAAGGAAGTAATAACAATATTACAAGTACAGATACAACTAGTACAATATCGAGTGTTCCAAATTCCAATTCAGTCTCTGTAATTGCTATGAGAATTCCAATAAGCACTTCAGATATTCTTTCGATAGCAGCTGCTTCATCGTCTTCCTCTTCCAACTTAGACGCTCTGGATGGTGGGATAGGAGATAGTACCACAGGAAATCAACTTAGCTCTTTTTCTTCGGATACTTTTAATCCGTTTTCATTGTTGAGTAGTTTGCAGATTGGAAGTGGCACCTTGATTGATGTTGATTGGTCAGAGCCTCAAACAGTAACTATGAACTTAGTTGGTAATGATAGCAGAATCAATCAAGAACAACAAGTTAATTCGTTAAGTGGAACAAGGGCAGATTTTGTACTTGTCTCCGTTATCCCTCATACAGGCATAAGCAATAATACCATTAGTAGCACTATTCCATAAAATGGACAAAATATCATGAAAGCCGGTTTGGATAAGACCGGATGAAAATTAATGGGGCCCCTCGGGCCGTGAAGTGATATCACTTCAAAAAGTGGATTCTCTTAGAGTTATTAGTCTTTTTGAATGTGACAGGTATCCAAAAAAGTTTCTGTAATGTGACACCTTGGATTAGATTCTTGCACGTAATAGAGCAAATTCTGCACTCTGGAGACTCTACTAACCTGCAGATCTCCAAGCGTCAGGGTTTTGCCATTTGCAAATCATTGCTTTGGCAAACTCTAGCTTGATTTTCCTGCACGTTACTGCCACATGGTTGCCATGAATTCAAAAATTGTGCAGTGCGACAGGGAATGCAAGCAATAGCTATCTCGAAGGGCTTAGAATACACTATTTCCTGCAAAATAAAGACGTTCCTTGCATTTTGGATGTTCCGTCTCGTAATATGGCGAGATCCAACTATCGTCGTCTTTCAAGTATCCTGCGTTTGGGTCAAAAGCGGGACTTGCTGGCCCAATTCTGTTGGCTATCATTCTAAAATAAAAGTGCATGAACAACCGCATGAACTCCGTCAGATAAATGTCCGCGACGTTCTTATCGCCGCTTATAACCAGCATGTTTTCATCATTCTTTGTAGTCGATGCGTCACTAAAGTTGGCAGACCCCGTTATGACAAGAGGCTCTTCGCCTAATGGATCAATAAGCATGTATTTTGTGTGGATGTATTTAACATGCACATTATATCCGGTCAGTCGCTCTTCCAGCCAGCGCTCAAACATATTTTCTTTCAGAACGTTTCCAATAGCGATCCGATTGTACTTCCAAGCGCGTAGCTGCTCCATCTTGTCATCTGCTGTTTCTAGCATCAGATACCGGAGACGATTCTTCTTGGCAAAAAATACATCTTCAAAGAGGTCATTAACGCCAAAAGCAGCTGTTAGAAAACTCGCAACTCCTGCTTCATCCATCCGCTTAGCATACCATTGCAGAGCCTCCAAATCACCACGTGGGCTAAAGAGTGTGCCTATCGTATCTTCAGGGAATGAACTCACAGGCACGGCGGGATTGGCATCCGTCCAATTTCTCAGGCTAACTGCCTGAGGGTCATTTAGTAGATGTTGCCAATACACCTCATATGAGCTTGCTATCTCTTCATCGCGCACAACATGACCGACGTTTGAATGACCAAAAATGCCTCCCTGGGTAATGTTGGTAGACCCTGTCCAAACCTGCTTTGGTACGTCATTTTTCAGCAGAACAATGAACTTGTTATGTGAAATGAATGAAGGATTTTTCTTACGAGGCGTGTAATGGGAAGTGCGTATTCCAGCTTTCCGCATGGCTTTTCTGTTAGCTTTCCAAGGCCCGATTGGTTTGCCTTCATTATCATATTTTCCGTTATTTTTGTCATCAAAAATTATCATGACTTTGGCCCCCCGGTCGATAGCGGCCTTGAATTCATTTAGAACAGGAAGATACTGAAATTCATATACAGCTGCATGGACAGCCCAAGTGTCATCAATTGCTTGTCTAAGATAATCTCTCATGGCTTCGAAAAGCCCTCTTGATAGCCAGTCAAACGCCGGCTGACCAACCTCGTCAGGACTCTTATTGCCAAATTTACGAATGTACGCCTGAGAGCCTGCCACTCCCCGGTTAAAATAAACCTGATGACCCGGACCCTTTTCCTTTTCCATGGAAATCGGAATGGATACTTCTTCTGATTCTTGCAGGCTTCCTGGCCGACCCCGCATTACTACGAATCTGTATGTGTAATGATGATTCCTGCGTACAGTATAATCACCCCATAGAAAAGCCTGGATCGGGTGTTGATTGGTCGGGACGAGATTGCCAGGTGGTATTCCGGATTGCTTGAACGTTTTGAAACCTGCAAGCCAGAATTTCCTGTCGTTCATATCGTGATCTGTTCGTTGAATCCCAAATCCGAGGACGCCATCCTTATGTGTCTCCGCGATGTTCATTCCAAACAGAACAACGTATGTTCCCGAAATGACCTGTACGGTGAGTGGCCCTTGGGATTTTACTATCCGCATGATAACGTAATTGATGGGCTATTAGTTAAGTATGCGGGAAATTAGAAAGATGCAAGAAGACTAATTATCACTTTGTGACGACCCAAGAGATAAAATAAGATCGATTATCGCATGTTTTCTCTCTCAAACTCGACTGAAGAAGAAGAAAGGACGATGGCAATTTTTGGTGTTATGAAGTGAATCCCTCCCTCACACATCTCTTGTCTTGTACCATCGATCCCGTGCCGATGGCAGCTGCAAAAGTAAGTAAATCCGGTGCGAAGCTTAAGACGGCTGAGCAAAGAAAAAACTTTTTGAATGGAATAAGATAATAGAGCCTTTGAAAATTTATTACATTGTACTTAATCATTGTAGTTCTTTATCTCTTGGAAGTATTTCATCAAGCGACGCTTTGTTGTTTACGATTAAGGGGTTTAGAATAACAAGGACAAATCTTTACTTCGACATGACTATTATCTGTATCGAATCTCCTCTGCAAACAACAATGAAAGCAGATCTTTGTCGGCTGACGCAGTAGGCATTCATTCTTGATCAGTAATCTAATAATTTGCTTTTTTCTTCTCTTCTCTTAACGCGTGTAGTGATTTAGGAGTGATATCTTAGTGGGACCGTCGACATTAGATTCCTGCATATGATTGGGTTCTACCTCTAGAGCCTTGATGCGATTAAGATCGTTTGTGAACCAGCCTCGAATAAAAAGTAGAGTCCAACTAAATAGGCTCCAGCATGTGAAGGGCCTCAATATCCTCGAGCTTTAGATTCTCCGAGACATTTAGGACATCTTGTCATGTAAGAGTATCAGAATATAATTCAATATCTCCTTATTAAAGCCGTTAACTTAATCATAAATTACCATTCATTCACTTGCTGGGCTTTCTGTATTCCTCTATGCCTATCTCTTATGGCGTCTCACATAATGCCTAATAACTAGAAGAATATACATCCAGAATAACATTTGAAAAGACACTTGAGAAGAAATAATACGATCGAGACTTCCTATTATGCTCGGCTCATACCAAATAAAGATAGAATCTCCGAACGTCCCCGTCGGGAGCATTGTTCAGCAAATAGTAATCAGATTGATATGATGGGGCTAACTCCAGGTCAGCAAGTTCGCATAGAAAGGCCCACAGAGAATGGGACAACATTTGCGCTGTACACAATTGATGCGTACGATGAAGAAGAAGGAGAAGGAGAAGAAGAGCCCGACAATGCTGTATATGTGGGATACACAGAGATTAAGGATCTTGAGGACCGCTTGGACCTTTCCAGCGCAGATTCTTTCCCGGGAACGATTAATGCTCAGGTAGCAGCTGTAGGTCTTACTGATGCTGAAGCTGTGGCCTACAGTGAATTTGTTGAACATTTAGCTGACAACGACTATAATCGCGAATTAGTTGTTATTGCCCCACACGGCGGCTTTATAGAAGAACACACAGATACACAGGCGCAATATCTTGCCCAACAGCTTCCATCCAACTGTGTTTCTGTATGGCTGTGCAAAGGCTTTAAAAAAGGAGGTGGTGCCTTTGGTCGTTGGCACATTACTTCTACAGATATCAACGAGGAATCGTTTCCAATGCTTAAAACGATTTATGGGCGTCACTTTAAGTATGCCATTGCCTTCCATGGCTGGGGCGGCGATTCCATTTGCATAGGAGGATCGAGCGAAGACCCGGACAATCTGAAGTATCAGATTAAAAAGGAAATTAAGAAGGTTGTCCCCGACTCGATTGCAGTGGACATAGCTGGCGAATCCGGAACGTGTCCAGAAGACTTTAACGGCAACGAGCAGAGTAATATTGTAAACCGCTTAGGCATTACTGGTGTGCAGATTGAACAATGTAGTAAGGCACGAGACGATTACGGTTCTGATATCGCCAAAGCAGTCGCCAATGTAATG
>DASUUX010000189.1:0-5272 GCA_036373855.1 Nitrososphaera sp.
GGCGTTCGTCTTTTATCCAGAAAGGTGCATTTCAGACGGCGCTTGTCTAGGTGTTTGCCCAACACATGCTATCTTCTGGATGAGGCCAATGGAGTACACCTCAGGACAACCAGTCCCTCTGCACAAGAATGGTGTGTTCGATAAGGGCTGGGAAGAAGGTTAAGTCGGAAACGACCGGCAACATATATTCCCCCTTTTTACATTTTTATTTTCTAATCACCTGAAGAGCCTTAACATGCTTTCTATGTCCCACATATTATAGAATCTCTCTTCTAATATGCAATTATGTGTATTATGAGCGCGCACAAGCAGGAGACTAGCTAAAAAGGACTGGAACTTGCAGGACAGGAACCATTACACGTAGAAGTCGAGGATAACCTAAATGACGGTCAAGGCCTAATCCAGAGCACTTTTCTTCCTATTCTTTCTTGAATTAATGTCTGCAAGCCTCAGTGGCTCAATACCAAGTTCCTTTACCAAAGCAATTGCAGTTTTCAAAGTTACCCTATGACCAACGCTGATATACAATTTTTTGCTAATCGCATAGCCTAGAATCTCGCCATCAAGCTCTACAAACCCATCAGGTCGCACCGTCCCACACAACCGGCTTTTCGCAACACCGATCGTGGGCTTGTCAAGAGTTACACCAATGTAGCAGGCTAGTCCACATTTCCTTGGATGCAATAGTCCATGGCCGTCAATAAACAGTAGATCGTAACTGTTCTTTAACAACTTGAGCGTGTAGAAAATGGGTTCCGCCTCCCTTAGCATCAATAGTCCTGGCACATAAGGATACTTCACAATGGTTTGCACATCGACAGACTCGACAAGCTGCTGCATGTTTCTGTCCATAATAACTGCAGAGCAGTAGGCAGCGTTGCTGCTGCCGCCACTGTAGGCAATGTCTACTCCGCAAATACGGCTTATCTCGCCAAAGTCATCCTTGGCCACTACTACCTTTTTTGCAATATTTTTCTGGAGCCTGATCGCATCTGCGTATGTCAAAGCGCAGAAATATCATCGACAAGACGGGCATTTAGCCTTGCAGCTTTAGTAGCCTCTTTCATGAAATCGTCAGGAGCTATAACCGCTATTTCCTCAAACCTGCCTGCAAATGACTTTAGTGATTCTATGAATGTTGGATAGTCTTCTAGTCTGTAGCATGACCTTGTGGCAAGGTTATGTGATGCCGGAAAAACATCTGATATTTCTGCTGGAATAACGCCGAGGAAGGGGCTATAGCTGCAGATCTGCGCATCAGGGAATTTCTTTACAATATTTTTGTAACTTGTAGTGGAGTAGAATGGGTGGATTTCGTCTTCAGGACATAGGATTAATTTTTTCTTCGACGACTCGAATGTTGCAACCGTCTTCCTGAACCGTTTCGCCTCGGGCCTATGTTGGTCTATTGGATCGTAAAAGAAAATAGCCCTCTCTTTGAAGAGCGGTGTGCCGTCCTCCAGCATTTCGACATCCTTGAAGATCTGCGCTGCTTCCATTAGCTTTGGATGTGCTCGCGCTTTCTGCATAACATATTCCCAAAGCCGGCCGTCCATTATTGCTTGCTTGACAGCTTCCACCTCCGCCTTAAGGATATAGAGATTGTGTTTTGCAATTTCAATGGTCCGCTTATCCATTTCCATCTTGTGAAATTCCTGCACTGTGTGCGATGAGCAAACTGGACATTGGCATGATAAGTAAGCCAATTCATCGAGCCTAACTGTCCCATTTGAAGTCATGTACCTATTGTCCTTCGCATACAGCATATAGGAAGCAGAATCAAAAGTGTCGCAGCCAAGTGCAATTGCAAGCGGGATAGTGAGCGGGTGACCGGCTCCAAATAGGTGAATTGGTTTTGCAGGGATTACTCTTTTTGCAGATATTATCATGCGGGCAAGCATAGCAAACTCATATGCTTCCATCAGCTCAACAGGACTGCCAAGCGCCATCATCTCAAAACCCATTGTGTCAAGCTCCCTTGCAGAATGTTCAACAAGATCAAAGTGCTCGGCTCCCTGCACAGGCGCAACCCATATCGCGCCCGTGTTGCCTATTACGCGCAGGCTCTCTAGCGCATTTTTTAGCGTAATAGCAACATATTCTTTTGCCTTTTCATATTCAAGGCCATAGCCTGTCGGCCTATCAAGAGGGATGGGTATGTCGCTTTTGATGTCATTTTCAAACTGGGCCATCATTGCCGGCTCAACTTCGACAGAGCCATACTCAAGTACCTGGTAACCACCCGAGTCAGTCATAACGGCCCCATCATAATTAATGATGTCATGTATTCCTCTCCTTCGTGCCTCGTCACCATAATGACGGAGAGTGATGTAGGCATTTGTAATCACAAGATCAAAGCCCATCTTTTTCAAAAATTGTGTGCTGACCGTCTGTCTTACTGGGTGGACTACCGGAACAAAAGCTGGCGTTTCAACAGCGCCATGAAGTGTCTGAAGCCTTCCTATGCGAGCTGCCAGATCTGAGTGCCAGACCTCAAACACAACTACTTCTTTGTCTCCCTCGTGAATTCGTCATAGATAGCCTTAACCCTGTCAGCAGCAAGCCCGAAACCTTCCTCGATGCCAGCTTGCGTTACCTTGATCTTGTCCATGACGATTATTGCACCAACATCTTCTCGTATCTTGACAAGACCTGGAAAAACTCTTGAGAGTCTCTCTGCAAGCGCCTTAAAGTCGAATGGTTTTTCCATCAACCTTACTTCCTTGACAAATGAACCGTTGATAATCACTTTCAGGATCCCATGTCCTTCAACATTATCGAGCACAACATCAAGTCTTTCATCTATTCCAGCAAGCGTGCCACTGTAAATTTTTTGATCCGAAGTTTCCACTGAGACCTTTTTTCCAAGGAACTGGAGTGCCTCCTCTCCAAATTTGCGTGTTACAACTGCAGCCATGTTAATCGGTATCGTCGAGTAGTATATATACGAATTTTTGTAATACGCCCTGCCTAACTGACGGTCCAATGCAGCTTTAGGGAGTTCTGATATGCTCTGTATAATATTCATAGTATGCCCTCTTGTCGTCGTCGTCTCGTCGCTCTGCACAATCTATGTATTTACTTATTTTTTGCGTTTGCTTTTCTGACGACAACAATATCTTTGAGCCACTTGCTTAGCAATAATTTTTTTCTTGTCCCAAATAGTTATACAAATTGCTTATCGTTCATTCAAATGTGCAGTTTGCTCGACGTATATATATAGAGCAATAGGCCTTTTTGCATACCTGATACTGTTAGTATGTAACGATACTGTTTGACACTACTGCGACCAGACTGCAACGTATACACATATGTATATATGCTTCTAGTACAGAAATATTGTGTGTTCTTCTTGTAAGTTATTTTTTTATTGCGTTCGCTTCGTATAGAATGGCAAACCGCTGCTGCCAGTCTTTGTCGTGGCCGTCATGTCAGTCATATGTGAATTGCTGATTGGAAATTTTACCGCTGGGATAAGATGTAAACATTAGTATTTGAAAAATCTCCGCATATCGCCCTTTTCTGATACAAGGTTAAGCCAGTCTATTCCTATAAGTTTTGATTTTGATTTTGGTTTTTTTTGCAGTGCGGCTAATATTTCGTCTGCAGTCTCTTTTGGGGTCTTGCCTGTTGTATCAAATTCGGCAACTTTACGCTTGCCAAATGTTTTCAGTGAGTCGTAGAGTGATGTACCTAAGATCTCGCTTGCAACATTCTCTCTAACTTTGTCCACGCTGTAGCCTCTCTTTTTAAGAGTCTTCTCTAATTCATACGGTGACCTGCGCAACACAGCTACCAAGCTGATGCCTGCAGGTTTTAACACATAGGGAGCAAGATGTCCCACTATCACCAAAGCCCTTTCTGCCTTGAGCAGTTTCTCAAGTAGCCTTACTAGTCTTTTGACATCAACATCAAGCCCGAGATCAGTCTTCTTACCCGTGGCATTGTTATCAATTGCAACGCCGTTGATATCAATTATCTCTGCATTTATCTTTTCTGCGATTATCTTAGCGCTTGTGTGTTTGCCAACACCAGGATTGCCGGTTATAACAAATCTGAGCTTCTTCAATTAGCGTTTACTAGGTAGTATATTATTTATTCATGGATGCATTGACAATAGAAATATGCGCACCTGTGAGTCCTGCAACAGGGTCAGATTCTACTCACTCAACTTTCTATTCTCAAAAACAATATGCAATGAATGCTATCTAAAGATGAAAGAAAAGCAGAGCAAGCGCTAGCTCTGTATGCTGCCGCACTTGGTGCAGAATTTCGCATTGATCTTAAGTTTGTTGCCGCAGCTTGTGCAAAATTTCGTTTCAGGCTCCAGTGTCTCTCTGTTAAGTGGCGTCAGTTGGGGAGGAGACATCACCTCATTGGGCGCCGCCGACTCAACTCCCTTGTACATATCTGTGACAGCACCGCTAGGCTTGAATGAATCATCGATGTCAGGCACCAACTCGGGTTCTTTTTTGCTCCCTCTTTCTTCAAGGTAGAGCATGAGGCGCGGCCCCAGTTCACCGTTTGGAAGGTTCACCTGATCGCCAAGCCAAATTGCGAATTTCCTCAGTGTCATGTCGGGAGTAGAAAATGTAAGTGAGTGGGTTGACATGTATTCCTCAGTGGCGGCCCTACCGTTGAACACCTTTGCCATTATGAATGAATGCTTGAAAGTAGCTATATTAATTATTGCGACCTACCGCACTTACTGCAGAACTTGGCATGCCCTGGTATCGATGCATTGCATGCAATACAGGTTTTTGTTGTTGTTGTTGTTGAGCTTGCACTCGGTCTTGGTAGTTCGATATCGACAGGCTTGAATGTAGGCTCCTCCTGCGGCGAAGGAAGTGTGTAGTCATTGCCACTTGCTGCAGCGGGTCCTACTGTGCCGCCTGTGCCTATAAATCCTCCTATGCCAAAGCCTGCCTGCGGAGCTGATGGGGATGATACACTTCCCCCGGTGGGACTTTTTATCGATGTGCCCTTCTCCATGGCATTTTTGATTTCAAGTATTACTCGAACAGCAAGAAAATTCAGTGCAGATGTTGAGACAAGATACTCGCCTATCTTGACAAAGAATTCCTTATCTCCCATCTTACCCTGCTTGTAGAGCTGGTTTGCGTCGATAAATGATTCGTACAAATTCTGAGTGTCGTCGATTAGCTTCTTGAGCTTTTCAGCTAATCCACCTAAAGTGTCGACGCCAAAAGACATCAAAAAATAGAGAGCCAGCGGGCTTTAAAAACGGTGTGCCTGCTAATAGTTGTTGTTG
>DASUUX010000190.1:0-8625 GCA_036373855.1 Nitrososphaera sp.
ATTGTCACAAATTCTTGAATCCCAGTTCGGGGAACGAAGTGAGGAGATGAAGGTGATCGCTAGAAATGCAAGAAGACTTGAGAGGCTCACACAAGACATACTAGACGTAAGCAAAATCGAAAGCGGAGCTTTGACCTTGAACATACAAGCAATGGATCTGGACGAAGCTATTTCCTCTGTAATAATTGACTACAGAAATAATCTAGCGGATGCGATTCGGACAGAGAATGCCAAAAAGGAAAAAGTGAAAATCATGTACGAGCCCAAAAAGCTGATGGTAAAAGGTGACAGAGAGCGCATACAGCAGGTCATGTCAAACCTAATTAACAATGCGCTAAGGTTTACAAAAGAGGGAGCAATAATTGTAAAGACCCAAGTCATTGATGGTCTTGCGCAGATCACGGTAAAGGACACAGGTTCTGGAATCGATCCAGAAATTATGCCACGACTCTTTCAGAAATTCGTTACAAAGTCAGAAAAAGGCACAGGACTTGGGTTATACATATCAAACAGTATAATCCAAGCCCATGGCGGTAAAATGTGGGCAGAGAACAATACTGATGGAAAAGGAGCGACTTTTACATTTACGTTGCCTATCGAAAAGAGGCACCAAGAAGAACTTTAAAGCTAAGTGGCTGGTAACAATGCTCTTCTATGGGAAAAATTGAACTATATCTAACGAACAAGAATTCAAATCCCTGTGCACTCGGGTAAACTTTTAGATCTCCCACTTTTTCTGCTATATCAAAATCCTGTTCTAGAAGTGATATAGCTTACAGGATTGACAGTCAATACGTAACTATAAAGCTCAGAAAATAGGGCTTGTCTGCGGAGGTCTAATCCCGACGGTTACACCTCTGTGTCGGATTGTATCTAAATTCTGAAGGCTTTTCTAACGAATCCCGCTAGACCTGTCATATTTCCAATAATAAATGGCAACATCCTAGTCTTTGGATTCAAATGAATTTTTATCCAAATCCCGACGGGCCCGCTATGATATCACTCCCCTAAAATAGACAGATGACAAAAAGAATGGCGGGGTTTCAATAAATCCTAAAGAAACCGGCATTCAGAAATACAAAAAATTACTCATAGATACTGTAAAGATGCACTTAAAATCTTGGCTACGGCCGTACAACACTTGCATTCGAGCTTAATTGCAATGTCAAGCATGACATTTCATTTCATTCTATCTTACCTAGCCTATTAAGAGGACAGCAGCTTCAAAAGCAAGATTATGCTAAGAAATACTGGATAAAATGCTAGCTGCGACCTTTTCATGTAATGCATGCAAGACCAAGTTTCAGATAATTAGCATTTCAGTTCAAAAGACTCATCCGAAATTTTGTCCATATTGTGGACACACAGATAGTATAAAACCAGCCAACATTATTCTTTGCTAGTTTGTGTGTATGTATGTATGTATGTATCATCTGCACTGTTATAGACGGAATGAAGCTTCGTTTAACGAAGCATTTGAATCCCTTCTCGGAGGTTTTAGCGAAACTTTTTAACTCGTCTTTTATGGGAAAAATTGAAACATTGAAACCTTCACTTTAGCGCTTCTAAAATCACTGGGACCCTTGGGCCCACTAATTGTATGGGTTCAAATAGACAGAGTGCAGACCTTAACTACCAAATCGAAAGCTTCTGGCATCGCGCCATATTTCTGATAGATTTCATTCCGTGCCAATATGAGGGCTCTCTGTCAAGGTTAGAAAGTATGCTCCATACTTTATCCCGTGGAGCAGACATTTCTCTTCTAACATGAATAATGACCATTATTGCTGTGATAGAGTTGTACCGCTATGATTAATAGACGGTGGCCATTTTCTTAAGATGATGAAGCAAGTCAACTCCCGCATAATTTTGCTGCTTGTTTCGTTAGCATTGTTTCATTTTGTTTCCTTCATCACTTACTATAGTGATAACAGCAATGATTATGAGACATCACGAAAGCATTATCCTTATTTTCTCTACCCTTTTTCTACAATTAATGCTTATGGCAGCTCCCCTATAGAAGGTAATAACAATGAAGGCTTTACTGATGATACTGCTAGCAGAATTAGATTTGAGAACGTAACAAATTTCACAGACAATCCTAACGATTCTGTCTACGGTCAAGTTGCAGCATCAGAGAATAATGTATATGTTGTGTGGGAGGAATCCACTACGTCTGATTCAAGCAACAATAACTACGACATATATATTAGGAAGAGTGCAGACCAAGGAGAAACTTTTACGAAAAATAATAACAATTCTGCTATGGATACTACAGAAGTGATAAATCTAAGCAATAATCCAGGCTTTTCTGAACATCCCCAAATAGCAGCATACAAGGAAAAGGTTCATGTTGCATGGATTGACGATAGTTTAGGAAACAAGGAAATACTTTTTTCAAGAAGCATAGACAATGGCACTACTTTTAGTGAGGCAATAAACGTAAGTAACACCACTAATACTAACTCCCATAATCTAGAGATCTCAGCTTTTGAAAATGATGTCTATATTGTATGGTTAGATGAAGACGAAGAAGAAAATGGAATCATACTTTTCAAGGCAAGCAACGACGGAGGAGAGACTTTTAGCAATCCAATAACCATCGCTCGTGACGTCAATAACAATGATGATTTTACACTTCCAAAAGTGGCAGCTCATGGTGATAGTGTCTATATTGCATGGAATGTGGCTGACAATACTCAAGGAGAAGAAATGATTACTGATCTGTTATACGTCAAAAGTTCGGATCAAGGAAATACGTTTAGTCCTCCTATCAAGCTGAATAACAATGGAGAGAAAGTCGGCGAGGCACAGCTAGCGGCTTATAATAATACTGTTTACGTTGTATGGGGAAGCTCGCCTTATGACGAAGTAACCAGTAATCTATTTTTTGTCAGAAGCACTGATAATGGAAATACATTTTCAAATCCAACGGAAGTTACAAACGATAATTTTGAGAATCCATCAAATGTAGAGATTACAGTAGTAGGAAATGATAATGATGGGGCGAGAAGTAGCGAGAAAAGTTTATGGTCATCATCGTCCCCATCATCATCTCAACAAGGACAAAAAGAACCGTATGTGTATATTGCGAGCCAGGTTCCACTATCCGACGAAAATGAAGAGATCTTCCTTGCATCTAGCAGTGACAATGGAGACACTTTTAGCGAAGTAACTTTTAACCTAAGTAACAACTCAGAATTCTCTGAATGTCCTTCTATAGCAACATCAGAGAACAATATCTATGTGATATGGCAAGACAGCACCCCTGGCAATAACGAAGTATTCTTCACAAAGGCTAAGATATAAGAAAATTCTCTTTTGTAACATGAGTTAGTCTTCTCCTTGAAAGATACAATCCAAAATTGTCGCCAGCAAGAACAGAAAGGGATCAGGTTTAGCACTCAGAGAGTACAAGAAATCCTACAGCAACGTGAGCTTATTGTCGATTTTACCTAGCGACTCTGACAAATTGGTAGCCGGAAGTTTCTAGCCTTTCCTTTATTTTCTCTTTATTTATTAACGTAGGATCAAAGCTGGCAATCAGCTGACTTCGCAATTGAAAGACCCCATACTTATTGCAGTAGATTTGCTTGAAGCAGCCAAGGCTGGAAACAGCACAGCTTTAGAATAGACTGAAGAGAGATGGTACGCCAACGTAGATGAGATCGCCACATTCCTGAGCGGAGCTAATCCAAACTGGACGAAGGAGATATGTTGAACATGCTGAATGAACATTTGTCCCTTACAAAAACAGAAGCAGTTGCTAGACTGACAGGCGACTATGCTACCGATGTGACTACATTTGACGCATTGTACAGGCATGCAATATCTATGGGAGATGAGTTCACAGTCGGAATTGTTAAACAGTTCCAGGACCAGTTTGTTTGAAATAGACAAGGATGAGACAAACAAAATCTAGAAGAATTCCCTTTTGTCTTCGTCCTCCTTTCTTTTTCATCTGGAAAATGCAAAAGAATTTAGATGAATTGTTCAACACGGCATGCAGTATTCAAACAATCAATTCTGCATCAAGTAGTCAATGAGTTCCTCTGAATCACAAACATTAAAGCAAGTGTATATGAACCCCTTTACATGCAGGAATCAAACCCCCTTGGGCCCGTCTCTTGTGTGATGATGATTATTTACAATTGACTCCACCCTCATCAAGGCTTCGTAGATAGCCTCTAAAGCTCTAGTAATCGAACCCTATTACATGCAGGGACCTAATCCCACTAGTCGTAACTTCAGAAAACTTTTTAGCTGTCTTTCCTTTATCAAGAATAGAATCCTCTTTTAAGAGTGATATCACTGCTAGTCCCGACGGGCCCGCTATGATATCACTCATAAAATAGGTTTTGAGAATATAAGAAAATGATGGAAGATTCAGGGCGGGTTTTCTCTATGATTCCTCAGAGCGTGCTATCCTAAAGCTCTTTATCTTATACCCAGCCCTTCTAGTGTAGTGAACACAAGTCACTATGATATACGATATGATGGCCTAGGCTTGCTATTACAATTTGTCTGTCTGAACTATGCAGGATCAGAATCAGATTTTATGTCTTCTTCATCTTCATCATTTTTCTGGGCAGTCCTGCGACGAGTTCTGCCGTCTCTGCGAACCTCTTCTATAACTTGCTGAAGGTAAGTGGCAATATCCTTATCATTGAGTGTAGATTGTATGCCTGTTTGCTCTGTTCGCTCATGTTGAAGTTTTTTTGCCACATCAAATACTCTCTGTTTAATTTCTCTTTCCATCTGAGAGTACGCAATACTATCTAGTAATTGTATGTCAGATGTAGCAAGTGCTCTGATATCTCTTCGCAGTTTGACATCTTGGGATATTGAAACTGCAGAATAATAGAAGCCTATGCTTACCATGTAAGAACCAAAGACTACAAACGAGGAAGAGGCGGTACCAAATGGGGGATAATTGGCATGATATACCGGCGAAGCAAGAAGAATTGTGAGCATAGTGATACCTAAGCCAGCGACGCTGACATATGCAATAACAGCCCTTGTCTGAGGAATTTGCTCAATAGTCCTTGCAATCACAAAAAAGATCATTCCAAAGAATAAGCCTCCGGCAACTACCGCCAATTTGAATAGTATTCTAAAAGAAAGAAGGCTTGGATCGTCAAACACAAAGTTGTTTTCAGAGATTAGCATCATTGTTGGCACTATAGCAATCAGATATGCTGCTAAGGGAAGTGACACAATTAGCCAAAGTTTTACTTTACCAATCTTGTACGAAAAATCGCGTAAGAGAAACACTGAACCGCCCCAAACTAACATGAAGCCAAGAAGGAATGGTATCCATCCAACGAAATATAATGCACCAGCCCAACCGGCTGTCGATGCACTTATCTCTGTAAAGTGAACCTCCTCAATTTGAGAAAAGGAAATAATACCTGGCTTTTGCAGCAACAACCCGCTATAGATAGCCGCATTTAGCCCAATTGCAATAGCAACCATCGCAGTCGATAATGCATAAAGAAGTACTACATATCGTCTGTTTGACCTGTACCAGGACAGGAAATTGTAGCACAGCATACTCAAAATCACACTGGCAGGAATGTAACTAATCATAGTGGCAGCAATTATCAGAAGAGTATGATAGTATGAAAAAAAGAGCATCTCAATGACAAGTAAACCGAGGATTGTGAAGATGGCGTATTTAATTATTGTCAAGACTTTACTAATCGGCTCAAAATAGGGCATAGGAGATTTTCGAAGGCTTTTTCCTGCGTTATCAATAAGCGCAGAGAAGAATTGCCATCCTACACCATATATGATTGCAGTAATGACGATAAAGAGAATAATTGTTGTTGTTACTGCCGATAGCAAATCAGAGGTTTGAAACTGTGTATCATTAGGTAATAGAGTAGGAGTTAAGACATCATAAAAGGAGGAGATAATCATGTCTGCCGTTATAACAACAATCACAATAGCAGCAACTGCAATAACCAGTTTTTTGTTATAGAAGAAATCGCCTCGCGTGAACAAAGAGGGGCACATTTAGCAAGCCTCGCGAAGCAAAAGATCCATTATCGAGGATTTGTGGTATGATTTTAACGCTTTTTGCATTTTTCCTTCTTGTTGAATACTCTACCTTTTTATTATCATTGCTCTCTCGAGATTGAGTAAAGACTATTTCGCTTTGTTATTTGCATAGCGATTGAAAAGCATCTCAAAATACTTACCAAAATAAGAGTGTAAAATTACAAAGCGTGCGAGTTCATAATCCCATCTTGACTTGCTGTACCGCAATAATGAAGTCTAAAGTCTGGTCTTTGGATTCAAATGAATTTTTATGCAAATCCCGACGGGCCCGCTAATCATACGGGTTCTAATATCGGTGCTCCCCATAAAGTACTGACGAAAACCACATGAGAGAAAATAACGGCAAATGACTCTTGGTCGCCGGATGGCTCGATGGTCTTATCCTACTAATCACTTCTTGGTTATTAGTCTGTCCCCCAAGGATTATCTATTACAAAGCGCCAAGTTCCATCCGCTTGTTGACGCAGAACGTCTGCAGATTTGGCAGCCATCTTAACAAGTTTACCATCAGGTCCAGTTCCACTGACTGACCATTCACTAATTACAAGAGCAAGATCACTTGATTGAAGTACCCTCTTTACTTTGAGGTCCAACTTGCCATTTAGGTCAATGAAACTACGTAGGCTTTGGCGTATAGTTTCTGGACTTTTCGCAAGTTGTCCTGGTTGAGAGGCAAAACATGCATCAGTTTCATAGAGCATCATGAGAGAATCTAGATTCCCTGTATTGATACCTTCGACTACTGAATTGAGCACTTCTTCAGGTGTCGTCATTTTCTTAGACATACAACGGTTTTGCAAAAAGTAATGCTTATAAGTTTATACAAAAAATAGCAAAGAGAAACTGACGTCTTCATAAAAGGAAAATATTAAAGAATCTAAGGAAGCCGATTACAATGAGGATAAAGAACAACTGGAAGAGGAGTAAGAAAAAGAAAAAACCTGAATTTATGGATGTAATTATAATGAATCAGTAGAGCAACGGTATGAAGCAAGAATCTAAAAAGACAGCAATTATTACAGGCAGCGGCAGAGGTATAGGCAAAGAAACAGCCATAATATTAGCAAAAAAGTCAGTGAATGTAGTTGTTTGTTCTAGGACTCAAAGTGAAATAAATACCACTGTAGAAGAAATCAGCAAGCAAACTAGTAATTCCAGTGTTTTAGGTATAAAGTGTGACGTAAGTATACCTTCGGAGGTCAATTCTCTTGTCAAATCTGTAATAGAAAAATTTGGAAGCGAGACTATAGATATTCTTGTAAACAATGCAGGGGTTGCGTTTAACAGAAAACTAGTAGATACACCTAATGAAGAATGGGATCAAACAATAAACAGCAATTTGAAGACAAGACATCCCAAACATCTCAATCTCGCTACTTTCATGGACGTTATTCCTATGTCATTCAGTACAGATGGTCGTGAGATGTTAGCAGATGCACAAGCCTGCCTTGATAAGAATTGGATAGCTATACATCCAAGCTTTCACAAGCTGATAGTAGCACTGAGGACAGCTACAGCAACTGATGGCTTGTTAGAGAAAGCGTCTACGAGTCATAATGATATTCTAGATGCATTTCGTCTGTCTTTGTGTCTGTATAAGTAACTTGAAAAGACAAGTTTACGTCAGCTAGCAGAGGTCATACTAATAAACAGCCAAGTATCAGGTCTTAAAACTGCTCGGGCCACGGCTATTCCTAAAGAGCAATAAGCGGTTGGCTAATTTGAAACATCGATTGAGGTTTGGTGTACATGGATGCAACTGCCAAGGACCCAAATGTGTCACATTCTGTCAGGTTAAAATCTGAAAGTGTCGAGCTTGAAGCTCTTGCAATACTTCGAGATGCAATAGAAGCCTCAATCTATCCTTCAGACCCGCATATTGTGTTAGAGAAAATAGTTGAAAAGAGCAACCGCCGACGTAATAGGCGCTCCCACGCGAAAAAGCTTTGCCAGCAAAGGCCCTGACAAAGGTAGTGAAATGCATGAGGTACCGCTGCAAATCAGGCCACACCCAACGAGAAACTGGGTCAGTGCTAAACACCCCTACCAAGACGTCAATGAGAGATGTTTCGTCTGATGCACTGGCAGCAATCTTGATTATCGGCGTCATCATGATCCTCTTCACTTTAAGAAAAAAAGGAGGGGGGAGGAGGAGTGGAGAAAGATTTTTTCATTCTTATCCCTTCCTTCCTTGCTTCTTCGCTCTACTTCTACAGGAAGCGAAACACTATAGGGCAGTTCACTACCATTCCAACTGAGCCGTATGGCCCGCCTTCAAGACCAGTGATCCATCCTTGTTCAACAAAGCCCAAGATGGCAAACTCTTCTGTTAGTCTTGAACGGTACCCATTGTCTATGGCTTCTTGAGTCCATACGCCTGCGTTAATATCCCATAGGGGACTATAGTCAGTTGCTATTGTAGGTATGCCTCCTAAGACGTTGAGAGGAGAGCCCTCGCCCATAAGCGCACTGTTTAGCCCTTGACGTTGTGGATTGCCCTGGCCTGTAGGTCCATTGGCAAACACGAATATTCGCTCTACTGCACTAAATGCACTGTCGTCT
>DASUUX010000191.1:0-3654 GCA_036373855.1 Nitrososphaera sp.
AGGCAGGTATGCCAGCGGACAAAAAAGATGCCAAATATGTGAGATATTCATAAAATGGGATGGCCTTTGGTGTCCATGCTGTGGATATAGGCTGAGAACTAAGCCTAGGAATTTAAAGTACAAGGCAAAACTGAGGGCGAGAACCAGCCGAACCAAGTTAGAGACGTCTCAGCCACCTGTTATAGCAGTGAGACAAAGGTAATCAGCGTCCTAAGCCCCTGTTTGTGGCTCTAAAGAGCCGCTTTTGCATCTTTTCTAGACTCTGGACGTCACTAACCAAGTCTAGCGCAAGTTGTACAAGCTTTGAGTACTGGCTGTAGAATATCTCCTTTCTACTTACAAGATTTTTTGCTGCAACTCTTCCTGCATAATAATAGCAGTCTACCAACATACGCCGCTCAAGCAGATGGCTTACCTTTGACATAAAAAGCTCTCTGTCATAGTCCTTTGACTTTAATTCCTTGATGGCCTCCATCGACCTTGATATCGCAGGTCTGGTAGCCCTCTCTACTCCAATACAATCTAGTGCAACCTCAACACCTTCTGCCATTCTAGAATCAATCTGCCTAACCTGTTCCAAAATATGCATAGGCATAGGCCTGTTCCCCGACAGAGCAAGCATTCCATCTATGAACTCGTAGGCTGCAATTTTGAGCCACATTGCAGCAACCATAGTATGCTTGGTTCCCCTCATTTTCTGCTGGCAAAACAGGGAACTTATTAGTAATTTCTTGCCTGAAGCAGCCAGCATTTTTTTATATTTTTCCGCTATGATGTCTTTAGCTGCAGAAGACAACATGAGCTTACTGTTATCCTTCAATATGACCATGTCTGCCAGATCAATAATGTGATCTTTTATAGACCCGGTAAGATGCATCAGCTCAACTGGGCGGTTGTCGACATGCACCACTTGGTTGGCTTGATTATCTTCTTGAGATACTGCAAACACTGCCAGATCATATTCACAGCAATCAAGCGACATTTCCGATGTACGGCAGCCGACAAGTGCAACTGGATACACGATTTCACTAGCAAATACCTTGATGGCTGTCGGTATTGGTTCAGGCAACAATGGTGCATTGGAAACTTCATGAATTTAACCTATTAGCTGATATGCAAAAAAGATCAACCCTAATATATGAACAGAAACTATATGTTAGACCCATATGAAGAACCGCAGCAAGACCCATGCAGTCTCAGCTAACAAGTACAACAACAACAGCATTGATGCAGATCTTGCAAGAAGGATCAGATCAGGGGAAGTTAGAATCGCGGTTTACGGCCTTGGACATGTAGGCTCTCCTCTTGCCTCCTCATGGTTGCGAGCTGGCGCTCATCTGATAGGCGTAGACAACTCCTCTCAAGTGCTTGAAAATGCAAGGAAGGGGAGGACACACATCTCTGAGCCGGGAGTAAATGAGGCCTTTTCAAAAGGGCTCAAGGAAAAGCGGTTTTTCGTCTACGGCGACCCCCTCAAGGCTTCCCAAGACAGCCAATTCAAGCTGATATGTGTGCCAGTGCTGCTTACTGATTCATTTTCTGCAGATCTTTCAGCAGTAAAACAAGTGGCGACTGCCATTGGCCAAGGCCTGAAGAAAGGAGATGTTGTGTCACTCAATCCAAGTGTGCCACCCGGCACATCTCAAGATATTGTCCTCCCCATCTTAGAGGAAAAGAGTGGGTTGAAAGTCGAACGGGATTTTTACATGGTATATAATCCTGAGCGCATCTATGAAGGCAGGGCTATTGAAGATATTGAAGTAAGATATCCAGCAATCGTGGCAGGCGCCGGTGCCAAGAGCTTAGAAATTGGTGCCAAGCTCTATTCCTTGGTGGCCAAGAAGGGAGTGATAAAGATGAGTAACATCAGGACCGCAGAGACTGAAAAGCTCCTAGAAGGAGTCTATCGAGACGTCAACATTGCACTTGCAAACGAGATGGCTAAATTCTGCGAAAAAGCAGGTGTTGACTTTTGGGAAGCCCGAAAAGCTGCCAACTCTCAGCCTTTCTGCCACATACACAAGCCGGGAGTCGGTGTAGGCGGTGCATGCATACCAGTTTATCCTCAATTCATACTCCATGCTGCAAACATAAGTGGGGTAGAGTGTAAGATCGTAAGCTTTGGAAGGAATGTTAACGATGCGATGCCTGCCTATTGTGTCGAGCAGGCAATGAAATTGATTGACAGGTCCGATGATGTTTCTAAGGTTACCGTGGCATTACTCGGATTGGGGTTCAGGGGTGACGTATCTGATACTCGCCTATCGCCCACTTACAAGGTGATTGAAGAGCTGAAGAAGTTGAAAGTGAAGGAGATCCGAGTGCATGACCCGGTTGTGACAAGAGACCCTAATCTATCACCAGATATCATGTTAACATCGGACTTGTCAAAGGCAGTAAAGAATGCAGATCTTGTGATGTTGATTTCAGACCATGCAGAATATCAGAATATTACAAATGAAGATCTGAACAGTGCACCAGTATACGATGGCCGTGGGAGCCTTGACAGATCGCGATTTGCTGCCCGCAGATTTGCATCAATAGGTAGGCCCAGTTAGATTTAATACTACTGCCTGAAAAAAGATTCCATAATATTTGGCTCGCAATCGAGATCCTTTGCTGACAGTTGCATGGAAGGATAATTCTGTGGTGCTCATCGATCAGACGAAGCTTCCAAACAAGCTCGTCTATGTAAGGTGCAAAAACTACAAGGAAGTAGCAGACGTGATCAGAAAACTTGTAGTAAGGGGCGCACCAGCAATAGGCGTAACCGCTGCTCTCGGTCTTGCCCTTGCAGCCCAGCAGAGCAATGCCAAGACATTGCCTGAATTAATGACAGGTCTCGACAATGCCTTCAGGGTGCTCCGGGCGACGCGACCTACTGCCGTTAACCTCTTCTGGGCATTGGAGCGGGTGATGGGAAAGGGGATGCGTGCCAAGACAGTACTAGAAGCAAAAAAAGCAGTGCTTAAAGAGGCGCTCAAGATGGCGGAAGAGGACATCGAAACCAACAGGAAAATCGGAGCACATGGCCTTAAGCTGTTCAAAGACGGCGATATTGTGCTCACCCACTGTAATGCCGGCTCGCTTGCGACGGTTGCTTATGGTACTGCCCTTGGTGTCATAAGGGCTGCCAGGGAATCTGGCAAACGCCTGAGCGTGATTGCGACAGAAACGCGCCCAGTGATGCAGGGTTCTCGTCTCACTGCTTTTGAGCTCCTGCATGACGGGATAGATGTCAGCCTAATAACCGACACAGCTGTTGGTCACATGATGGCGATGGGCGCAATCAACCACGTTATCGTAGGCGCCGACAGAGTGCTTCACACAGGCCATGTATTCAATAAGATTGGGACATACCAGGTGGCAATTCTTGCCAATAAACATGATGTGCCATTTTACGTTGCAGCGCCGTTGTCAACATTTGATTTTGAAAGTAATCCTGCTGATGTGATAATTGAAGACAGAGCCGTAGACGAAGTGGTCAAGGTAGGCAATAAGAGGATTGCGCCCAAAGGGGTGAGGGTCTTCAACCCTGCCTTTGACATGACACCACCGGAGCTTATCACAGGCATCATTACCCAGAAAGGCGTACTCAAGCCGCCCTTTGAGAAGAATCTTAAAGCTTTGCTTGGTTGATAAAGTTTTTATCAT
>DASUUX010000192.1:0-3627 GCA_036373855.1 Nitrososphaera sp.
CATTCTTTGACTTGCTTCAATCATTTCCTTTATGGCTACTTCTGTTGGAGCGTGGATTGAATAGACCAAGCCGATAGGGACCATAATAATGAAATGAGGATATAGTTATAAGCAGAGCTATAGACGGTTTTTCTAGTAAGACTGCGTGAGCCCCTACTCTAAAGATCTTCTTGATGTTGTTCTTGTCTTATTGACGAGGAAAGAGATTATCTGGCACGAAAGCCGCGCTAAAGAAGATAATTTAATTATAGAACTGTTGACAACAGAGATTATTCCTTATGCCATCAATAGTGATTAACTGCGCTGGCGATAATGAGCTTGCTAGGAAAATTAATGACTATCTGATGGCTGAAATCACCCAATCCAACGATACTATTTACATCTCGCTTTCTGAAGATGAACTTGAAATAGTCTTAGAAGAGCTTGGAGTTTCTAAGGCTAATATTAGGAAGCTCCTGAAGGATTTTATAAAATCTAATCCTGATCTTGCTGATTATTATTCAATAACAGAGTTTGAGGATATGTTTGTTGTGGGCATGCCAAAGAGCATTGATGAGATGACAGTAAATTGTCAAATGTGTGGATATATTGCATACTCTGAAGAGGATCTGAATATACACAAGAGAACACACGGATTGATTTTCATTTTATAGTGGAGTTTGAGTCTTCTCGGCAAGATAGACTTTCTAAATATATAATTCCTGCAACTAGCAATTCCGTATCATGCTTCAATACATTCCTATTTGATAGGAACGTATGGTAGTGCTAAAGCAATTATCATTATGGCAGGCGCGTTAATGATAAAGATTGCGTATCACGATGCTGCCATTATTCCAATGAGGTAAAATCTCAATTTCATAAGTCACGTCTACCCTTAACAAAGGTCTTATATTTGACTCAAAGAAATCATAACAGCTTGCGAAGACTAGTCCTAATTCTGATATCATCACTATTTTCAGCTATCTATTATGTGCCGGCGTCTGCAGCCAATGAAATCTTGATTAACGAAGTTGAACTTAATCCTCCCGGCACCGATAGCGGTTCAGAAAAGGTTGAACTCTATAATCCATCAAGCAGCGCTATCGATGTCAGCGGTTGGACTGTAAGCTCCATTGCAGGCGCAACTGCCACTGTAGTCATAAATGAAGGGGCGATCATTTCTCCCCTGAGTTACTTGATAGTTGCCAGAAATTTACAATGGCTAGATAATGGCGGAGAAGTCATTGAGTTAAGGAATAATTCAGGAATGCTGACAGACTCTGTCGGTCCCTTTTCTGATGAAGACAATGGTGATGCGACTTGGCAGCGGTCACCGAATGGGGAAGACAATTGGGTCTTTTCGAGCAACACGCTAGGTGCTGCCAACTTTGTCACTTTGGTTTCCGATCCAGAGTCGCCTTTGCGGCTTGCACCGGAACATCCAATACAGCCAGAACCATCACGCTCGGAAAATTCAAGCGTTGAGGTCTCTCCGGAAATTCAGCCAAGTCAAAATCTTACTATAGCATTTGTCGATGTAGGACAAGGAGATTCAATCCTTGTTATTCTTCCCAATACAAAGACTTTGTTGATAGATGGAGGCGAGCGCGAAAGTTCTGGCAAAGCGCTTGCAATACTTCGGGAGCATGGCTTGAGCCATATCGATGTCGTGGTAGCGACACATCCCCATGCAGATCACATCGGCGGGCTGATTGATGTTATTAAAAATGTAGATGTTGGACAAGTGCTGGACTCTGGTCAGGTGCATACAACACAGACCTTCGAGGATTTTCTAGACGCTATTGAGATGAAGCAAATTCCATTAGAATCAGTCAGGGAAGGTGACTCGATCAACCTTGATCCGACAGTTAAAATCGATGTTCTAAACCCATCTATCAGTCTACCTGATGGTGCATTCAACGAAGCAGAATTTAATGACAATTCTGTTGTTCTCAAGCTGACCTATCGTGAATTTTCGCTGTTGTTGACTGGCGATATGCAGGAAACAAATGAAGATAGACTGGTCTCCGAAAATGGTACAACACTTGATGCCGAGGTCCTAAAAGCTGGTCATCACGGCAGTCGCACATCTAGCAGCTCACCCTTCCTGAATGCAGTAATGCCCGAAGTCGTGATTATTTCCCTGGGTGCGGGAAATAGCTACGGTCATCCACATCAGGAGGCTCTGGATAGGATTTCAGCTGCCGGGACTGAACATCTGTTCAGGACGGACGTTGACGGCACAATTACCTTGACCGCAAATGGCAGCAGCGAATATTCAATTGTAACTGAAGACAGTAGGAAGACTGTTGATGTTCCCAAATTTGAGATAGTATGCTGCTCCCTACAATAGCATTAATTTTGTTTGTTGCATATATACAAGGCTAGATATTGCATGGAAAAAGTAATCAGGGCAAGCCTTGACCGCATTGAAGGAGACTTCGCGGTGGTTTACTCTGATCATGATGACGACCACCACAACAAGTTTGATGTGCCTCTCGAATTGGTAAAGGATGCTAAACCTGGAATGCGACTGCAATTGCATATCGAAAACGATCAGATTAAGCGCATAGAGATTGACAAAGAGGCGACCGAGGGAGCAAGAGATAGAATTCACAAGAAATACAAAAGGCTGCGACAAGGTCGTCATTTGAGACAACAAAAGCATAGCTTTTGACATTCAAAACCAATATTCTAAACAAAAATATGCCAGATGGTTTGAACGCTCAACAGAACGATAATAGTAGTAGGCATCTCTTGTTTCTACAGCACTATCTTAATTGCGGTAATAAATGCGACATTATGGTCTTCTAACCTGCCGCTCCAAAAACTAAATACTCTATAAGTGTATTCGGTATTAATGGCAAAACCTCTGGAAGATAATCTTGTGACTCTTGATAGCAACCAACCCCTAAGCGGGCTTTCGGTCCCGCAACCTACAAATCTAGAAAATTCTCAACTTAACAAAAACCTTGGTAAGACATATGCATGAACCAATTAATTACCAGAAACTGCATGAGTTATTATCATGAGTCAGAAAAAATATGTACCTTCTACAGAGCAGCTGGTGACTGAGATCGTTGTTAAGGATATACAACGATCAACTAAATTCTATCGTGAGTTGGGATTTAAAGTACTTCGTGACGCTGGCGATTTTGTAGAATTGACATGGGAGGATCATCAACTCTATATCGCAGAACTCTCGGCTTACCATGAAATTACTAGCGACGATGTAGAATTGCCAGAGCCGCCCAAGTTTCCTCTGGCTAATATTAGAATCATGGTTCCAAACGTAGACGACTATTGGAAGCTGGTAAAAGAAATTGGAGCGCAAATTGTCATTCCTATTGCCGATCGGTATTACGGTCTTCGGGATTTCATAATTTCTGATCCGGATGGCTTTGGTGTTCGCTTCGCAACTTCTTTTTCTTCACAAAGAAGTAGCCTCTAGACATAGACACATACGCTCCTCTCTTCTTTCTTCAGTCCTAGCTCGCTTTTAACTATCGACACATTTCATTATTATGGTCCCTATCGGCTTGGTCTATTCAATCCACGCTCCAACAGAAGTAGCCATAAAGGAAATGATTGAAGCAAGTCAAAGAATGATCAGGATAAAGAGTCAAGGAGAAGAAGAAGAAGAAGAAG
>DASUUX010000193.1:0-72122 GCA_036373855.1 Nitrososphaera sp.
GAAAAGCATGGGTGTTTGGAGATGACATTAATACTGATATTATTATGCCATTTAGATTCAAAAGTAGGACAAATGACCCAAATGAAATGGCAAAATATGCCATGTATGGAATAGATCCGGAATTTCCAAAAAAGATAGGCAAAGGCGACATTTTAGTAGCTGGCAGAAACTTTGGGGGAGGATCGAGTAGAGAACAAGCACCTGTTGCTTTGAAATATGCAGGAATATCTGCAATTGTGGCAGAGAGTTTTGCAAGAATTTTTTATCGAAATGCATTCACTATAGGACTACCTGCTCTTGAAATATCGGGAATAAAAGGCCAGATAGTACAGGGTGATCCACTCCTCATTAATTTAGGAGAGTTTACCGTGACAAATGCCAGACTACGACATGTTTTCCAAGCTGAAGCTGTTCCCGATTTTATGAGGAAGATGTTGCTTGATGGAGGGTTAGTAGAATATTTTAAGAAAAACCAAAAGTTTCCATGGACTTGATTGACGATATATATTTTGTGTTAGTTTGTGCTTATGAATTGTCGCAACTGTGATAAAGATAGTTGCGGCAATCCTGTTCATATCCAAGTCTTAATGGTTGATAAATATGAAATCCTTGAAACTGCTTCTGCTACAATATTAATTTTTATTGTTGAATGAGTGGAGGTAGTCCCTTTATATAATGATGACTTCTGATACTGCTCTGTTGGTATTGTTGGAAAAGAAAAATCTCTATTATCCTCCAGGGCCTGAAAAGAAGGAAGAAAAATATCAGGGAAAATTTACAAATGACGAGTTTGACATACGCGAGATAATAGATGCAAATACATCGCAGGAACAGGAAGTATACTATGTTACTTTTAAGAAGGGCTGTAGAACAAGGCCGCACATTCATGCATCAGACCAGACACTGGTTGCCGTTAAAGGAAGGGGAATTGTCGTCCTTGTAGATAAAATTGAAATCAATAGTGATGGCAAGAGCGCCATTATAAAACCACTACTCGAGAGATCATCCTCATCGTCTACTGTAGTCGAGTTAGATGAAGGAGATGTAGTCTGTGTACCTGCCGGCACATTGCATTGGCATGGCGCTTTAGAGAACAATAGTGATGAATCCGAGCTTTTCTCTCATTTGGCTATAAGAAAGAGAACTGATGTAGAAACCATTTGGTTCTAGAAAGAAAAATTTACAAATCATAAGACGCGCGCCCAAATTCATCCTTACATCCGTACACACCATAAGTAAACTCAGAGACCTTCAAAATTCTTCGATGCGCCTTATGGGAAGTGGTTATATCATAACGAACACTTATCAGAATCAAGGAATTTGCCACGAATATTGGAGCAATTATAAAACATAATGACAGTTGGACAACATCAATAGAAGAGGAAGCAAGAACTCTTGACGGTGAAGAAGAGAAGTTCTATGACCTTTAGCAAAGCAATGAAACATGTAATGCCGCAGCTATCATATGCATATAATTGAAAAGAAAGCCATAGACCACACTGAGAAAGTTATCTAACTTGTTGAACGATTACATGAGGCTCAAGGGTTTCTGATTTGTTTTTATTTGGGATAACAAAAACTCCACATCATAATGCAGTGAGCAAAAAATGAATGATCCTAAGAAAACCTAACATGCATAAAGTAACGATATAATTTTTGTATAGAATCCATTAAATGTGAGAAGAAGTCTTCTACATCAAAGGCAATGACTAACCGGCCATTTGGACACTTTTTTCTAAAAAAGTAGTTATGATTATGTTGGTATCAATCATCCTTGGCATAGGTCCATCATCTCTCTTCCCTGTTTCTGCTACTCCAACGGCAGTTACTACTGCCACTTCTGATGCCACTGGTCAGATTGGCTCTTTATATGAACGAGTAGAACGCTCAGTTGTTCAAATATCTCCTCAATTTAGCGAATTTGATATATTTAGAACTCCTTTGCCCGCTGAAAATACTGCCCAAGGTTATGGTTCTGGATTTGTTTTTGATGAGCAGGGTCATATAGTTACAAACTCACACGTTGTTGGCGCCGTTAATAGTGCGGCTCAGGTAACTTTCTCGGATGGAAGATCATTTGTTGCTAGTGTAATTGGTGACGACGTCTTTGCTGACATTGCTGTACTTAAGATCAATGAAACCGATATTCTAGAAGAAGGCTTTGAGCTTGAGCCACTTCCAATTGCAAACTCCTCTGCAGTCAAGGTAGGGGAGCCTGTAGTTGCTATAGGCTATCCTTTTGCAAGATCTCTTGGACCAAAAAGCACACTATCAGCAGGAGTAATAAGCCAAACCCAAAGGTTGATTCTGTCAGATTATGGATATCAGGCAGCGATACAAACAGACGTTGATGTTAACCCGGGCAATTCAGGTGGTCCTCTATTAAACATAAATGGTGAAGTAGTAGGAATCAATACTGCGATTTTTTCGCAAGAAACCGGCGCAGAAATTAATTACGCAGTCCCATCTGATATGATATCAAGTGTTGTGCCCTGGCTGATTGAAGATGGCTATTACCTGCATCCTTGGATTGGTATTGACGCAATTACACTGACACCAGAGATGGCACAGGCAGCAGGGATGCCTTCAAGTATGAGGGGGGTATTGATATACCGCTTGGTAAGTGATGGACCAGCCGATCAAGCTGAGTATCTCTCTGGAACCACGACTGATGAATATGGAAAAATACGTGCCGGCGATGTTATAGTTGGTGTCGATGGTAATGATGTAACTACACTTGAGGAGCTTTTCTACTACCTAGAAAAAGACGCAGTTCCCTTTGAACCGGTCCTCTTAAGTGTAAATGATCATGGTGCCATAGAAGATATCGCAGTAATGGTTTCGTACAAGATCCCAAGCGATGTATTCTACTGCTTGACATGTATGTAGTAATGAGGAAGAAAGCGAAATAATGAAGTTCTTCTGGTAACTTGGCTGAAGATAAGCTGCTGTAGTCTTCATGAAGGAATTTGAAATTGATCTCCCTTTGGGGACCCGAATCATTTCGAACATCGAACAACGCAAGATCGCCTTTGCGCTGTAATATTAGAATCTAAATGACGACACGACGATCAGCAGAGAGCAGACAAACTAAATGGCAGTACTCTTTTGATATAGATTTTCTTGCATCTCTTTATATACGAAGTTCTATCCAAATAGGCATGAACAAACCAGTCCTCATAAGCATCTTTGCCTTACTTTTTTCTACGTGCGTCGTATTAACACCATCATCATTATTTGCACAGCAGACTAACAATTACTCATTTGTCACAGCATGGGGCAGCTCAGGGTCAGGATTTGGTAGATTCTCACAACCCCTTGAGATTACTACAGACTCCGCTGGCAATGTATATGTGACTGATTTTACTGGTCTGGCAAATCAAGTGCAGAAGTTCTCTTCTAATGGGACGTTCTTGCTAGCATGGGGCTATCTTGGAACGGGGGGTGGCGGATTTGCAAATGCCCTCTCGATAGCCATAGATTCTAACGGCACTGTTTACGTGACAGACTGGGGAAATGCTGATCAAGCGGTACAGAAATTCACATCTGATGGTACTTTTCTTGACCTGTGGGGTTCTACTGGCCTAGGTGAGGGCCAATTCATAAATCCTGGTGGCATTGCAGTAGACTCTCAAGGCTTTGTGTATGTAGGAGACTTTGGGGAGAACAACAACATACAAAAGTTTGATAGTGATGGCAGTTTCATCATGGACTGGGGGTCTCCAGGCTCAAATGATGGTCAGTTCATGAATCCTGCAGATATGGCCATTGACTCTCAAGGCACTATATATGTAGTAGACGGCGGAAATAATCGCGTTCAAAAGTTTGACAATAACGGAAACTTCGTAGGAAAATGGGGATCAGCTGGTTCCGGAGACGGACAATTTAGTTCTCCGTCAGGAATAGCGATAGATTCATCATCTGGTAACATTTTCATAGTAGACAGAGGCAATGATCGCGTTCAAGTTTTTGACAACAACGGCAATTTTATAACTAAATGGGGCTCCCCCGGCTCAGCTGATGGTCAATTTAGCAACCCTATAGGAGTTGCTGTAGCTGCAGACGGAAGAGTGTATGTAACCGATGAAGGGAATACTAGAATCCAGGTGTTTAGTAGAGGAGGAGGAGGCTAAAGTTAGTTCATTGAACGCAATAGAAAGAACCTTTCTGCATTTTATTTCAAACATTAATATACAATTTGGCGCTATTTCGACTGGGATGAGAAAGAGCTTCTTATGTTCTGCTTTCATTGCTATCCTGTTTACAGGATTAACAATAATACCTATTTCGTTGGGTGTCACTCCTGTTTATGCACAACAATCTCCAATTGCACCTGATAATCAGCTCCCACCACGACCGCAGTTCCCTATTCCATTTGGTCAACAACCACCATTTGGTCAATCAAGCAATTTTACCTTCGGACCGATCGCTAGTATTCAAAATAATGAGTCCGGTCAGCCTGCGTGGCTTGCTGTAGGACACTGGAGAGGCAACTTGCTTTCCTTCAATGAGACAACAACTGCCGAAAATAGTGATGACAATGCTTCAAGCCTAGCAGCTACGGCGGTATTCAATGCAGACTTCAGAATGATAATGCTTAATGGATCAGTAGCGCACACTCATGTAATCACGAATTTTAGACTGTCAAATGTTTCATCTGACGAAAATGGCACAATGACGTATACAGGCAGTTCTACCATTAGCATGCAAGAGGCTCCAATTGTAGATGTACCTACCACTATCAAGATATCAGGTGAAATCATAAGCATCTTCCCAGAGCCTTCAAGTGTAGATGGGCATTACGGTGACACTCCTATATATGGAGCTGTAGCGAATGGTCCTGACAATAATAGAAGGGGACCACCACCTCCTGGGCAACAACAACAACAACAACCCTTTCCTTAATTCTTGAACGCTTTGATAGTATTATATGATTATTATAGTGTGCCGAGTCAACGATAATTAATCGTTGGGGGCTTTGCCACTTTGCCACTTCATTTGTGTATTGCCTTGTTTTGACAAATTCTGAAGAGCAAAAAATAATGGACTATGGCAATAAGCATATACCTCTACATTTTTGTATGCTGCCTATTATCCTGTCTGATTTGCGTTCAGCACGACATTAAATGTCCCAATGTAGCCTTGATCCTCCTCATCATGAGTCATATTCAGGATAAGGTGCTCTCCCGCATTACTTTGAATTAGACCATCAGTTGAAGGTCCCATGTAGATTCCATCTTCCTCATTTGTCATGTCTGGCTGTCCATGGTCACTGTATGGAGGTTGCATATGCACTTGCTCTGTAATTGAATTGTTAAGGTAAAACTGTGATGTCGATTCGAAAGTCTCATTTGAGCCTTCAAAGGTGCGCACCTTGATATGTATGTGTATGGCTCGACCTTCATACCAACCTGGATATACTGTAGTGAATCGAACAGTCCCATTATCATATGTCACGGTTACCTCGAAGGAAACTCTGTCCTGTAGTGCCTTGCTGCTGAATACCTGAATAGATGCCTTGAGGATTTGCATGTCAAATATCTACCAGCGCCCCCCCTAAGAGGAATGCAGGAACCCGTATCTCCGTCAACGTCATAGACAGTAATCACTAGCCTCAATGGAATGCCCTCCTGAACAGACCAATTTGAGGTATCAGATGTAATATCAGAGCGGTTGGGCATATTATCCACAAAGTATGTCCTTCAATCTGCTGGGGTGTCGCTTCAACATCTATTAAGGAAGGCGTTAGTGTACATGTTTTGTTTGTTGATGCGTCAGCTTGAATAGCTGAAAATTGTCCTGGAGGAGCTCCAGGCGGAGGTCCAAACTGTAGTTGCTGTTGCTGGTTAGGAGTTGCAGATACAAAGTATGGCAAATCAGGCAACAGGTTACGTCCGTTCTCGTCTGTCATTGACATGATTATGCCATATAGTGTAACGCTTCCGAACTGATTATTATCTGTCCTTGTGCTATCAATTGAAACACTGATGACTGTGCCGCGCATCATAGTAATAGCAAAAGGCACTCCTTCCCATCGGACAGTTCCATTTATGGCGATGGTTGCGGTGCCCTGAAGGACGATATCGTTATCACTGCGACCAAAAGTCATATTATTAGTGGTATTACTGGCTGTTGCTGTGTTTGTAGTATTTTCTGCTCTTATTGTTGTTGTTGTTGTTGTTGTATTTGCTGTTCCATCGATGAGTGCCGCTTCAACTATTGCGCCGCTTGGGTTAATACTCAAGAGATTCATTGTAAAGTTTTGAATACTTCTATTCACAACATCAAGGCTTCAATTCCCATCAACGATAGTTCCAAAGTACTTCGAAGGAGGATGTGCACCTTGAATTGCATTGGGATCTAGAACCAGAATTCCATTAACTCCTTTTGCATAAAATGTGCTTTGCGTGGCTTGAGGAGGAGAAGGAGGCGGAGCACATCATGTTTGATTTGCGCTTTGTGCCCGTGCTACTTGCATATTACTATGAGTGAGCAACATGGTTGGCAAAACTGCCACTAAAAGTACTGCAAGTACCATTATCGTACCTTTTTGTATTTTAGGATTAGACAAAATCTTTTGTCTCGAAGCATAGGCGCTTAATGGTATTTATGGAGTTTAATGCACTCTTTGAGAATGTACTTCGTCTACCAATAAGCCAAAGTGTTGGAAAATTGATAGATGATATCTCAGAGTGTCTTCAGTCACTCTCATCTGCCCTGAGCTCGTTGAATGCCGCTAGCCGATCCCCTACCTTAACCCCTTTCTCTTGTGCAAAGCCAGCGTTAACTTCCAATACGTATTGGGCAGGTTCTCTTGAGGGATAGGTTGGGCATTCGTCTTGTGCGCAGGGAGGAACATTTTCTTTGATCTCTACAATTTTGGAACTACCATCGACGAATATCATGTCCAAAGGTATTAAGGTATTTTTCATCCAAAATGTTCTAGGCTTCTCCTCGTAATACGCAAACAGCATGCCTGCATTCCAAGGGAGATGTTTTCTAAACATAAGGCCTCTCATAGACTCTTCTAGATCATCAGGGACTTCAACAAATACACGGGCAATAACAGACGAATTATTATTATTATTATTATTATTATTATCTTCGGCTCTTACTATTTCAATATCAGGTTTTCTTACAACCACTTGATTTGGTCCTGCGCCTCCTGCAGACATTGTATCAATAATGTGGTTACTTGTAGTATTGATAATGGATACATCATTTCCCATCATGTTGCTAACATAAGACAAATCGCCGCCATCTGCACTAAATGCAATTCCATAAGGTCCGTTGCCAACAGGAATTTCATTTACCACTTCAATAGCTTGTGCATCCACTATTGATACCGTGTCGGAGTCCATATTTGTTACATAAGCAAGAGTTTCGTCAGGGTTTAATGCAGCGTATCGTGGATTATCGCCAACAGGGATAGTTTTGATTATTTCGTGTTTGTGCGAGTCGATGACTGACAGAGTATCGCTTCCCGCGTTTACAACGAATAGCCTTGAGCCATCGTTAGTAAAGGAAAGTCGATGAGGCATACTCCCAGAATCTATTTCCTTTATCACTACATTCTGTTCCAAGTCGACCACCGAGATAGGGCCTCCTAACCTAGTGACATATAGCACTTGTCCATCAGGTCTTACTTCCACGAATTGAGGTCTAGAGCCAACATCGATTTCATCTATGAGAGTTCCGTTTGTGTTTGTCACTAGTACCTTTCCTCCGATTACGTCACTCATATACAAAGTATCATTAACGGTTGCAATATCTTGGATAGAAGCTTCTGTAGATATCTCTCTAATTAGCTCGTTGCTTGTAGTATTGACCATGAAGATGGTTCCAGAATTCCTGTCTGCTGTCATGATATAAAGCGTCAGCTGATCTTCAGAGAGTTTGACATTGTGAAGCGTCTCATCAACTGTGACATTCAATAAAATTGTGTTTGTCGCTAGGTCTACGACAGAGATGCTGCTAGCATTTGAGTTTTGTATATACATGACTCCCGCCAAGGAATCACTGGTCAGGCTGCCATCTGAACCAAAAGCACTGATTGCAGGTAATAAAGAATAATAGGCTAGCAGGGAATTTGAGCTATTGGCCATCAGTACTACTACTACTACTGTTGTTAATACAATCCCAATAGCTTCAATCAATACGAGACCCTCTTTGACCTGCTATTGTCATCGACCACCAACACGTCATGTCTGTAATTTGTAGATTTCTTATAGTTGCTAGCTGGTGAGTATTCGAATAGCCTGCTTGAATTCTTCCTCTGAAAGAGGCGGCATGTTTGCAGTCTTTAGGTTTTCCTCAACATGCTCGGCCTTTTTCTGCCCAATGAGGGGTGCAATAACCGATGGGCTTGATCGAATAATCTGCACCAGTTTGGCTACAGGATCAGTAATATTTGCATAATCAGGGATCTGGCTACCGAGGAGCCTTCCCTGAAAGAGAGGTATGCTAGTAAATATGCCGACGTTGAGTTTTGCTGCTGCCTGCAGAATTGTAAGATTTTCCTCAGAACCTACTGACTGGTTCCTAAGCAAAAGTGCCTCGCTGTACGCAAGGTTGTATGGGAGCTGGATAAATCTAAAACCGTGGTCCTTGCCTCCGACTCCCTCAGCGCTCTTGACTGCTTGCTCGAGCGAGAGGTATTCCGGACTTATGGGGGGAACCCTAAAACATGTCCAAGTTGCCATGCCATAGTAACGAATCTTGTTTTTAGCCCGATATTTTTCATAAACTTCAAACGCCTTTACAAGCATCTCCATAAACTGCTCCCTGCTTACATCCTGGTACCAACTCTCAAAGGCGTTGTGAATGTAAACGAGATCAATGGTAGAAACATGCATGTTCATGAGTGACTTGTCAATACACTTGGCAAGGTAGTTAGGGTTGATGACGTTGTAGCCGGAGCTGATGTCGTCCGCAGTTATCACGTCAGTCTGGATATACATCCTGTGCATGTATTCCATTACATCGATGTTTGGATAGTCGCCGTCATTTGTGATATAGCCATTCTTGGTAGATACAAAAACCTGGTCCCGTGAAATTATCCTGTCTTTTACAAGACGCAAAAGTGCTCTACCGATGCTCTTTTCCGACCTCATGGCACGGTAGTTTATCGCAGTATCGATGACATTGACCGCGCCAGACTTGACTGACTGAAAGACTGCATTTTCAACAGCCTGATCATCCTCCTCACTTGGCTGGCCCAAATATGTTCCCATCCCTATGCTTGATAGGTGAAGGCTATCAAAAGACTTAAAGTGACTTCTCGGCCTTCCCTGTGAGATAGCATACTCTGTGTATTTCTTTGTACCCTCAGGCGTGGCGTAGCCCTCAAGGGTTTGGTATGGTGATGACGACCACGACGACAATGGTTCACATATGGCAGCATGCAAAATAATAACGAATCGAATTTTATTACTCACCTAAAAATTTAGGTTTACTCTTTTTACTAAATATCTTCAAGAGAAAACATGTTGTTAAAGCAACTAACAGAACAAAGATAGAAGAATATATTTTTCATCTATAGAATAAGGCTCATGGCCAGCAAAAAGCCAGTAATCCTAGAGTATGTCACAGCTGAAGCCATTGCAGGCACTATCTTTTCGATACTTTCCGGTTCTTTTCTCAGTTGCAACACTGATTTAATAGCAAGCGGTATCGATGCAAAACTGATTAGTGAATAAATCTTGGTGAAGCCAAGAAAAATACCTCCAGCGATCAGAGCATAGGCCGCAATGATAAATATGGGAAATATAGTTAAAGCGGTTTTCCTTCCGAGTATTATTACTAGGGTACGACGCCCTTTTGACCTATCTGCTTCATAGTCCGGAAATGAATTGATAAAGAGCACTGTTGCAGAAAGGATGCCGACTATTGCCCCGACATATAGAGCGGCTGGCTCTAACACAGCATTTTGGACGTAAAGCGTTCCAAGCACAATCATCGCTCCCTTGATAGCAACAAAGAGCTCACCCAATCCAGCATTTACAATTCTTGTTGAATAAAAGTAGATGGCAACAACTGCGAAGCTAAGTATTACTGCTATTGTTATCCCGCGTATTGCGACAAAATATGCCCCTATGGACGCGCCAAGGACCAGAAATATTATACCAGCTATGTATACTGCGCGAGGTGTCAGTAGGTTTTCAGGAAGAACTCCTGTCCCTCCACTGAACTTTGTCCTTTTCGTTGCGCTATCGATTCCCCGCTTATGATCCCAGTAGTCATTGAGAAGGTCTACGCTCGCATGCAAAAAAACCACGCCAATATATGTGAGAATGGCATAAAGTGGGTCTATGGTAGCGTATTTCCAGTAAGCGATCGCAAGGCCATTGCTAACTGCAATTACTGACGCTAGGAGAAAGCGGATCCGGATAGCTCGTAGCCAAATAGACAGCAGCACTTATCTCCTGCCATATGCAGGAACTTATTACTATGTTTTTTGAAATCATTGGGAAACGCACCGGTAATAGGTTACACCATTTATCGTTACGTCTTCTATCCGAAACTTTTTCTTCTTGCCTGCTATTGCGCTTGCAAGATCAGATAATCCTAACTTGAGCATGGTATTATTTACATTTGTCTCTGCAATACCGGTTGCCTGCGATATCTCTCTGACAGAATAGCCTTTGTCTGAGTTTCTACATAAGAATTGCGTAATGATTGTTCCAACGTCCTTATGAGCGTCAAACTCTGCAGCGTCTATAGGCATATCAATCCGCCAGCAATAGATTTTATAAAGCTAAAGCTACGGCTCTATTACGCCTGTGCTTTCAAGCGGCTTGCGGCCCATAAAGCCCTCATCCTTTCCATGCCAGAACTTTATCTTGTTTTCCCCTACTTTCCAGCACAGCCAGACCTCTTCGTCAAACCTCCTTGAAGGGAAATCAAGCAAGCCTTCATCCACGCTTTTTATTATTACCCCTGTCGCCTCAAGCTGCTCTATCGCCCCGTACAGATTGGTGACAGCAGCGTTGAGCTCTTGTTTTTTCTCTATAAAACCTTCAAAGGGACTGCCCGAGTCAATTATTGCCTGAATCTCCTCTTGCAGGGCAACAACATCATTCTTTTGCGTTATAATATTTTCAAATAAACGCTTGACCTCAGGCAGTGCCTTATCAGCAGTCTGTGGCGTATATAACGTAAACATTAATGAGATTTTCTTCAATTTTGAGATAATTTATGCTTTTAGCACTTGATGGGGAAAGAGGATACAATTTTTGAGAATCATGTTACGTCTTTTCTCATAATGGTTCTATAAGTTCCATTCTTTATCTTCATTAGAATAAAGAAATACAAATGCTCTAGGTCGCACTTTATCAGATAAAAATAGCCAAAATTGATCAGTGGCATCCGCAGGAATTCAAACATAGCGAGATGAATTAAGCCTTAATCTGTGCCGACAAAAGCGCTTTGGTCCTTGTAAGGCTTTTACGCATTAGTACATCGTTTTAGATGAATTGAGATATTATACCCTCTCCCTCTCTTCAAGGTGTTGCAGGCCTTAAGAAGAGCTACCTATTTACTTCCTTTCATGGTAGAACCCACGCTTGAAACAGAAAACGTAATGCCATCAACCATGAAAGCCAAGGACGAGCAAGAGAATCTGGTTCCGTTCTTGGAGCAGGAGATAGAATGTCCCCGTTGTCACGACAGCATGATGCTTTGTTCTGACTTTGATAACCTATATTATGTCTGCGAAGAATGCGACTTTTCCCTCTATACGATAAAGAAATCGGCATCATAAAAAGAAATTATTAGGTGCTCTAGTTGGTAATTAATGATTGATTGTAAATCGTCACAAATTGGAGAGGTTTCACAGGAGTCGATCATCGCGGCTAATTCTTTCTACGCTTGCAGTTGCAATTGACAGCGTAAGGCCTGCTCCGCTCATAAAGCGTGCTGTAAAATTCAGCAATAGCGAACTGATAGCCCGTGACATTCATGGGAATGTCGCAAAGCTGGGAGAATTTGACCGCGCATACATTGTCGGCGCCGGTAAAGCAGCACCGGGCATGGCCTGTGCGGTTTGCTCTATCTTGGGTAACAAGGTTGCTGCTGGTGCGATTACTGTTCCTTACGGAACCAAAGCTGAGATCAAGGGGGTTTTGGTGACTGAGGCCTCGCATCCGATCCCTGACAAGGCAGGAATAAAGGGCACAAAAAATATTCTTTCGATCCTGAGAGAGGCTGATCAGAATGATCTTGTAATTTTCCTAATCTCAGGTGGTGGCTCGGCACTAATGCCCCTGCCTGCACCAGGCATCTCTTTGGCTGACAAGCAAGAGATCACTAGCTCACTCCTTCGCTCTGGAGCATCAATTCACGAGATAAATGCTGTGCGAAAGCACCTATCAGCTGTCAAGGGAGGTCAGCTCCTGCGACATGTAAACGAATCATGCACCCTGCTGTCGCTAATCCTCTCTGACGTGATAGGAGATGACCTTGGAATGGTTGCTTCAGGCCCTACCTGTCCTGATAGCTCGACTTTTAGCGACGCCTTGAGTATTTTGAGAAAATATCGCATAGAACGTCCCGCTACTGCTATTCAATACGTTGCCAAAGGTGCCAAGGGCAAGATAGAGGAAACACCCAAGCCGCAAGAGGAGCTATTTTCTCGCATCCACAATGTGCTTATTGGAAACAATGGTATCGCATGCAAAGCAGCAGTAGGCTACCTCAAAAAGCGCGGCATGCAAGCGATAAATCTTGGATCAGAATTTGATGGCGAGGCTAAAGAATTTGGAAAATTTCTGGCACGGCTTGCGTTAGGCCTAGGTTCCAAGCGTCTTGCAATAGTGGCCGGAGGCGAGACCACTGTCAAGCTAGGTAGACGTAAAAACGGTCTTGGCGGGAGGAACCAAGAAGCGGCACTTTCATGTTTGGCTGAGCTTAATAGACATGATGTTGCAATAGGATGCATAGGAACCGACGGAATAGATGGCAACTCTGACGCAGCTGGCGCACTCGTGTCACCAAAGACAATAATGCTTGCCAAAAAGATGGATCTCCACAAATATCTCAACATGCACGACAGTTATTACGCCTTCAAAAAGTTGGATTCACTCATCTTCACTGGTTTTACTGGCACCAATGTAAACGATGTCGCTATTGTATGTCCTGAATTAATGTAGGATGCTCTCTCATATTCTATCAGCAGTATAGTAGTAATAGCAACCGCCGCTGCCATTCCTGTTTCTGCAACCGAGACACCGCTAGTTAGTATCTGACATGTATGTCGCTTGCTACCACATTGATATTATCACAGTCGTCGGTTCTAACCAAAAGCGATCCATCATCCCCCACATCTGCAGCTATGCCTTGGATGGTTCTATTGTTGTGCATCACTGCAACCTTCTGATGCAAAATGTCAGAGTTTTTCTTCCACTCCTCTATGATTGTGTGAGGAACACAGTGCTTCAGCTCCATGTAATAATATTCAAGTCTCTCAAGTATCGCCTTTGTCAAGCCAAGTATGCTCGTTTTGTGCCCGAGTTCATCACTTAATGAAGTGACCTTGATGCTCTTTTCAAAATATGAAGTGATCGCCGACGAGTCAACATTTGCATTTATTCCCAATCCAATGACAGCATAGTTGATCCGCTCCCCCTCCATACTGATGTCAATGAGAATGCCAGCCACCTTTTTGCCAGATATCGTGACATCATTTGGCCATCTTAATTTGGCATCAAGTTGCGTAGTTTTTTTGATTGCGTCACATACTGCGAGCGCCGCAGCAAATGGAAGGAGCGCAATCTTGGAAGCAGAAATACTTGGTCTTAAGACGACTGATAGCCATACGCCTCCCTTGGGCGATAGCCACTTCCGGTTTTGCCTGCCACGTCCGCTCTTTTGCTGCTCTGCAATAATCACTATACCATCCGAACTGGGGTTTTTCTCAGCAAGCAAGATTGCAAGGCTCTGAGTCGAATGCGTAGTCAGCCTGTAGATTATTTTTTCTCTGCCTATAAATATAGTGTGGAGCACCTTTACCAGCTCCCATGGGAGAGGAAGGTCCGTCTCACCGGCAAGTCTATAACCTATCCTGTGCCTCGACTCAATATTATAACCGTATTGGCGTAGGATCTTTATCCGCTTCGAGATTCCACTTGTTGAAATGCCTGTCTCCTTTGCCAAGATTTTCCCTGATATGTATCCTTCTTGCAACCTGAGCAGGGAGAGAAGGTGCTCTTCTGACGGCATTTGGCATTAGTTCGCATTAGCAGGTATAATTAGGGTATGATAATTCCATTAGTTTATTACTATTTTGTACCCCTTACATGTATTGTATCAGTCATCCGATTAAACTACGATTATGCACCAGAGAGGTCATGAGTTGTTGAGCGCTGTCATTCATTATTAACTTATGATTGTTTCCTTAATAACTTCCTGTCTTTTGGCGTCAGATAGTTGATAACCGATAATTACCCTTACCCTCAGGCAACTCTTCCTTAGCTGTTCCATTCCCAATAAGTGATGAATGCGCCTCCGTCTGGTAGGAATTCGTCTTGACCTGCAAGTATCATATCATCAAGTGGCGCTAGCTTGCCTGTCGAATTTGTATGAAATACCGCTATTGCGATACCTCTGCCAGTAAGATCCTGTGCGTTAAACTGCCCTATTTCATAGACTGTTGCAGTTGCATTCTCCCTTCCATCTTCTGTTGTCAAGATGACCTGTCCAGCAAAACTACCATCTGTCAATGATGATATTCCACTTCCGATGCTAGTGGTTCTGATGGTTTCTGTACTATTTGGCAGATTAAGCGTCCCATTCCCAGAGAAGGTTATTTTAATCTGTGTCTGATTTATTTGAGTCTGGCCTCCCAGTCTTGATCTTTCTTGATAGAGTGGTTGAGGCGACAGCTCTATTCCTGGTGATGGTGTTGGAGTCATTGTTGTAGCTGAGGCTGCTACTGGAGTAGTAATAATAGTAGCCATGCTTGATACCGTGACGACTATTATTGTTGCCCGCATGATAAGGGTAGCTGATGCTGTTACAGTGGTGTTATTGAGATGACGCATCTTCTTCGTGTCAACCTCGAATACAATGGATAAAAGAATTCCTCAATAGGGAAAAAGGGAATAAGTTATAGAGCAGCTATTTGCGGGTTAGAGAGGTTATGAGATTTTGCACCGTCGTCATTACTATTAACTTTCAGTGATTTTATTGATAAAATAACTATCCGATGTGGTAGGTCTTCTTTTCCTCCTTCCCGTCCTCTCCTTCTTTTGAAAGCGACTTTTGCAACTAACTATACTTTTACTCCGTTGCCGATATTTATTGTACTTAGTATAGCTACCGCCATGGAAAACAAAATTGAATCCGCTACGGAAATAGAAGAGGAGATTGACAGTTATCTGGGGCTCAACTTCATCCGAGCACCAAAAAAGAACCATGAAGCCATGGCACAGATTGGGAAGCCATTTGTGCAATGGTTCAAAAAGCATGGGGTTAGACCTGAGATTTACCATCTAAGCAGCAGCACCACAACAACAAGCGAGCAGGAGAAGGCTCCTGAGGGCTTAGAAAGCATTGCAAAGACCCTTTCTATTGGAGATGATGAGGAGGTTTGGGTCCTGCTGCAATTCTATAGAGACCGAGCTCACGCAGATGAAGTCACTGCAAAGTTGATGCAAGACGGAAGTATTGGTGCACTTATCAAGGAGTTCGATGGTCTAGTCACCCAGGGGTCAAGCCTCATAATGGGAGGATTCAGCCGCCTTAGGGTGTAGGAGTAGTAGAAATCATAACAGCTTAAGTTGATGGTAGTAGTGCTGGTGGTGGTCTTCCTCTTCTTTTCCTTTCTTTAGCAGCAATAACCTTTCGACTTTAGCCTCTATCTGTTCAACCTGTTCTGAAATGCATTCGGTTAGCTGCTTGTAATGGTATAAGACTATAGACATCAGTATCGGATGGAGTCTCACATATTGTACAGAATAGGAGCAGGCAGAGATGTAGACTCTACGAACGTCAAACATCTCATCAAACTTCTTTCTCTCTGATTATCTGAGGCATTACGAAATGGCTTCCAATCTTCCTTCTCCATTTCAAGTGCAATTCTAAATGATGGTATTGTCCTACCCATCTATCTTATTTCGGCCACCGCCGCCCTATCATCCCAATCCAGTTATGATAATAATGATCAGGCTAAAAGGTACCATAAATACCCCTTCACAGAGACAATGTTGAATTAACGGTTGTTCATTAGAGCATGTTGCAAAATGCTTGCCAGTCACAATAAGGCTATACCTAAATAATAGCCGAAAATTTAAATCCGTACACCAAAGCTAGGTAGCCTTTGATGTCTATAGAAGACAAGTAGACTATCAGCGTGTTGAAAAATTTCTTGAAAAACTACTTGGGACTCATGAGTATTACATCGATCCTAAAATAAATGAAATTCCACATCAGGGAGGTTCACTTGGTCAAAAATTATCAGAGGCATTGGATACCTATCAAAAAGCGAAAATTTTTTCTGTCTCACGCATTCCGACACCTGGTATTGTTACTATTGCTGTCAATCCGATCACGGCTGCATTATTGCATGGAGTTGTCATTGACAAAGAGGACTTTAGGAAGCAACTTAAGGACGCAGAAAGTAGACTTGGAGAATGTGAGGAGAAGAATCGGGAGTTAAAAAAGCATAATGAGGAATTACAGAGAAAGATTAGGGAGCTGAATCAGAAAAAATAAGATACTTCAATACAGCGGCAACTCCAGCAGTTCTGTAGGAAAGGCTGGCGTGTTGCCCTTTACTTTGATTCTAGGTTCAAGAACCCCGATGGGCACGAACTTTGTCCCCTTGGAGAAAGATCCACTTGGACAGCTTTCTCCTCATCGATGCAAGAACAAGCCGCAGTACTAGTGACCACAACTGGAACAACAACAGGAGCAACCAAAACATAAAAAGCCCGATGTCAACAACAACAAGGCTGAAGACATTGCAGTCCTCAAAGATCGGCTAAACGCTATTGATAAAGAGCAGGAACTCATTATCGATCTTCTACAAGGGGTCATAACTAAGAAATGAAATCGGATAACAACAACGTCGGCGGCAGCAGCACTTTATTGTTGGAAGAGGCATACAAGCTAGTAAAAAGCTGGAACTGTACTAGACCCTTTGCGTTATACATTATGTTTTGCAAAGCAATGGCTGTAGGTGACAAAATGAGGGCTGAAGCATGTATGAACGTGTTAGGACAAGAAGTCATGAATTCACTAGCTGATCCATTGTTTGGAGGTTAAGAAAAGAAGATCATAGTGTCAGCTGAGACCAAATTCACGCTCACTCTCATAGCCATAGGAGCGGGTGCAATCGCTGCAAAACGTCTTGCTGGTATGGGGCATTATTCGAAACGTGTAGGGGGAAATTAGCAGTATAATACATAGTAATCAAATTTATTCTACCTTCTTGTCTGTTAAGTTGCTTCAACTATAATTTATATCGTCTAGATATCTTTCAGTTATGTGAAAAACCGTAGCAGACCTGATATCATGGCCATTATTTTGGAGTCTGCTAACGGTGGAATAACAAAGACAAAGCTACTTACTCGCGCTAACCTTACAAGCGAACAGCTTAGACAGTATCTTGATGTTCTTATTACAAAAAAGCTAGTAGTGCAACTTGCTGACGAAGACAAGACGCATCTGGCTTACCGGACCACAGAAAAAGGCATAAGATACCTCTCAATCTATTCGACTCTAAAAAGCATTGCAATCTTTCCACAGGAAGAAGACTAACTACTTTTGTTGTTATTGTTGTTCCATTTGTAATAGACAGTGCCTCCTCGGCACATTGAGTAAACATCAGATTTGCCCTCTCTAAGTGAACTTATAACTTCAAGCTCCGCCAGCAATCGTTCAATTTCGTAGTCCTTCTTTTTTGGCGCAAGGAGGTTGAGGATCTCTTCCCTTGAGTACATCTTTGAAGGCTCCCGACGCAATATGTTTTGTATTTCCTGCATTAGATCTGCTGACGTCATGTCAATCACTTTTTCTTTGTCCTTGCCGATACTATAGACAACACATCACGGTCCTTTAACTGGTAGCTCACAGGCAACCTGATGCCGTCCCTGCCATCAAGAGCATATATTACGCCTTTTGCCAGCTCGCTATGGATCTCCCTTGCCAGATCCTCAACAGTAGATCCTGATCTCATTAAGTATACATCTGGCAGCACATTCCCATGCTTGTCTGAGAACTTTTGGATGTCAGCAACCGGGTAGACGGCATTCATCTTGAGCAACTTGAACACAGCCACATTTATTGCAAACTGCACGCCGGTGCGCATATATTCGCCTAGGATATCCTTGCGTATGAAGTTAAGTGCCCACTTTTGCTTGTCATTGAGCTTTGTCTGATCGTTTATTTCAAAGCGTTCGTCCCCCGGAATGTATCGAATGATCCCCTTGTTTTCTGCACGCCTGAGTGTAAGTTCAGCGTCAGCACTTGCCGGTATTATTATAACATCACGGTATTCTTCGCGCAGACGCTTAAAGTTTTCCGTCGCAGAAGGAAGGTCGACTTTGTTTGCAACTATTAGTGTGGGCTTTGAAATCTCGCGCAGGCTCCAGCAAAAGTCCTTGCTCTCCTGTATCCCAAAGTTGTCAAATACAGCCTCAGCCATATTATTTTGTGCAAGGGCAAGCTTGACATGATCTTCTCTTACCCCAATACCGCGGAAAATCTCAGTTATAGCAGCAACTGTGTTCATACCTGAGCCAATGGCGCGCGATATCTTGTCCCTGTTTGCCTCAAGCAGCTTTAGGTACCACATAACAAGCTCCTCCTCGATGTCTGCTACATCTGCAACGGGGTCGCCTGTGCCAGGCTCCGCGATTTTGCCTGATGCATCAATGCTGCCTGATGCGTCAACGATGTGTAGTAAAGCGTCCGATTGTGCCGCTATTGTGAGGAATTGGTTCCCAAGTCCCTTGCCCTCCCATGCACCCTTGATCAGGCCCGGCAGGTCGACAAGCTCAACTGGAATAAAGCGCCAGCCGTCTATACAACCAGAGTTCTTCGGGTTGTCCTGCAGGTTGAACTCCTTGTGAACACAATGTGTTATTGCATGAGCGTTGCCCACTGCAGGCTTTTTTGTGGTGAACGGGTAATTGGATATCTCAGCAGACAGTAGTGTAGCGGAATTGAAGAAGGTCGTTTTGCCTGTGTTTGTCTTGCCAATCAGCCCTATCTTGATCATGGTTTTTCACTTTATTATTATTATTATTTATATATACTGTGTTCAGTGCACGTGGTGACAGACAATCACAAGGTACCCGACTAAACCTAGAAACCCTCCAAGCAGCGATAGATGGATAAAGAAATCCTTCTTCTCAGCCAGTGCAAATTTTCTTTGCTTATAGACTGGAATTGAGACCTGCATATACCGTATTACTATAGTATTGCTAACGGATAAGATTTGCTGCTTGGAATATAATTTTGTGTCGTCAGTCTGTTCAGCTCTGTATTCGCATAGAGTATACTTCTTGATGAATTTTTCATCTACAGAGTGGTCTTTATGTTGATTGTTAGAAACTCTTTCCAGGTACTTCATGCCTGGAACTAGGAAAAGAAGATATATTTTCTTGCATTTTCAAGTGCCTAGTTGCTATCAGTTTCCCTCAAAAGGCTTGCTTGCTACTGCTTCGCAGCCATCGCCGATTAATGCCCATATAACTACTCGCTGCATGGATATAAATCTAAAATAGCAAGGATAATAGGAATTATCACGGCACAGCGATTTTCCGTTGCTTCTCACTTTTTTTGAAAAATTTTTATTGCCGAGTCCACATATTACTCTTTTTGAAACGGTCTTGTTATTATTAACCTACCTTTCCAACCTTCCAAGAGCCATCTTGATCTCATCGCAGCGCCAGGACATCTCACTTATCTGGTCGGCAGTAAGGTCAGACTCCCATCTCTCCAAAACAGTCTTGCAGATTTCCGAAGCGTTATATAGTATTGCCCAATATGGGTGATGTTCTGCAGTTGTATATGCTAGCTCCATCACCTCTCCTAGACCGGAAGATGCTCGCTTGATATAGTGAGAACCTTCCCCATAGATTCTAACAACACTGGTGTCTCTATCGACGCTTACTTTGAAAAAGATATTATTTTGCTTCTGAAGCTCTTCGAGAGGAGCTTTGATCGCCTCTAAAACCCTATCTATACTTGACATCAGATAAGAGTATCATAATCCGTACAATTTAACTCAGTCACTGAACAGCCTCCTGTGTTCTGCCATCATGCACCTGTTGTAGACTGCAGAAATATCCTTTTCCTTGGCCATCTTCTCTGCTTGCTTGCTGTAGATACCCTCCTGCATCCAGATCACCTTGATGCCCTCTTTCTTTAAAGTATCTTCAACCACAGAGGGTACATCTTCTGAACGTCTGAAAATATCGACGATGTCTATTCCGTCTGGTATGCTACTGACAGTAGGATATGACTTGCGTCCCAAGATTTCTGTGGCTGTAGGGTTGACGGGGATAACATTGAATCCGTGATCGATGAGGTACCTTGGCACATAATGAGCTGCCTTCTCCTCATTTTTTGACATTCCTACCACCGCGATGTTTTTCAACGTGTAGAATTTCTTTATTTCATCATCTGAGTGAGAGTCTTTTTCCATATGATTAATTTCATTTGCACATTATTTAAACAGACTAGGAGCCAATCATGCCAGGTAATTTCCATGGAGTTCGATAGGGCTGTACTATCTCAATGCCTGGCTCGGCTGTGACTTTCACCTGATCGAGCTGTACATCTTCAGGGGGCGAAAGTGTTAGTGTGTCGCCTGGCTGCAGAACGCCTATTGGAGGCTCTGTGTTGCCTCCATAATCGACAAGCAAGTTTGTAAGAGGCAGCCTGCCAGTATTCTTTATGACTACCCGTGCATTTGTAAAGAGTGACTGCTCGTCCTTGAGTGCATCTACACTCAGGTCGTAATCTTTTGTCGGGAGGGCAGAAGCAAACATAGCGAGAAGGGCGACTACAACTATGCCAGCCGCTATTACCACAATAAACGCTATACGCATCAGAAAAGATTGAGTCTGAATATATTTAAGCTATTATTATTATTCACCTTTCATCTGTATCCTTGACTTAAACACTGGACGTATTCCAAGCGGTGCATAATTACCTGTAGAGCAGGTAAAGCATAACTCTTCCTCCGGCATCCCTATAGCCTTTGCGAGATTGGTGGTATCATTGTATCCTACATAGTCCGCCCCTATTGCCTGTGCGACATACGACCCTATCTTGTTGCTTGATTCTTTGGTAGTGTCATGCTGGTACGCTATTAATTCATCCTGCGATGGGAAGTCGATGCCGGCATAGCATGGGTAACGTATAGGGGGATATGTAACTACAAGGCTCACCCTTTTTGCCCCAACCATCCTAAGCGTTCTGATTATCTCAGCAGAGCTTGTGCCTCTTACGATGCTGTCGTCTACGATAACAACATGCTTGTATTCAACCACTTCCGGTATCGGGATTATACCCTTGTTTATCTCCAGTCTGTTGTTTTGATACGGCTCGATAAAACTGCGCATCGAGCCTTTCTTGCTGTATCTGTCCTTCAGCAATCCTTCTTCAAATGGAAGACCGAGCTCCTGTGCATAGCCCAGCGCAGCTGGTCGTGCCGAGTCAGGGACTGGGACTACAACGTCTGCATTTGTTAAAGGAAATTTCTTTGCAAGAAACTGCCCTATCCTCTTCCTTGCGGCGTAAATGTTGATTCCTTCCATTATGCTGGACGGATGTGCAAAATACGTATATTCAAATGCACAGTGGGCATGCGGCCTTTCGTTGGCAAAATGCTGCGAAGTCAAACCGCCCTTGCTTATCTTCAAGAGCTCGCCAGCCTCTACATCCCGTATCAGTTGCGCTCCGACTGCTGCAAGTGCACATGACTCTGAAGCAACAATGTAGGTATTGGTTTCTCTATGATATCCAAGGACTAGCGGACGGAAACCGCGTGCATCTCGGGCTGCATACACAGAACCCTCGTCTGTCAGAAATGTAAAGCAGAAGGAGCCGACCATTTCTCCTTTCAAAATATGCATCGCCTCTGCCATGTCCTCTTTGTCAGCTAGGTGCATGACAAGGCGCTGAGCTGCTACAAGAGTGTCGCTCATTGTTTGTGGGGTAAAAGTGCAACCGCCGACCATTCCTGACAGCTCTTCGACATTGGCAATTGTACCGTTATGTGCAATACAGAGATCTTTTACTCTGAGAGGCTGGGCATTTTCAATTGTGCTCTTGCCAAGGGTGGAATAGCGGACATGTCCGATGGCCGTGTGCGACTTGTATTTTTTGATCACCATTGGAAAGCCTGAGGCTGCAGAAGAGACGAGTCCAAGTGTTCTGAATGGAGGTTTGCCGGGAACTGCAATGCCCCATGCTTCCTGCCCGCGATGCTGTAGAGCTCGTAACGAATCTATGACAAAAGGTATGACATTATGCCCATCAAGGGAAAAGATCCCAATTACGCCGCAGTTTTCATGAACCAACGTCTTCACCCAAGATATAGTAAATTGAGCATTAAGCTATTAAAAATATATCTTCTTCATAACTAAAGTGTCCTCTCAAGCAAGTAAAAATTTGACTGCAAGTGCTTCAAAGAAAGTCTGATCATGTCTCGCTTTCCCTTGATAAACTCAATGTTAGTAGGTATAGTTTTGCCGAACTCTGCAAACCTCACCCCTTTAGCCGATAGCACTTTGTGGACATTCTCTGGATCCTTTGTGGCGATGATATAGCGAGACTGTGTCTCAGAGAATAGGAGTTCGTCAATCTGTTTGCAAGAGTTTGGAACAGAGTCAAGCTGAACTTTGAAGCCGATCGACCCAGCTATCGCCATTTCAGCAAGTGCAACTGCAATGCCGCCCTTTGAGCAATCATGGGCGCAGCTTACCAGGCCCGTTTTTATGAGGTTCAGTACGGCAGTCCTATTCTGCCTATCCGCTTTCAAATCAACCTGTGGAACAGTCCCGCCTGTTATTTTATGAAAATATTCATAGTATTCAGAACCGCCCATTTCTGGCTGGGTATGCCCAACGATAAAGATTGATTCGTTTGCTGAGAATGCCATTTGCATGAGAGAAGATTCACTTTCGACTAGGCCAAGCGTGCCTATGACAGGCGACGGCTTGATCGGACCCTTTGCAGTTTCATTGTAAAAGCTTACCTTACCCCCGACTACCGGAATGTCCATGAACCTGCAATAGTCTACTATGGCATTTACCGTCTGAACAAACGTCCAGTAAATCTCTGGGTCTTCCGGACTTGCAAACTGCAGGTGGTCTACTACTCCAATGGGTTCAGCGCCTGTGCAGACGATATTTCTAAATCCTTCTGAGAGAACACCAAGCGTTCCTTGGTATGGGTCAAGGTAACAGTGCTTTGAGTTACCATCCAGCTTAACTGCAACAAACTTGCCATTGTCAAGCCTCATTACTGCTGCGTCAGCTGCCCCCGGCTTGATCACAGTTCTTATTCCCACTTCGTGATCGTATTGTTGGTAGACCCATCGCTTGCTTGCTATTGTAGGGTTTGCCAAGAGCGACAGCAAGACCTTCCCAAGGTTTGAGGGCTGGAGCGGTCGCTTAACTCTTTTCAGCTTGTCTATGTAAGTAGGTCGCTTCGCCGCCCTATCTGCAAGGGGCGCGTGGGCAACCAAATGCGAAGGCATTTGCATAATGACCTTGCCTGAATGTCTGACGACAAGATCTTGGTGCTCTTGGACAGTGCCAATGATAGAATGGTTGATTCCGTATTTACTAAGAATCGACTGCAATATTGACAGTTTTGGTCTGTCAGTAATGTAGAGCATGCGCTCCTGTGACTCCGATATCATGAGCTCATTTGGCATCATATGCCTTTCTCTTGTATGGATCTTTGTCAGCTCGATGTCAAAGCCCTTAGCAAGATTGTCTGATGTCTCCGACAAACAGCAGGAAAGTCCGCCGCCTCCCAAGTCTTTGATGCACTTGAGACACCCATGTTTGACTGCTTCCATCGTTGCCTCCAACAACAATTTTTCAAGAAACGGATCTGGAATCTGTACAGCTGACCTATTCTCCTCTTCAAGTGTCTTTGAGGCAAAGGAGGCACCCCGTATGCCATCTCGACCAGTCGGGCCGCCTGCAAGTATTATTATGTCATCTGCTTCAGCCTCGTTGGTGATAATGTCTTCTTTTCTACCAAAGCCTATCGCTGCGACGTCGACTAAACAATAATCCTGGAATGAGGAGTCAAACTCAATCTCGCCACCGACTGTTGGAATCCCTATGCAGTTTCCATAATCTGCAATGCCCTTTACCACATTCTTAAATAGCCACTTTGATTTCGCAACAGAATGGTTATCATCAATTATTGGTGCAAATCTCAGGGCATCAAGAACAGCAATTGGGCGAGTTCCCATCGACATAATATCACGTATTACCCCTCCGACGCCTGTTGCAGCTCCGCCAAATGGCTCTATGGCTGAAGGATGATTGTGGCTCTCAATGTGCACTGTCAAGATGTAGCCATCCCCAACGTCAAGCACCCCGGCATCATAGCCGGGGCCAACTACTACATGCTTGCCCTTTGTGGGCAGCAACTGCAAATATTTTTTGGATGACTTGTACGAACAATGCTCTGACCATTGAGCGCCTACTGCATCCTGTTCGATCTCGTTTGGCTTTCGCTTTAGTTCTTGTTCAAGGTATTTAAGCTCCTTCTTTGTGAGGACATCCATCTCTATGGTATCGCCTTTTGCTTCAGGTTTGATACAAGCGACCAGAAAATTGTAATGGCATCACTGGTGCTACTGCTGTTGTTGTTATTTTTTCTGCTGCTGTGGCGGTCGACTGTGAGGATTCTTTCGCTCGCCCTCTCCGGGTGTGGCATCATACCCATCACGTTGCCGTCTTCGCTGCATATTGCTGCAATGAGGTCGGTCGATCCGTTCGGGTTGTCACCCGTGTATCGCAGAACGATCTGATTCCTTTTTTTCAGCTCCTTCAATATCTTGCTGTCAGCTACATAGCGGCCATCGCCGTGGGCAATAGGGATACCAAATTTCTGCTTGAGTGCAAACTGGTTTGTAAAAGGTGTTTTGTTGTTTGTAACTTGCACGTTTGTCCACCTGCAGACAAAGCGGAGGGAGTCGTTCATCATGAGGGCGCCTGGCAATAGTCCGGACTCAACAAGAATTTGAAAACCGTTGCATATTCCGAGAACCGGCAGGCCATCCTTTGCCATCCTTTTTACCTCCTGCATTATCGGGCTATGGGCAGCAATTATTCCGGGGCGAAGCCTGTCGCCGAAGGCAAAGCCTCCAGGGATTATCATCGCATCATAGCCGCTGATGCGATGCTTGGTGTGCCAAATAAAGTCGGCCTCGACGCCTATTATATTTTTAAGAATATAGTGAACGTCGCGGTCGCAGTTGCTGCCAGGGAAAACAGCTATCCCAATTCTTGCTGCCATTACTTTGCAATAAAAGCTTGCAAGCGCTCGTATTAATATCTTCAGACTGGCCAGTTTTACCCTACATAGCTATACAGATCGCTAGAGTATTGTTTTTATCATCGATTGATTCTGAAAAAATTGTTTATGGCAGCTACTACTGTAGTCCGCGACATCATGACAAAGAACATCGTTAGGATAGACCATGACAAGACCGCCTTGGAGGCTGCCAAGATTATGACAGAGAAAGGCATAAGCTCGCTGTTTGTTGTCAAAGAAAATCATCCAATTGGCATCGTGACAGAGAGGGATTTCATCAAAAAAATATGCGCTAAGGAATTACCAATAGCTGAGGTAAAAATGAGCGATATCATGTCAAAGATACTAACGACAGCTGATCCAGATACCCCAATTGAAGTTGCAGTTCAGAGAATGGTAAACCACAAGATACGCAGGCTCCCCGTAATGGAAAGTGGCAAATTAGTAGGCATCATAACAGTGACTGACTTGGCAAAGCATTTGAGGACTACATTGTTGCTTGAAGGTGCACTCAGCGATTCCAACAGCTTTGATAACATGATTGCGACGATGGATCGTGACAAGTATTAATTCTTATAACTTTTTGAGACATCACATTAGAGAGAACCCCGCGTTATCTAGACATATGAGAGAACTATAGGGCTATATCATCTTCGCAGGCGAAATGCCATTTTTGTAAATGGACCTTGATTATTTCAAGTACCTAAAGGACAGTTACAAGCCATCCAACATAAAGAAGGTTGTTAGAGGTTGTGTGGAACACTCTAGCTCTTTCCTGTTGACTTGACGGTACAGTTGCTGACAACTGGGTTGAAGACACGTAATTCCTGGCACAGCTTTTTTACAATCGCTTCAGCATCACGTTCCGTTTTTGAATTCACGACCATTTTTAACATCTTTGCAGATCTGACTGATTGTATGTTGGAATATCCACCCTTGACAACTAGATCTCTGTGGATCGTCTCACCCTCCGGGTCATTGATGTAGGGCTTGTTTTCAATTATTACCTGCACAATAAACTTTGGCATATGTTTCTCCAAGTTCAAGCTTTTTAAATACATTTTTTAAATAAACCGGCCAAATACCTTTGTAAAGAGCAAGAATGTTGATACTGAAGGAGGTACTAGACCTAGCATCAGTATGTTTGATGCGACCTCAGCCGGAATCTTGATCGAGTTGATAGCCATTATCACTAGGAAAAATGAGATCAGTAAAGTCATACCGAAGAACATTGCAGTCCCTACCATATAGCCCAACAGTTTAAGTTTTTCCCGCCTGCCATGTTCTTCAGCAGCAGCATTGTGTGCCAACGACATATAGGGACGAATTTAGCGCTAGATAATCTTTTGCAAAAACCAAAAACGCCGTTTAATTAATAAAACGCAGTGTGGCTACAGCGCATGAGGTCATGTAGCTCAGCCTGGTCAGAGCGGCTGACTTGTAAACATCATCAAGAAATCAGCAGGTCGTGGGTCCGAATCCCACCATGACCTCCTTACTCGATCTCTGGGAATTCAACCAATCAATCCCAGGATTATGCGCGGGCCACCACCACCGCCACCTCCACGGCTAATCCAGTTGCAAGAGCTGGATTTATTCAGCTGTATCTATTATGATACAGCTGGTAAAGGCGCCTTCTTTGTGGGTCGAAAAGTCGCGTCAAGTGTTATTCTTCCTATTCTCCCCATCACTAATTTGACACTATTATCTTCCAGCAAGGCTTCTGCACCTATCAGAATCAAAAAGTTGAGACTGCAAATTCAAGGCGGCACCGCAAGAGAGTAATCAAGCTTCACCCAATCTTAGCTCTTATGTAGTTAGGCCATACCCCATAATCAACGACATTTACAATATATATACACATACAGAGAGAGATAGGTGACGGAAGATGTGGCTGCTCCAAGGGCATGCTCCTACGACTCTGGATAAGCAAGTTCAGCTTTAGATGCTTCCGCCAATTATGCTTGCTTAAAAAGGCAAGTCTTGACACAATAACTTCTAATTGTCACGTCTGCGCTCAAATATTCACGCTTTGATTCTAATTTTGGTCTTGGAAACTGTGAGATACTATCTCTCTGCTTATTGGAGATTATCGCGGTTTTTTGTTGTCGAGAACATGAACTGCTACTACTATTAATTCTCCCGCCATAAAGCCTTCGTCTTGGCCAGCGTGATAAACGCTAAGAGATATGCAATTTGTACCGCAAAGCCAAACTCAAGTGACCAATCGGCGGCTGTCGGGAGGCCCATGATGTATTGCAGCATGAGCGATGCGTGTGTCGTTGGTACAGCATAGGCAAGGGGCCGCAGCACCTCCGGCATTACGTCCATAGAGTAGAATACCGGGGGCAGCACTGCCAGTATTACATTCACAAAGGATATCACCTGTGTCGCGTTTCGCATATGGAGCATATGGGATGACAGAAAAAACCCCATTGCTGACATGGCTCCCCAGATTAAAAGAATTGTTGCCATAAGCAGAGGTATGCTGAAAACTGAGCCGAAGTATACAACAAGTGTTGCTAGCACTATAAGTGCTGGAAGGCCGAATAGCAGCTCTGATAGGGCAAGCCCAACCATGTAGGTCAATGGGGAGACGGGTGATGCAACAAATACATCCTGTACCTTGTATTCTGTTTTGTAGAATGAGATGTCCTGGCCGAGTGCAAGACCATATCCCACAAGCGCCATCACTAGGCTGCCGGCTACGGCAAAGTGGATGTACTGGCCGCCGCTTACCACGAAAAGCACAAACAAGAGTGAGAATGGGCTTATTGCAGTGAACACTAATGACATAGGATTCCTTCTTAACCAGAGCACGCCTGTCATGTAGGCGATAAGCAATACCTGCCGTACAGGCAATATGCTAGTCCTTGGGATCTTGATCATCTATAATACCATTGCCCATAATGTAAACGAAGACATCGTCAAGTGTAACAGAAGAGACCGTAAAGGACAGGTTATGTCTCAGTGCAAGATCGGATAGCTCACGTACCGCAGATTCGAAAGTAAATATGCGGAGCATTCCCGCACCGGTGTCGACCACCGATCCGTAAGATTTCAAAGTGTCAATGTCTAGTGTGTCACGAGCTATATCCACTCGAATATTCTGTGGGATCACCTTGCGCAGCTCCTGAATGGTACCCTCCGCAATAACCATGCCTTTGTCAATAATTACAATGTAATCAGATAGCATCTCCGCTTCGTCCATGTAGTGCGTTGTCAGCAAAATGGAGCCCCCTTTGCTTTTCCAATCCTTGATGGCTGTCCACACTTGCCTGCGGGACACCGGATCAAGGCCTATAGTTGGCTCGTCAAGGAAGAGAAGCTGTGCGTCAGTTGCCATCGCCATCGCGACAAGGATCTTTTGCTTCATGCCGCCTGACAGGTTCATCGCAGGACTATCTCGAGCGCCGTAGATCTCTAGCTTTCGCAGCATTGCCTCTGTCTTGTCTCTTGCTGCACTCTTGCTGTCACCTCTTATCTGGAGCCAGTTGTAGACGTGGTCCCAAGGTGTGAGCGCTCGGAGCGGCCTGCCTTCCTGTGGCACAATAGATATAAGGTCTCGCACATGCTTTGCTTGCCTGACTGCGTCATAACCGAGGACACTTATTGTACCAGAAGTCGGGAGTAATTGCGTCGCGCACATGCGCACAAAGGTAGTCTTCCCTGCCCCATTACGGCCCAGTAGCGTAAAGATTTTGCCTGCCTCTACTCTTAAAGAAAGATCTTTGATTGCAGGCTGACTTGCACTTCTATATACCTTGGTGACGTCAACAGCATCAATGGCAAGCATAAGGATAGTGTGTGCAAACCTCTAATGTAGACTTTCTGCTAGGCAAGCGAGAGCAGGAGTACCACCGTTTCAGATATGCAAATAAGTCCCCAATGTGGAAACTATCTTGTTAATGAGAAGAGAGTTCATAGTTGCCAGAATTGAAGCATCTCAGGACGGTAGTCCGTACGTATATGTCACATTCAATGACCCAAAAGAATACAAACCAGACAGGCCGAATATGAACCCGTTTGGCTCGAATGTAACATCTATTGAGGACCTCATGAAAAACATGCCTAAGGTCATTACAAATATTGGGTTTATGGGGCCGGGACTAACTGACTCACCGACTATAAAGTTCAGCATGCCTGAATATCAGGACATGGGCATCAAGGTAGGCGACAAGGTATACATTGAGATACAAAAGACAGACAGCAGCGGCGGCATATGACCGTCTAGTAGTAATGTAAGACATAGGAAGCTTGGATTTAAATACACAGAGGGAGTTAATACTAGCCAATTGGAACAACAGAAGAACAACAGGGTGCGAGTAGAACTAAAGGCATTTGTGCTAATACTTATCCACACACCCTTTGGTCTTGAATTCTTCGATAAGGTGGCCAAATGGCGTATTGCCAGATTTTATGCCCGATTTAACACGTATCTTATGCCTGCAATAACCGCACTTGCAATATTCCTTATTGTAGGTTCCCTTATGGTCATGTTTGCAAATGCCCAAGCAAGAGAAGGTGTGAGGGGTGTCGGCCCCGCGGCTAATCTGCTTATCCCCGGGTTTAATCCTTATTTGCCCATAACTTATGGCTTAGCAGCTCTTGTTATCACCATTATCATTCATGAGGCAGGACATGGTGTTGTGGCCAGAGTGCATAATATTAGAGTCGATTCGACAGGAATTGTGCTATTTCTCGGCATACCAATAGGCGCGTTTGTAAATATTGAAAGGGATGAGCTAAACAGAGCAACGCTGAAGCAAAAGAGCGCAGTCCTAACTGCTGGTCCGCTCAACAATATGATATTGGCAGGCGCTTGTCTGTTAGCAATGTACTTTGTAGTGTCTACCCTTACTCCTCTTCCACCTGACCCTAATGCTCCCCAGTTTGGTGTAATGGTAGTCAGCGTAAACGGTGGATCTCTTGCTGAAACAATGGGGATCGAGGCTGAATCTGTGATTCAGTATGTTGCAGGCCAGCAGATCACATCGCTTGAAGATTTGAGCGAGAGTCTCAGGAGAAACCTTGGCAATACGGTCGAAATAACTTGGTTGAATAAGGCCGGCGACCCTGTCATGCGTCAGGTAACGCTTCCTCCAGCGGTTGAGCCAGGCAGGGGAACCTTAGGGGTTAGTGTCACCGTTCTATCCAGTAGCCCGCAAGAGGTACTTGACACGTACAGGAACCAGTTTAGCCAAAACCCCCTAGCTATTCTTCTTCCACCAACATTTCAAGAGGGATTTGTCCCCTTCTCTGATCTAATGGCCCCAAAGTATACTTCAAGCGTCTTTGGCGATAACTTCGCTCCTGTTGCCAACATGCTGTTCTGGCTATGGTTCATCAACTTCAATGTCGGCATATTCAACGCTCTGCCATTAGGTCCACTTGACGGTGGTCAGCTGTATGGTGCATTAATAGAGAACAAAGTCAGATCCAAAGCAATTGCAAAGAATGCAAATATGCTTTTGACCCTTGTGATGGCCGCGATTGTATTTGCGGTGCTGGTGCTCCCATACGTGGTATTCTAAAAAAACACTATGCTTTTATAATGGAGTCACTGATATAGTATCGGCTTATTACCGGTTTATGCCTTATACGATTGATTGTAACCTCGAGGCATATACAGTTGGAATATAGTCGGATGAGCGATAATGGAAGAATTAGAAAAGAACCAAAAGGTTGGTGAAATAATAACTCAAGCAGGACAGACAACTTCTTCCCCCAGAAGGATTAGATCAGCAGCTTCAGCATCAGCAGCAACAAGAGTATCAGAAGACATCGACAAAGGGATCACAAAAGTTACCACCCAGAGTGAGGAGGCTGTAAGCAAGATAATACTCAAATCCATTCCTTCTGATTCTCAGATAACATTTGTGAGATTTGAAGGTCCTAACATTGCACTTTATACCAAGAATCCAAAGTTTGCACTAACCGATTTGACTTATTTTTTGTCATCTTTGTCAAAGACTTTGAAAAAGAGGTTCATTATTCGAACTGACCCGTCAAGCAGGCTGCCAGAGGACCAGACTAGACAAGCAGTGGTAAAACTGCTTCCAAAAGATGTGCAGGTATCAGCAATATTTTGCGACGATGCAACAGGGGAGGTAGTTCTTGAAGTAAGCAAACCGGAAGCAATAGATCCTAACATGCTCGTTCAAATCGCCCAGTCAACAGGCTGGATAGCACACACTAGACGCTCGCCTCATATTCCCTCATCCAGCATCAACACGCTGCACTCAACATTAAAGAGCTCTGCAAGAGAAAGGACAGAGTTTCTTCAAAAGCTGGGCAAGCGCGTATTCCGAGAATCACTTATAGTTAGCAGCGTCAATGGGAATGATACATTACCTCGTCGACAGCAGCTACAGCAACAACAACACCAAACTACTACTACTATTACTACAACAGCCACGAGCGAGCCTCGATCTAATAAGCCCCAGTCCTGGTCAATGAGCAGGGAAGAAGTTATGCTTTTTTGCCTTGGAGGAGTCAAACAGGTAGGCAGATCCTGTTTTGTTGTTGTCACACCGGAGACCAAGGTGATGCTTGACTGTGGTATAAATCCTGGAGAAATGTCCGGGCTTGACGCTTATCCTCGGCTTGATTGGTTCAACTTTGACCTCGACGATCTGGATGCAGTGGTGATAAGCCACGCGCACATTGATCACCAAGGCTTCTTGCCGACACTTTTCAAGTATGGCTACAGGGGAGCTGTCTACTGTACGGAGCCTACTTTACCACTGATGATCCTGCTTCAGACGGACTCTGTCAAGATTGCAAACAGCAATGGCACGTACCTACCATACGCATCAAGGGACATAAATGAAGTTATCAAGCACTGTATCACCCTGCCGTACGGCAAGCCTACAGACATTTCGCCAGACGTCACAATTACACTCAACAATGCAGGACATATTATGGGCAGCGCCACTGTTCACCTCAATATTTCAGGTGCTCATAATATCTTGTACTCTGGAGATTACAAGTACGCGAGGACACAGCTGCTCGATAGCGCAGTATCTATGTACCCAAGGGTAGAAACACTCATCACTGAAAGCACCTATGGCAACACAACAGATGTCATGCCTGATCAGCAATCGGTATATCGAGGTTTCACCGAGTCCATAAACAAGACCCTGATGGATGGTGGCAAGGTCCTTCTTCCTGTTCCGGCTGTTGGCAGGGCTCAGGAGATAATGCTTGTCATGGCAAAGGAGATGAAAGAAGGCAGGCTCATAGAGTCGCCAATATACATAGAGGGAATGATCTCTGAGGCAAGCGCCATACATATGTCTTATGCTCACTACCTTGGCTCCGACGTGCGCAAGTCGGTATCGCAGGGCATAAATCCCTTCCAGTCAGAATATTTTACAGTCATTAGCGGTTATGGCAAGCGCGATGATATACTTAGCGACGAAAATCCCGCAATCGTGATGGCAACATCTGGGATGCTTGAAGGCGGCCCATCTGTAGAATACTTCAAGGAGCTTGCACCAAACTTGAAGAACAAAATTATATTTGTCTCGTACCAAATTAATGGCACACTTGGCAGGCGCGTCCTTGACGGAGCGATGTCTGAAGTTAGCATGATGGACAAGTCCGGCAAGGTCAAAGTTGTTCCTGTCCGCTGCCAAACACAAAAGATAGATGGATTTTCAGGCCACTCTGACTTTAATCAAATACTGAACTTTGTTTCGCGCATCAGGCCAAAGCGTGTGCTGGTCAATCACGGCGAAAAGAGCAAGTCAGAAAATGTGGCAAGCGCTATCTATTCTCGTCTCAAAATCCGGTCTAGTGTCCCAGATAATAGAGAAATTGTGCGATTAAGGTAAAAACGCGGTCTTATGCATTGGCAGTGTCGAAATTACCTCTTACCTCAACAGTCTCTCTAATCGTATTCACTTCTCCTTCAACTTTCCATCTACCGCCATTTAGATGTGATAACCGAGGAGCAGAAGTCCACATCGTTCCCTCTCCTGTGACTCTTGCAACTCCCCTTTGGTTTGGAGTTGACTGAGTTCCTGTTCCCGTCCCCACAACAGATTCGCCTTTATTTGTCATATGTAGATACCTTATCGTTAGGCTTGCCGCTCCATCTGCAAGCATTGTTGCTTCCACTGTGTCCCAGTGAACTCCGGAATAGTGTTTTCCAGTAACCTGTCCCTTATCGTTGCTCTCCAACCGGACGGTTTCATTTGTGATATCTATGATCTTTGTAGTTGTTGCTTTGGCCTTTATGACGATATCATACTTTCCAGAAGATCCTTTTTTTGAAGAGGCTTTAACCATGTATAAACATGAATATAGCGACTCTAATTGTTTTCGGTAGAATATAGCAGAATGTGGCAGAACAGTGCCAAAAGAACGATCAAGAGTTGTAAAAAATTTGGTTGTTTTTGCATTATATCCATAAATGAATTATGAAACCTAACAGAGATCTAATTAAAAACAGAAATGCCACTTGCGCTGTAAAGGCGCTTGGCATTCTAGAAACATAGAGATGAGCGGCGCAGATCCTGCCTAGCATAAGATAGTGGTCAATATCATTGCAGTATCCGCAGAGATACTTTTTGGCACTGTTCAGGATTTTATTACTGTCTTGCGATTCATCATAAAATGAGCTGCAGAAATAGCTTCAACTGATGATAGATATAAGCCCAATCTGCAAAGGATCTGGAAAAGATTTGGAAAAATCCTTTTAATCTTATCCAGCCGACGAGCTTCGATGAAGTTTAATAACCGTTTAAAGGGTGTATATGCTGCGACCCCCTCAGTGGCTCTTTTTGCAAGCCTCTTTCTTGTTGGAATCAGTAGGAACAATGAGACCATGACATCTGCATATGGCGCTACGTTACAAGATATGGCCGACGATAGCATGATGACGATAGCTCAAGGCAGCTCCAGCAACATGTCTGACATTTTCATGATAATGGCTGGGGAACAGAACTTGACTGAGACCAGTATACCCGTAATGCTGCCTCTAACACCGGGATACTCATACGGTCACGAGGTGTTTTACATCTCAACGAGGCCTCCGATAGAGACCTTGCTGACCTTATGACTAACTGGACTGGAGCAAGAGTAGTTTATACACCATCATTGGCTAATGCTCCGCCTGGAGCACTTGCAAATATCTATGCATTCAAGAATGGCATTGAAGGCTCAGGTCCATTAGGGTTCCAGCCAAAGGTAGCTGATTCAGAACCTGGAAATGCAACATACAGCCCGCTTTGGAGAATAATCTTGGTACAATGGAAAGAAGGAATGAGTCCTACTGAGCTGAAATCCGAACAAGAAATCTCAGCGGCGCTACAGGATGACAAAATTACAATAGAGCCTACAGAAAGGGTAGTAAACTGCCCATTCATACAATGGGAGGGAGGTTCTCTGATGGTTAGAGAAGATAAGACTTTGACAGACAAATCACCTTACGGTCCCGGACAGGTGTTGAAAATTGATACTGAAAACAAACAGGTTACATTTGTAGCCCACAGGGGATTTGCACCAGATGGCTCTACAATATACTATATTGCAACTGATGCCTCTAATCAAGATGTCGCAACCGCGCTGGGGGTACTATTTGTCAACAAGATAGGATTGACAACACTATCAGGAGCATGCTCCGACCTCTGGGTGTTTGCTAACGGCATTACAGGAACCGGTCCAATGGGCTATCAAGCAAGTATAACAGGCAGCAATGTAGGAGACATCCCTTACAGCCCGATGTGGAGGATTAATGCTGCAACGTGGAGAGACGCTTCAAGCGCAAAATTCTTAACCACTACATCAGATATCAAAATGGCCGTCTCGGGAGGAATGCTCAGCACAGAAATAGCAGGACTCGTAGTCAATTGCCCCTTTGTGGAGGTAGGTGGAGCATAATATAGCATGAGTAGCAGGAAAGCCATAATTATTGGAATCGTTATCGCAGCAGTTGCGATTCCGCTTGGGTTCTATACTGCATTACCCCTGTTCGTCGATACTGAGATAAACGAACCGGTGCCGACTGTAAGCAACGGCAATAATGACGCAGTCAACATGCAACAATTTAAAGACTTCATGGAGATGAGTGAAGAAGAAAGAATAGAAAGAGGCCAGCAAATGAGCAATGAAGAAAGGGACATGATAATGAAAGCAGCGGCTCAGACTAATGGCAGCACTGTTAACGAGGAAATGACTACAATTGGAGAAGAAACATCTACGGTATATGCCGGGACGTTTGTCGGAGTAGATGATGGAATACATAACGCAGAAGGTCAAGCGAAAGTTATCAATTTAAGTGATGGCAGCAATTTCTTAAGGCTTGAAGATTTCAGATCGACCAATGGTCCTGATCTGTACGTTTATCTTTCAACGGACAAGGGCAATTCTGACTTTGTCAATCTTGGCAGGCTAAAAGGGAATATTGGGGACCAAAATTACAAAATTCCAGAAGGAACGGACCTATCAAAATATAACACAGCTCTCATATGGTGTCAGGCGTTTTCAGTTTTGTTCGGTAGCGCCGAGTTAAGACCAATGACGTCTTAATGATAACCGAATTCCATGTAAAAATCTCAATGAACCTGGAATGAATCTGGAAATATCCTCTAATATCTATCATGAGAATTCTATTCCGATGAGTGGTATGAGAGAAAACAGAAGAAGTGCCGTTAACAATAGTCAGGATGAGAAAGTGTGGAAAGAAAAGCTTACCCCTGAACAACATGAGGTCTGCAGAATGAAAGAGATCGAATTGCCTTTCACAGGCAAGTACTGGGACTGCACGGAAGATGGTGTTTACGGTTGCATCTGCTGTGGTGGCAATGATCTCCTTGATTCTGAAACAAAGTTTGGTTCTGGGACCGGCTGGCCGAGTTTTTGGACTCCTGCCAAGATACAGAACCTAAAATTTGAATTAGACAACAGCCACAGAACGCAAAGAATTGTGGTTCAATGCAACAACTGTGGTGCACATCTGGGCCATGTCTTTGATGATGGTCCTCATCCAACAGGAAAAAGATATTGCATTAATTCTGCGTCGTTAGAATTTGAACTAGGGAAGGATCTTGATCAGACGCATAACGATGACCTATAACTAAAAAAAGCGAGGAGAATTGAAATTGAAATTGAAACAGATTGGACTACAGCTTTGCACATGCACTTGGATAGAAATAATGACAGGTGCTGGGGTAACACTATACCTCGTTCTGGCCATGCATAACTATGTTCTTGCTGGCTTAGCCGCTGGATTATTTGCCCCTCTGATTGGATTCCATTTTGTCGTTACTCTCATTTCTAAGAGAGAAGGCCTGGTGACAATTGAAGGAATTCGAAGAACAAATGAAAAACCTAGAAAGAGAGATGGCTATACAAAGGACTTGAAAAGCCTAACGGAATTTCAATTGATGCAATTGTCGTCGTAGTCGGCGGCTTAGACACATGTTCTTCCTTCTATTTCATGGATCAATAAACGGTGGGAGGTCTTTGACTCCTGCTTTGCTCTTAGCCGTCTGACCAATGATTGAGCATAAGCTCCTGCATCCAAAAGGATAGATAGAGAGACTTCTTCTTTTCCTAGCGTCTTGCTATAGCTTCAATTATGATAATGCCTGAACGGCACTGAGAATTATTATTGCTAATCACAATAGAATAATTCTCTCGTTATAGCTCTTGTTTTGTCGTGCAAAATCAGGTCAAACGTCTGCAATAGTAATAAAATCCACAATTTGGACACATGTGTTTTTAGAGCGTTGTAATTAAACTCGGAAATAGCAATTAGAATAATTGAAACTCATTCAAAAACATATATGCCCATTACCAAATTGATTTTGCTTAGCAAACCAAAACCCCAATCATAGATTGGCTAACACGATATAATCAAGTATTTTTATTCCTGTAAAGAATGAGCACAAAAAAGTATTGCCCCGTATTTTTAAATAAAGAGACTAAAGAGTAAAGCTGGTTTTACTAACTGCTGCTAGTGTTTGATATTTTCCTGAAATTATATATAGTGCAAATTTGCTACCATCTACTTTTTATTGATATTCTTCCTTTACATCATTTCCATACTTCAGGAGCAGTTTACGCACTTTGGGATCAATTATAAAATTGCAATAGGGCGCATCTTGATTGTTATCGTAGTAATTTTTGTGATAATCCTCTGCAAAATAAAAACTACTAAAAGGAGTAATTTCTGTCACAATAGAATCCTTGTAAACGCCTTCTTTTTCAAGCTCCTTTTTTGATTTCTCAGCAATCTCTTTTTGCTTTTGATTATGATAAAAGATTGCAGATCGGTATTGTGTGCCGACATCGTTACCTTGTCTATTAAGAGTAGTTGGATCGTGTGTATGCCAAAAAATGTCAAGTACTCTTTCAAAAGGTATGACTTTCGGATCAAATTCTATTTGAATTGATTCCGCATGTCCGGTTTTTCCTGTACATATTTGGTCATAAGAAGGATTTTTCACTAATCCTCCTGAATAGCCGGGTAGAACAGATTTTACACCTTTGAGTCTTTTGAAGATTGCCTCACTGCACCAGAAACATCCATTCGCAAGCGTTGCGATCTCAAACTTGTCATTCATGTATTATTTTTGGCAACTCCTTTCCCTTTGGAATAAAACGTATGGATACTGAATTGACACAATCTCGAGTATTTTTATTTGTCAAACCTTCTCCGAGAAATTCATGCCCTAAATGCGCACCACAGTTTGTACATTGTATCTCTGTTCTCATCCCATCAGGGTCAGGTACGCGCTCAATTGCATTTGGGAAGCTTTCATCAAAGCTTGGCCATCCACATCCAGCGTTAAACTTGCTTTTAGATGAAAAAAGAGGGGCATTGCACCTTCTACAGATAAATGTTCCATCCTCATAAAAATTGTCATATTCGCCAGTGAAAGGAGCTTCTGTTGCTTTATGTGCGATTACCCATTCTTCTTCTGCTGTCAGTTTATTATAACTCATATATGGTCCATAACTTCCTTGGCATATTTTGATGTCTTTCCTATCATATATCTCCTATGTTGTTTTATATGATTGACTTCAGTCGAAGAAGAAAATCAAATGGAAACCGGAGATATTTCTCTAATAAGAACGGTCAGCTGCCATAACCGTTCTGTGACTATAATCGACATAGCCGATTATGTGCCTTTGTTCTTGATACTTGCCTGGCTCTGAGCTATGGGAACATGCTATGTGCAATCAAATTGCTAAAGAAAGACTAGAAAGTCTGAAAGACTATCCAGGGGAACAAGGATTGAACGCACGATTGCTCATTTTTTATCCATTAGCAGGTGTATTTTTTGATTATACACATTCAGTAGCTTACTGCCAGTTGTTGTTACGGTGGTAGTGATGATGATAATAAATAATTGCATATTGCTTATGTCTGCCAGTGTAAGATTACTAGATGAAATTACTAAGCGACAGAGTTGCTGTCATAACGGGCTCTACTAAGGGGAATGGAAGAGCAATGGCAAACATCTATTCCGAACAGGGAGCCAACGTAGTTGTCACGGGAAGAGATCAACTTGAAGCTCAAAGTGCTGTAGACGAGCTTTCAAAAGAGTATGGAACAAACCCATTGGGATTGAAAGTAGATGTGACATCTGTTACAGAAGTAAGAGAGATGGTCGACAAAATACGCCAGAAATATGGTCAAATTGATGTGCTAGTAAATAATGCAGGCTATCCAATTAAAGATGATCTGTGGGATGTAAGCTTTGATCAAATATCTGATGAAGTTTTGGAAAGGGTTTTGGACGTAGATACAAAAGGCACTTATAGGTGCTGTCGTGAGGTGCTGCCTTTAATGATCGAAAAGAGACGCGGAATTATAATCAACATTTCATCAACCCCTGCAATAAGTGGATACATAAAGGGCTCCCCCTACACTGTGGCCAAGGCCGCTAATTTGGGAATCACAAAGCATATAGCGGCTGAATATGGCAAGTATGGAATAAGATGCAATGCAATCGCCCCTGGAACTATTGCTACACAGAGAAATTGGGAAAGATTGACAGCTGAACAAAGAGTAGATATTGTGTCTTCTATCCCACTTGGAAGGGCAGGGAAGCCGGAAGAAATTGCAGGTGTAGCATTAATGCTTGCATCTGATTATTCCTCTTTTGTCAGCGGTCAAACAATTGTTGTAGATGGAGGAGAAACAATACGATGATAAGGAATACCAATGTGATGGCATTAAAGTAAAGAGTACAATAACTGCACCATCGGGGCCGTGATGGCGTATCGAGAACTCGGGCTCGAGTCCTCTGTTTACGGAATTCTGTTTGGTTTGTTTGGTCTTGGCGCAATAGTAGGGGGGCCGATAATTATGTCCAGAATAATTAGGAAAGTATCTGCTGATTGGATGGCCGTCCTCGCTACGATATCATTCTTGGTTTCGCTAGTTATGTTAGCCACAGTGCAAAACATAGATCTTCTAGCTTCGGCTATGGTCTTGGTAGGAGTGGCTCAAATCATGAGCCTTTGCTACTTTGGGTCTTGTTTTGTATGGATCTCTCTCAAATTAGGGATTGCAAGGGCGGCCTCATTCTACCAACTTGTTTTACAAGCTGCGCTAGTAACAGGCAGGGTAGCATTGGGTTTGATAGCTGATCAATTTGTGATTAGGGCTGCTTTGCTATCAGCCAGTACAACCAAGGCTGTTGGATTGTTAGTAAAACTGCGATATCCCTGAAAGCAGACAAAGACATTGAATTTACAATGGCAATGCAGGATTTGAGTACCGTCAGAAAACGTGACGGCGCTTTCTATTGGGGCTTGTTTCGCCACGATAAGAAGGAAAATGTATACATTGAAAGTTTCCTGGTGGAGTCATGGGTCGAGCACTTGCGCCAACATGAACGGATGACAGTCGCTGATCGCTCTATTCAAGAACATGCCTTGGCATTTCATACTGATGAAAGACCACTGAAGGTCTCGCACTTTATTGCAAGTCCTTTCAAAGGTGATAGCCAGAGAACAGATGATGATGACAATATTTAGAGAAGTATTAAGATCAAGGCAATTGCATTGAATTCATCGAATTTAGTTTCAATTCATTATCTAAAAGCATTAATCATATAAATGGAAATGGAAATGGATTCACCCACTATTATTCCAAAAGGATGTCATCCACATAACACCATCTCCAATCCTCGCCCGGCTCATAGGACTTGATGACAGGATGTCCTGTTTCTAGGAAATGTTTCGTTCCATGTTTATTGGGAGAAGAGTTGCAACATCCCACATGGCCACATGTTAAACACAATCGCAGATTAACCCAGTCAGAACCTATTTTTTCACATTCTTCGCATCCTTCTGTATTGCCATGAATGTCTGGATTTACTTTGCCAATGTGAACACACTGAGTATCCGCTTTTTTCTTCATGACTAAGTATAGTACAATGACAGCAAATATAGTTAAACATTTCTCGTGAAATATCGATAAAGTGACGACTGTGTTCCATTTAGGACAGTCTACAGAAATTATAGCGGCTGATCTTTTCAAATCGATGATGTGACTTTTTCACATCATATGGCATCTGTTAATGGCATTCAGATGCATCATGTGATTGTAGGTCAAGGAGATCCTGTAGTTTTATTGCATGGTTGGCCACAGTAGTGGTATGCATGGAGACATATTATGCCGGCATTGGCCAAGAGTTATACCGTAATCGCACCTGATCTTAGGGGGACTTGGAGACTCTTCAGCCAACCACAGATTATGATGGCAACACTACTGCAGAAGGTATCTACCAATTGGTATCTCAGCTGGGATTTCAGCAAAATTTTCTTAGTAGCACATGATTTTGGCGAGCTGCAGATAGCTTATTCATATGCTGCAACTCATTCAAACAATGTAAGCAAATTAGTAATAATGGATTCTACTTTCGCAGGTTTTCTACTTCCAGAGGTTGGTCAGAATGGTCTTTGGTGGTTTGCTTTTCATCAGGTGCCTAACTTACCAGAAGCCCTAGTACAAAGTAAAGAGGGAGAATATATCTCATGGTTTTTCAAAGGCTTTGCGTATAACCCGATGCCTTTACTCAGGCTGATATAGTTGAATATGTCAGCAAATACTCTGCTCCAGGTGCAGTGTGAGCTGGATTTGAATATTATAGAGCTTTTCCTGTGGATGCAGAGCAAAATAGAGAATCAGCCAGGAGTAAGATAACAATGCCTGTATTAGTACTATGTGGCGATATTTATCCGGCTTCAGGTGGTGATTTCCCAGGGAACTTTGCGCTAAGTTCAACGCAAGCGTTAGCTACAAGTGTAACGGGCGTCACAGTTCCACTTTCAGCACATTGGATTCCCGAAGAGCAACCAGAATTTGTAATTGACCAGCTATTCAACTTCTTTGGGAACACTACTAATGGTGCTAATTTAGAACGTTCTTTAGCTCCGCTTATATTATTACGATATGAAGAAATCCCTTTCTCTCTATATTTCCCCTGCGATATAATCAATCAATTACGCAAAGCACAGCGAGACAGTGAGGGTGACTATATCCATCATATTAGTATCCTCATTTCAAATAAAATCTTAGATACCTGACTCATCCATATACATTCGTATGATACATGTTCCCGAACCTCGATTATCGGAACGTCTCTTAGCCTCTATTTTCCAAGCTAGGATCATACTCTCGGCTAATATTAGCCCAGTACCCTGCATCGAAAATTACCACCCTCTCATGCTTGACCCGGCCGTTTGGTGGTGGAATGGAGGAGGAATGCAATGACCACAACAAATCTATGGCCAGAACTGCCGCTGGCAGAGTGGAAAGACACCTATTATACACTCCACATGTGGACCCAGATCGTCGGCAAGATCCGGCTCGCACTCACGCCGCTAGAGAATCACTGGTGGAATATTCCTCTATATGTCACGCCTAGAGGACTCACGACATCCACTATGGCCTACGAAGGTCGACACTTGCGAATAGACTTCGATTTCATATCCCATAACCTACTCATCGAGACGGCTGACGGTTCTACCAAGACAATCGCTCTCCGACCGCGCTCAGTAGCTGACTTTTATCAAGAAACGATGTCAGCCCTGGCATCGCTTGGGATGCCTCTAACCATCTGGACCACACCGGTAGAAGTGCCGGATCGAACTCCTTTTGAGAAAGATCAGAAACATGCGGCCTATGATCCCGAATATGCACAGCGGTTCTGGCGCATTCTGTTGCAGGCCAGCCGGGTTCTTTCGGAGTTTCGTAGTCGGTTCACAGGCAAGGTGAGCCCGGTACACTTTTTCTGGGGAGCCTTTGATCTGGCAGTCACTCGCTTCTCCGGACGTACGGCACCTGAGCACCCAGGTGTACCATACTGCGCTCGTTTTGTGATGGTAGAAGCCTACTCCCACGAAGTGAGTAGTTGCGGTTTCTGGCCTGGCGGCGGTCCGGTTAATGAGCCTGTTTTCTATGCCTATGCCTACCCCGAGCCTCAAGGATTCAAGGATTACCCCATCCAACCGCTAGAGGCGTTCTACCATAAGGAGATGAGCGAGTTCGTGCTCCCCTACGACGTAGTCCGGAATGCAAAGCTGCCTGACGAGGTCTTGCTGTCTTTCCTGCAAACCACATATGAAGCTGCGGCAACGTGTGCCAAATGGGATCGGCATGCATTGGAGCGTCAGTAAAGTGGAATATCGAAATATCGATATCAATTTCTTGCCTATACAACATTAAGCTGTTTTATGGTACACTATGATGAACTTGTACAGTTCCATCTCCAATAATAAAACATAAAATCTGTCGGTCTAAACAGCTCTACGACATGCGAGTATATTCCTGTAGAGCGCGCCATAGGTGATAGAACAACGAAAATTGTTATTTCTTGTCGAGATGACGTAAAAGTCATCTCTGCTAAAATCTTCATTAAATTAAAACACCTATTTCCTTAAGATCCCCACTCCGATTCGACCGAATTCTATTAAGGAGAAGAGCAAATATAATAGAAGTCCCGGAAATTAAGCTGGCAGTAAGAAAAATTAGACTATATGATTCTGGAGATGGGAATGAGGTTGAAATACCATTTGGTTTCAGAAATACCTGGTTTGCTTGCATGAGTATTCCTGCAATGACAGGCCCCACTGAGGATCCTATTAGGTAAATTAGTAGATTCATTCCCATTGATATTCCACTGAATTGCCTTGGAGTTGAAGTCAGCACGACATTTACTGAACCTATTTGCATTAATGATAATCCTACAGCTATTAGCACAAGCATCGCAGCTATTGAGGCTTCTGTAGAATGAAACAAGAAAAGCGCAAAAAAGCCTATTGTAGTAATGATGGTTCCTAATATAGTAGGTCTTAGATTTCCAAATTTGGAAATCACAAAACCAGAAGCAATAGAGAAAATCAACGATATTGTCATATAGGGAAGTTGAACATTTGCTATATCTAATGCGTTTCCACCAAATCCTACTGGAAGAGGACTTCGTATCAAAATAGGAATGCTCTGATACACAACCATTAATGCAGTGATGCCTACAGTCATGTTAATTATATTTGCAGAGAGTATGACTTTATTTGCCAGTAACTTAAAGTCAATTAATGGAAATGGTGTCCTCTTCTCTAAGATGACAAATACCAATAATGAAAAAGCTGAAACTATTGAAAAAATGAAAATCTCGATTGAATTATTCGGGGAGCTCGCTTTTTCTAAAAATTGAAGCGTCACAAGGAATGATATTATTGTGATTGCTAATAGTGTTGCACCTTTTATGTCTATAGATGCATGTAATACTTTATCCTTGTTAGTAGGCTTGTAGTTGTTGCTCCTATCTGTATCGGATATGATACTGCTGTTGTTGTTGTTGTTGTTGTTGTTATTGTTTTCAGACAACAGTATGTCTTTTCTCACATGGATAAATCTACAACAAAACTCGGTATTTTTGTCCGAAATGGTTTGTTCTCCTTTTTCTTTGATACTGATGAATTTGATTATTATTGCAAAAAGTGTGATGGCAATAGGTATAATAAATAAGAAAGTAGCTTGCCATCCAAAATTTTCAACTATACTTCCGCCTAGCAATAAACCTATTACTGCACCACCAGACAATGTTGAACTAAATATTCCCTGAGCTATTGCAAGCTTCTCTGGAGCGAATTTATCTCTTATAATGCTAAAAGCTATAGGAAACATAGAGATTCCAATACCCTGTATCGCTCTAGCAATAACAATAGAAAGGAAGTTGGTTGCTAGAGCTCCTAATAAAAGACCTAAAATATAAATTCCTAATATTATTAGTAGCATCTTCTTTTTACCATACATATCTGAAAGCTTGCCTGCTACTGGAGTCATAATAGCTCCCATAACTAAGAATGCAGCCAATATCCATGATGAATCATCATAAGAGATACCAAGATCTATAATAAATTCTGGAATTGCTGGGAGAATCATAGTCTCAGCAGACATAGCAATTATACCTAAGCTGCTTAAGATTGCCAGCGTCATCCATGGAGAAGTAACGCGCTTCTCTTCTTTTTGCAGATTCATGGTTGGCTATCCTCTTATTATTACTTTATTGATATTTATTAGACAGTATTAAAGCTGTAATGACGGGAAACACCGTTTTGAGGAAACTGCAATATCTGAAAATCTGGATTAGTCATTTGAAAGATTGATTAATGGCACTTTACAAGACAGCCGACTTACTCTCGTTACCTGTGCATGGTAGTCTGTATGAAGGGGCTATTACTACTTCTCATACTGAGATAACATGTAACATCACGCCACAACGGTTACATCATAGCAATTGTATTATGTAACATCGAAAAAAGAGACGTTTTATGAAGACAATAATGTTAGGAAAAAGTGGACCTCAGGTAAAGATACTTACGAATTGTTTTTCGACTACTATAGACGTTTATACTACATTTATCTTTGTGTCCGGAATAGTGAATGTGAAGGATGGATGAGCGGAGTATTATGATGAGAAAACTAGCCGTCATATCCAGTTGTCAATGACTTGGCAGATAGCCAGCAGTAGAACGATCCTCCAAAGGAAAGATGTTGGAAAAAAATATTGAAGTGATAATATATATGTAAAATCAGTTTCAAAGGGTATCAATTCGAAAGAAAGAGAGGCAATAATTTGTGCAAGTTATGATTTTGAAGACTCTAAAAACGTAAATTATGTGTAAAATCCCGTGTCCTACCTGGAGATCGCAAAAGAAGCTACAACGTCAGTCTTCGCATGTTAAACCTAGCGCCATTGTGCGCTGGCGCTATTTTCTGTATCGTTATATCCATACTGTTTTTAGCCATGTATGTGCAATACCTCTTGCACTTACAATATGGCGATACGATATAGATGTGTCCACTGCAATATTGTCTTAAGCGGGGAAGGCGCTTCTAGGCATTACCTTGCCAACCCTACCCACAAGCTCGAAAAGCTGCCTCCTCCAGTAAAGCCGGTGAAGAACACCCGCTAGCTATTCCCTTATACTTTCGAGAGTCGATACTACCTGCCACAACATTGTGCGGATGTGTGACTGCATCTGAGGGCTTTGAGTCGCACTGTCAAGCAGACTTATTGCATTTGCAGCCCTCACTGAAAGGCTCCCGCTCTTCTCATCCTTGAGTGCAAGAAGCACTTCTTTTATCATGTTTCGGATACTCTTCTGGATATCACTATTTCTTGTAATAGAATCCAGAGTTTCAATGGCGCGAGCAAGGCGCTGTTGGTTTTCTTTTTCTTTAAGTTCCCTTTTTGATGATGTCATTATGCAGGCCTCCAAACGACTGCTTATCTACCTGCTAGTTGCTTTTGAATGTTTTTGTGGTCGCTGATCTCAAAGAGACTTGCCCACGCAGCATTGAATGACGTATATATACCTCTGAAGCCTTTTTTCTAAACCAAGGAAAAGCATTCGGCATTCGTATTTTCCACGCTACTCTTTCCCAGAAGATTGTGTGCCATATAGACTTCAAAAGCGGATCCCTGAGGACTTGAAGCAACATGCTTACAAGAAATTCTGAATGAGATCACGGTCGTGCTTATCCTCACTTTCAAGAGGCCAAGCCAGCCATAGAGGGGAGGGGAGGCACTTCCGGTTCACTACAGAAAGATTAATTCTCCTTTCCCATTTTTTGAAGGTAGCCCTATACGTAACAGGTACGAATTGTTTTCTGAGCGTCGATCTCTGTATATATATATTTTATATCTCTGATATGACTGCATCACTTAAATGGCCTATTGTTCCCTCTGTATTTCAGAGGTTAAACAAACAACGTAAATGGCGGCAGAAGAACAACTAAAGTGCAACATTTGTGGTGGCATCACAGTGAGCTCGAGCCAAGCAAAGCAACACGCATCAACATCTTCTCATGAATTGAACAAGTCAAAGCTCGAGCAAGAGCTCAATGCTGTAAGGATGGAAGATTATCAAAATGACAGCTCCGTAGTTATCAGTTGGGAGAGAAGCTCTGTGTGACTCACTATTTCACTATCATCACAGCGCACTTAGCATGATGAAGCACCTTGTTTGAGATGCTGCCGAGCACCATCTCTTTGAACCTCCCAAGGCCTCGCCTGCCAATGATTATAGTATCAAAGTCTCCCTTCTGAGCATACCCAACTATGTTGGAAGCTGCATCACCTTCGCCAATAACTGTTTCTATTTTGACGTCGCTTTTCTCGGCTATTTGCTTGCACTTGTCCAAGATTTTTGCCGACTCTGCCCTGAAGTTGGCAAGGAGGTCGTTGAGCAGCTTTTGTGACTCGACATACACCGTCGGAGGGTTTTCTATGACATTCATCGCAGTTATATTGGCACCTGTCTTTTTTGCAAGGTAAATTGCGTGTTCAAGGGCGCGAAGAGAGTTTTCGGATCCATCTACTGGCACCAGTATCTTTGAAAGCATGGATGTACGAATATTGTATTAGTAGCAATATTATTTTAATGCAGTGCCAGGTCCTGCGGCAGAAGGAACATGATGAAGATGCTTATGACATATAGCGCAGCGAGCATTATTCCCACCTTGAGGCCTATTTCTTTTTTCATAAACATCGGTATGAGTGCGAGGATAGTGACCGTAGTCACCAAGATCATCTGGTATTGCAAAATTGGGTTTACTTCGATGCTGGCATAAAAGCCTCCGTGATACATTGCTCCGAATACTGCCACAGCCAGCAGCAGGGTATTGTTGAGTATCTTTGAGCCAAGTACGTTTGCTACTGCTATTGATGCGCCTGCCGCTCCTTTCCTTGCAAGAAGCATCATCGAAATTTTCTCCGGCATTTCCCCTGCTATAGGGCTGATTATTACTGCAAGGACAATAATAGAAACCCCTGCTTCAATAGAGAATCCTTCAAGAGAATGTATGAATGGCTCTGCTCCCAAAAATATGCCGGCTGTGCCTGCAGCAAAGGCCAGCATAGCCTTTATCATTTCCTTGCTAGGCCCTTTTTCCTGCAGGCTTTCTTCAACCTTCACGACTTTGTGGTCCGGATGATTGCCGACCACTTTCTCTTGCTTTATCTTTTTTACCACCTTTTTTTCAGCTCTCATCTCCATTAAGGCCATCACAAGGTAGGCTCCAAACATGGCGGCAAAGATAAAGCCGTCGATAAAGTTGTAGCCATCTATGAACAGCGCTGCGCTGATGACAGCAGTTGCGAGCAGGAATATCTTGTCGAGCTTGAATGTGGCAACATCCACACCTTTGAGCGGCGCTTTTGACAGACGGGTTGTAGCTATAAGAAGCATTATTGAGAGGCCTAGTGTCATCATCAGAAGGTTGCTTCCAAGGCCTGCTCCTATTGCTGTGCCGTAAAAGCCTCCTGCTGCAGCATAAATGACTATGGCGATCTCTGGAAGAGTAGTCGCGACGCTCAGCAGCGTCCGCCCTACGAATTTTGCACCATACTTTTTTGAGAGATGCTCAGCCCCGTAGGCAAGTAGAAAGCTTGCAACAGTAAGCTCCGAAAGCCACAAAAGCATCGTCAAAAGGTTTTCTGCCAAACTAGTGTTGCTAGTCAACCCAGGCTTAATATAAACTAGTTAGCGGACCGACAATCTTCCAAATCTTATTTAACTTTCTTATCGTTAACTCTTTTCGATCTTCTGTACGAAGCGAATTGTATAGCAGTTAATTTGGAGTATGGCGTATATTATATTGGTTTGATTGCAAATATTGTTCACATTAGTCTGAATGCTCGAGGAGGCGGAGAGCGTCTCGCAGTCGCTACGATAAAGGCGATTTCATCTATGGGGATTGGTGTTGAGCTCTCCACTGTGGAAAAGCCTGATATGGCGTTGATACACAATGCCTATGGCACAAGCATAGAGGGAGATCTCAAAAAGATAAGAACGCTCAATATCCTCCAAAAATATGGCCCCCGCAATTATAGCCTCACGGTTAATACGCATGGGGACATACTTCCATTTTACCACAAAGACTTCACCAAGATGAATGCGATCACATATTGCCACTATCCTATTGCAAGGTACTTGATCGATTGCGGTGACCCCGATTACTTGTCCGTCCTACAGAACATGTGTCTTTTAGGTATGCCACCGGCAGTCCGCAATGGATACTATGATGCGGCCAGGAGCGCTTACATTAAGATGATGTTAAACTCTACCGTGCTTACCAACTCGGAATTCAGCCGCAAGGCGATCTTTAAGACATTTGGTGTGGATTCGACAATCCTACCCCCGCCTGTCGACGTCGACATATTCCGTAACCAATGCCTAGCATCAAACATCCGCGATGACTCTGTCTTGGTAATCTCACGGTTTCACCCGAGTAAAAAGATAGAGAACGCGATACTTCTTGCCAAACTGCTCCGTCAAAACGAGGTGGGCATATGCATGAACATTGTAGGAAATATGCCACCCGACGGCATTGGATACTTCAATTATCTTAACGATCTTGTAAGGCACTATGGCTTGGAGGATTTTATCAGATTTAAGATAAACGTCAGGTTTGATAGGCTGCTCGATCTCATGCGTAGGTCAAAGGTCTATGTTCACCCGCTACCCGGAGAACCCTTTGGCATATCCACTGTGGAAGGGATGAGCGCAGGCATAATTCCAGTCGTTCCAGATATAGGAGGGCATACAGAATTCGTCCCAGCAAGGTACCAATTCCATACCTTTGGGCAAGGAGTAGAAGCCGTGGCAGCGGCGCTTGCTGCACCTGCATCAGAACGGATCAAGTTAAGCCAATCTACACAAAAGTACTCTGTTACAAGCTATGTCAAGAAATTCCAACAAATACTGGTCGAAGTTATGGATATCGGCAGAAAGCCTCTGGAATCAAAGCCCGTCATTTCACTTTCAAAGAGGCTACCAGAATCCATGGCTCCCTGACCTAGCGAGCGCGCGTATACACATATGCCGTGTCAAGTATCTGGTCAGTGGTCCAAAGCGTCGGCAAGGTGATGGTGCCTATAAGTTTCAGACCAAAGCTTGTAATGATATTTCCCCATCCCCAGCTGGTCTGGTCTCTTGTGAGAGACTTCATGACATGGCTTCCCATGAAGTTAAAACCAGCATTGTGCTTCATCTTCTCAACTGACAGCACCTGACGGATGACGCTGTTTGCAAGCATTTCTCCCATTTCTGGCAGCCCAGAGATAAAGAATATCGGTTTTGAGAGATCCAAGCTGCTATAATCAAAGCGCGTTGCGTCTGCCCTTATCGCGTTATATTTGATGCCTGTCCTGGACGACACTGCATCTTGCAATTTCACAAGCTCGTCGTCGATCTCTATGCCGTATGATTCAATTCCTAGAAGACTTGCGCAATACGCTATTCTACCATCGCCAGAGCCAACATCGACCAACTGATCAAATCCAAGCGACTTTGCTTCCAGCGCAAGCGTATAAGCAGACAGCATCCAAGTGGGGTAGAATGGTTGATAGCTTGTGTCATGCTTTTTACTACTCAACCAATAGTTATTGATATCGCCTTCGTAAATCCTGCATGGTATTCCACAAATTTCTGCATCATGTGACATGAAGTATATAGGATTGGCTGTTGCAAACCTGTGTAACGAGTCAAGCACATCATTGTCAATGGGCAAAGACTTAGAGTAGTATCGAGGTATGATTTCAGTGAGCAGGCTTCTCGTACTTTTATAGGCTCGCACAAATTGGTTCTTCAGGAGAGCTACTGCTTCTGGAATGGAATCATCAATTGTCATTTCTCTTTCTCTTAGTAGACTGATTCTGCACTTGGGCGCAAACCCCTTCTGATGCTTTTGTGGCCACATTCTTTACAACGATAAAGCCTTCTACGCTTATACGTGTAGATGGTTTCCGGATCCTCGACTGTGTCGTGATGTGTTTTTACCATGCAGCGGTCACAAAAGCGAAGCTCTATTGACAAAATTATGTGCCTATGAGATAAATATCTGCACTTTCGGATATATATTATAGATCATCTAATCTTCTACGAAAAAAAGCCAACTCGAAGTTACTTGCCATATCTTCTGCCACATGCTTATTGCTCGATTAGAATTTTATGGAGGAAAATAGATCTTGCTGGTCAATATGCTATAATAGTGACTTGCCAGTTCTCATAATGCTTTATAAAAGTAAATTTTTATAACTCAATGAACTGCCATGACTCTGTAGTCATGTGGTCAAGTGTAGTGTTGTTTATACTCACTTTTGCTGTCTTTGGACTCTTGCTGGGATTTGCAGCAGTTTACGATACAAATCAAGAGGTGCAAATGGGCAACAGCGCCGTGATACGTGAAAACGTAAGTGAAAATGTGACACAAGGCGCTCAGTCTAGCAGTACTGTTGCTAATGAAGAAAGCGAGTAGCAAAAAAGAGCGCACCTCACCACAATTCCTTACTTTCTCAGTTTCTTTGTCAAAAGCTCTGGCACTTCTGTGGGGCGCTTTGCAACTGGTACGTTTGCCCTTGCATAGTTGGCGACTTTTGATTCTGCAGAACCATAGTTGCCATACACTATTGCACCAGCATGGCCCATTCTCTTCTCCTTTGGAGCTGCTCTTCCTGCAATGTATGCGATAACAGGCTTAGTGAAGCCTGTTCGTATGATGTGTTGTGCCAGCTGCTCTTCTGCATCTCCACCTATTTCGCCTACTACTACAATGGAGTCCACATCATTTCTATTCCTTACAAGGTTAAATGCTTCAATAAGATTTGTCCCATTGATGGGATCACCTCCAATGCCAAGGCATAACCTCTGCCCGAAGCCCTTGCTTGTAAGGTTATATGAGACTTCATACATCAACGTTCCGCTGCGGGAAAATACTACCGTGGTCCCTGCCTTGAAGGGCTGGGCTGGCATTATTCCTATCTTCATTATTTCTGGCACAATGACGCCAGGAGTGTTTGGTCCAATCATCTTCGCACCCTTTTTCCTTGCATACTCTAGAATTTTTATTGTGTCTATGATTGGGATATGCTCAGGGATAGCAACTAGCAACTTAATGCCGCTGTCAAGTGCCTCCATGGCAGCCTTGAGGAAAAATGGTGCAGGGACGAAAATTCCAGATATCAGTGCACCAGTAGCCTTTACAGCTTCAGTCATCGTGTTGTAGACTGGTATGCCTTCAAAGTCCTGCCCACCCTTGCCTGGGGTCACGCCTGCTGCAATGTTTGTGCCATATGCCTTCATGAGCCGGGTGTGGGCCGATCCATAGCTGCCGGTGATACCCTGTATTATCACGGGCTTTCTGCCAAAGTCCTTATCTTCCTTGGTCCCAACAAGTACGTCAAAGATGTTGAATGTTTTTTCCAAAGTTTTTGTCATATTGATCCTCTATTGTTATTTGTTTACCGCTGCAACTGCAGATTGTATTGCCTCTTCCACTGTATTATAGATCTTTGCCCTGCTACCTTGGAGCATTTCTCTTGCCTTCTCAGACTCAGCCCCAGAGATCCTTGCAAACACAGGGACATTTATCACGTTGTTCTTGTACGCATCCAGTATAGCCTGCGCGACAAGGGTGGTTCTCACGATGCCCCCAAATAGGTTCACGAGTATCACTTCAACCCTCTTGATCTTGCTTATCACTTTTAGTGCCTCATAGATGGTCTCAGTAGTGGCCCTTCCGCCAAAGTCCAAGAATGCTCCGGCCTTGCCCCCAGCATCCGAGACCATGTCAAGTGTAGACATTACAAGGCCTGCTCCGTTGCCAATGATAGCTATGTTGCCGTCGAGCTCGACAAGAGAAAAACCGCTGCCTTCCGCCTGCTTTTCAAGCTCTGACACATGCTCATACTTTTTTAGCTCCGGATGTCGGAATAATGCATTATCATCAATTATCACTTTCGCGTCAAGGGCCATAAGAGAACCATCTTGTAGAATCGCAACAGGATTTATCTCTGCTAGCTCAGCCTCTTTTTCATTTACCAGCTTTGATAGCTTGGTTGTAAAGTCCACAAAAGAAATGACAGTTGCTCCTGTCAGACCCAGTTTTGCAGCAGTATCCTCGGCCTCTTGAGGACTCAGACCATCGATTGGCACGTCAACCATCACTTTGCCCCCAGCATTTTCAATGTCAATGCCACCTTCAGCGGAAGATATTAGCGAGTAACATCGCTTGCTCCTGTTCAGGAAGAGCGACAGGTACAATTCTTTCTCGATATCGACCATTTCTTCAAGTAGGATGCCGCGGGGAAATTCTCCCTTGACTTCTTTGTGCAAGAGCTCATTGAACTTGGAGTCAAGCTCGGCTTCACTTTTACATTTGACAATAGCTCCTGCCTTGCCTCTTCCACCCACTGTGAGCTGCGATTTGATTACGAGGGGATAGCCAAGTTTGTTGCCACCTTCCCTTGCTTCATGTATCGTGTGAGCAAGATATGACCTTGGTACCCTGATTCCAAATTCATCAAAAAGCTCCTTTCCTTGGTATTCTAGCAATCTCATGTTTTGAGCAAACAATCAATTGTCGCTATTTATAAATCAAATTACTGTTTGTTATTGAAAGTATCAACAACGAGTGTATGCTATATGATTCAGTGATATACTAAAAGAGAGAGATATATGTGCTTTTGAGTTTCTTTTCAAACCAGTGGGGCCACAGCAGAGTGGAATTGAACCAGATAAGTGTGGCTACTAACTTGCTTCAGTAGCCGCAGGTTTTTTTGAATAACAGGGAAGGCAAAAAGACTCCTCATATTGTAATTCTGGCGTATCTAATTTTGGAAGTGTAAGAGGCTATTTTCTTGAAGCTTTGTAAGCATGAGAAAACACACACAGAGTGGGATTTGAATCACGCTGCAAAGGCTGGCAAAGCATTAGAATGTAAGGTTTGTCATCTGTCTTTGCGTCAGGGGCGTTTGTGATGACTACAACAACAAGCCAGGTCTTGTTTTTCAACATTCAGAGAACATGATATCATGAATTATTGATTCTGCTCAACTTATTCCCAATTATGCCACTTTGTGCTGTCCCAACCTAGTAGCCATTATCTCTGCTCGTATATTTCTATTCTAGATTTCCGTCATAACTTCTTCCCCTTGCTGCCGCCGCTGCATCTTTGTTATTGCAAGATAAATGAGTGAAGCGGCAGCAAGGCTCGGGATTGTTGCACCTATAGCCGGCAGCTGAGGCATATAGATGGGCGAAAGGGGAGACAGAATGTAGTTTAGTAGAGCCCCAAGAGTCCATGCAATTATTGCAGGCACTCCAATGCCCAGCCTGTTTTGGCGCGCATAAAACATCTGCTCTGTATATTTTTGCCTCTTCACTATGTAATAGTCTGTAAGCACGACTCCAAAAAGTGGAACAAATATCGCTCCTATCAAAAGCAAGAACACTTCGTACTGCTCGATAGAAACCACCATCGCTAGTATAGCGCTGAGTGCAGTGAAACCGACGATTAGGTGCTTTTGGCTAATCTTTGGAAATATGTCCTGTGTGGATACCGATGCGGAGTAGACGTCTGCAAAGGCATTGTCGGCTTCATCGACTATCAAAAGTAGCATTAGAAAGCCAAAGAACATGGCCTGTATGGCAACCACAATCGCGAGGACGTCGGATGTTCCAATCAGAACGCCGCCAAAGTAAAACAGAATGTTTGTCATCGTAAAACCAATGAACGTTCCCCACAGCGCGCTTTTGCTTTTCTTGGAAAACCTGTTGTAGTCAGCAACAAGGGGCATCCACGATACGGGCATTGCTATAACGAGGTCAAGTGCAGAAAAGAACGACAAGCCTTCTCCGGGCGACGAAATAAGAGCGGTAATGTCTGCAGAGTTTATCAGATTGATAATTATTATTGCAGACGTCCCATATGCTATCCACACGGCAAACTTGCCAATCCACTGCCTTACGACATTGAGCGGTCCTGCAATTCCAAGAAGCGCTACAAGCACTCCAAATATTGCTGCCCAAACGTAGTAAGGGACCATACCACCGGTCAGCATATCTGCTGCTCTTGCCATTATCATGATTTCAAATGTCGTCCACCCTACCAGCTGGAGGATATTGAGTATTGCAGGCAGGTACGAGCCCCTAATGCCAAATGCCGGCCTCATTGTTATAAGCGAAGGTATCCCATGATCGCTTCCTATCTTGCCTGCAAAGGCAAGCAGAATCGATCCTGCAGCCGACCCGACGATGATTGCAAGAATGGCATCAACAAAGCTAGCTTCGGAAAGAAATGAGCCGGCAGAAAGAACTAGCAGTCCGACACCTAGGCTCGACCACAGAATGAAGTAGTCTAGCCCGCCAAGCATCTTGTGCTTGTCTGGCACTGGCTTGATGCCCCACTCTGGTGTCCTTAGCAATACCAAACTTCATCCATCACAAAAAAGCTAGCATCAATAATAGTCTTTGTTTGAGAATCCTTTGTACATCAATGAACATCTCTGATGACAGAGCACACACGTATTTTCTTGGCATATTCCATAGTATTATTGAGTCAACTTTGACCGAGCTACTATCGTTCTTGTTCTCATCAAAGAGACTTCAATACAGTCGATCTGAAATTTGTATACGTAGAGGCATTATTCATCGTTGATTTCCGAGTTTATGGCTCCGACTTCTGAATCTTTTACCAGAAGATTCAATGTTCGCCAAGAGTGCTAATTCATCTGAAGAAATTTTCGGCTAGTTAGCAGATAATAATATGTGGTCAAATTAGGTCTTGAATTCGTCAGAGTCCTTTGCCCATTTGTATATACGGCGACCAAGCCTAAGTATGAAAGAACTGAATGGTCCTAGCCTCGGACCATTCTGACATGAGCTTGATCGAGGTAATAAAAGTTCTATCAAAGAAATAAGTAAATCTTGTATGATCATAATACCACAGATACAGCTTTGAATATCCCCCCTGATGTTGAAGAATTTATAGCAAGAGCAAGAGTTGCAAGGTTAGCAACAATAGATTCTGAATTCAAGCCCCACTTGGTGCCAGTAGTCTTTGTATTTGACGGTAATAGTTTCTTTATACCAATAGATGAGAAAAGAAAAAGAATAGCTAAGCCTGAGAAATTAAAAAGGATAAGGAACATACAGGATAATCCTAATGTTGCCCTGCTTATTGACAACTATAGCGAAGATTGGACAAGATTGGCCTTTGTAACGATACAAGGGAAGGCGTCGGTCGCAAGCAAATCAGAAGGAAACATTCAGGTGACAGAAGCTTACAAAAAGCTGATGACAAAATATCTCCAATATCAAAAGGTGGGGGTAGGTGAGATGTGCATCTTAATAGCGCCAGAGAAAGTAGCGTCATGGAGCAATACTTGAATTAAAAAGAATATTATTTTTTGTTTCCAATGATGAGAGTTTCTTATCTAGCAAATCTAGCAAGCTGTTTTGTTAGCTCTATCATCTTTTTCACATCTTTGCCTATTGGAGAGAAGGCATAACCAAAAATTATGTGCTCTGCTCCCATCGCTTTGATTCTATCTATGTCACTTCCAATTTGATCAATAGTGCCACTCATCGGTGATCTCTGCTGGTTGGAGGAAGAGCTTTGAGAAGAAGAATCTAGCACATTTGGATATGACAGGACGACCACACGAATATCTGATGGGTTCTTGTTTGCCTTTCTTGCAACTTCTCTTAAGCCGTTTATAGCCTGTTCCAGCTGCTCTAATGGTCCAAATCCAGCAATCGGTAACCAACCATTTGCATGGTTTACTATTCGTGAGAAAGTATTTGGACTGAAGCCGCCAAGGAGTATTGGGAGATGCGGCTTTTGGATAGGCTTAGGACCAATTTTAGAAGCTGGTATATTGTAGAATTGACCTCTAAACTCGATCACGTCATCAGTCCATATACGTTTCAGCACTTGCAAATATTCATCTGCCCTTGCTCCTCTATGTTTGTAAGGTATACCGGAAACGTCATACTCATCTTTTGACCATCCAAGTCCAAAGCCGGCAATAGCTCGCCCACCTGATAGAACATCGAGTGTTGCAAATCTCCTCGCCAACACCACTGGGTTGTGAAACAACATATCAATTATACTAGTCCCTAAGGAAATTCGGTCGGTATTGGCTGCCAAGTACGTAAGCGTCTCCAGCGGATCAAGTACATTTTGGTATTCGACTGGTATGGGAGCATTAGGTACTCCCCCATAGGGTGTCTGGGGCTTGACCGGCCATAAAAGGCGTTCCAATGCCCAGATAGAATCTAGACCTTCACCTTCAACCTGTTTTGCAATGTATAGAACATTTTCCTTTGTGGCATTCTCTCCAGTGTGCGGCAAGAGTATTCCGATCTTCATGACGTATACAAAGAAAAATAAAGTCATGGACTATTAAAGGAGTTTCAAAAACGATTCTGACGATTTTGGAAGTTGTTTGTTATTAACCTGTTTTCACGTGCATCAATTACAGATTTGCATTATCCTCTCAGACGCCAGACAAATTCAGTAATCCCCATGTATGCTATCTCGCAGCTCAATTGGTCTTTGCAAGCAGACTCGGATTGATGACTAGAATTATTATCACCACTGCTGGCACTTGCAACGAAAGGAGTAAACATAATAATTCTGATTTTTGTCTAATCGAATCTAGCAAATACCATATAATCATAAGTTAATTCCCAAATAGAAGAATTGAAGCCCTGCATTCATGATGGCCATCTAGCGGCTTACGTGGTCGTAAAACATGAAACTACGAAGCCATATACCAATAATATCCTTTAAATAACTACAATTGGTAAAATTGTTATAAGAAAAATATCTATCTAGGATTATCCAAGAAAGCTTGAAAAGCCTATCATCACTTTTACCATTCTGAGTTGAAGATCGCACTATCAATTGCCGGCAGCGACTCAGGAGCAGGTGCAGGAATACAAGCTGACCTAAAGATGTTTTCTGCACTTGGTGTGTATGGATGCACCGCGGTAACTGCGATAACTGCACAGAACACAAAGCAGGTAGCCGAGATATTCGAGGTACCACCGTCAATGGTAGAACAGCAGATAAGATCGGTTATGATAGATATGCGACCTAACGCCATCAAGATAGGTATGGTGTACAGCACCCCAATAATAGACGCGGTCTACCGTTCACTCAAAAAAACATCCAAGATTCCAGTAGTGCTTGATCCGATTCTTGCTGCTGGTACTGGCGCCAAGCTCCTCCGCGCCGAAGCATACAAATCATTTGTATCACAACTGATACCATCATCCACTCTAATAACCCCAAACAGGATAGAAGCTGAAAAACTTGCGGACATTGCGATTAAGACAGAGAATGATGCTATTGAAGCTGCTAGAAAGATAAAAAAGTTGGGAGCGCAAAACGTCATTGTCAAGGGCGGCCACTTTGGGTCTGCACATATGACCGACCTGCTGCTCGATAATAAAGGCAATATCATCAAATTCACAAATCCTCGGCTAGAGATAAAGGAAATCCACGGGTCTGGCTGCAACTTTTCATCAGCAGTCACAGCATATCTTGCAAAAGGCATGGCGCTTACAGAGTCATGCAGGATGGCAAACGAATATGTCCATATCGCCATTAGAAATGCAGTAACAATAGGGAGGGGTTTGCCCATCGCAAACCCGCTTTCCATCATTTATCGTGATGCAAATCGCTACCGTACCCTGGCGGAACTACAAGAGGCAGCAGAGCAGGTCACCATGCTTGATGGCTTTTATAGACTCATACCTGAGACACAGACTAATTTTGCTTATGCTCTCTTGAATGCAGTCGATATATCAGATGTCGCGGCAGTGCGAGGAAGAATAATCAAGATCGAGAATACTGCTGCACCTGCTTCATACATCAAGTTCGGTGTCTCCAGCCATGTCGCATCAGCAGTCATTGCGTACATGAGTGTCAACCCTGACTTCAGGTCTGCAATCAACATCAGGTTTGATGAAAGGATTGTCAATGTGTGCAAGTCACTATTCTCTGTGGCAAGCTACGATAGGACCAAAGAACCGAAAAAGATCAAGAGAAAGGAAGGGTCGAGTGTAGCGTGGGGAATCCTTGCTGCACTTTCAAAGAATCCCCGGGCTGATGTCATTTATCATACAGGGGATATTGGGAAAGAGCCGATGATTACTCTGTTTGGAAGGAACCCTGCAGAAATCGTAGAAAGAATTAAAAGAATACTGAAAAAAATGTAGGGCTTGCATAAAAATACAAATCACCCTCTACATTACAGAATCTGAATCTTGCATAAATGACTAGCTTATGTTACATGTATCAATTGTCAAAAAGTTGTTATGCCTTGCTATGGCGTATTTCTGCGTACTGAATACGTGGATAACTGTCTGACATGAATCACTGATCCTCTCGGAAAAGACAATTGAGAACCTTAGAGCTATCTACCTCTGCGGACAACTTTGACAAAGTGTAACTCTACGTATAGCATATGTTTAAGTTAATTTTTGGTATCATTAGCAGAAGCGAGTCCATTAGACCTCATTAGTACAATAGTGCTTAACAATAAGATCAGATTGAGCTCTCACTAGTTCATTTCTTGTCATATCCTACCTCCTCAGCTATTGTCGCTTATCATAGATCTTCTTTTTAAACAAGTCTCCTGAAGTTCGAAGTGTGGGGCATCTACCGCAAGAAAGCGAACTTACGACGGAAATATTTGAAACTCTGAGCAAAGTCGGATTTTCTCATGGAGTCAGCAAACCTACTATACATATCTGCTGCTCCACGGCTTTGGAGGAACTACCTTTTCATGTAAAGACATGGAAGACTATTTCTTATAACAAAGGACAAACGCACACTTTGAAAAGAAAATTAGTGAAAGCACTAAAAGAAGTTCTTAACCGCTAAAAAAGGCTATCCTTTAGCCCAGCAAAATCAAGCTTTGGGACAAATGTGCATGTCCGTTGTACCCAGTCGGCTATTTCTATTGTTGGTAGATAGCTCAATTTATATTATATATGCGTCGAAAGCCTGAAAAAGACACATATCATGAAAGCGGTAATTCTGGCAGGTGGGCTGGGCACAAGGCTCCAGCCTTATACGTTCTTTATTCCAAAGCCAATGCTCCCGCTTGGCAATAAACCTCTCCTTGAATATATTATTGAGTGGATGAAGAACTCTGGCGATATCGATTACATTGTCATCTGCGTAAGCTACCTTCATCGAACAATAGAAGACTATTTTGAGGACGGCAACCGGTTTGGAGTGAAGATTGAGTACGCAAGATCCGAGCGTCCGCTTGCAACAGCAGGCCAGCTTAAGACTGCTGAGAAGTTGCTTGAGGATGACTCGTTTGTATGTGTCTATGGAGATTCTGTCTATGAGTTCAATTTGCGCAAGATGATAAGGCAGCATAAGGAGTCAAAGGCGTTTGTCACTATGGCGGTTTTACAGTACTCCACTAAACTAAAGTATGGATTTATCGACATTAATGGTCAGGATAGAGTCACCGCATGGCGTGAAAAGCCTGAGATAAGCGGCCTGATAAACATCGGTTCTTACATTATGGAGCCGCAGTTTTTGAAGATAATACCCAAGTCCGGATCGTTTGGAATGGATGATGCAGTAAGGAAGGCGCTGGAGCAAAGGAGGACCGTCAAGGGATTTAGGATCGATAGCGGCTTTATAGACATTGGTGACAAAAAGTCATACTTGGATGCGTACAAGCAGTATGTAAGCAAGCTGGGCAAAATCTAGATGAGCATAGCCCTGTTTGAGGATTCACACTGGCAGAACTTTGCGCCAATTTCACTTACAAAGGCTACATTTGACATCAAGGTCGGGGCAAGGAGCTTTGTTGAAGAGCACCAGCTGGCACCAGAAATACTGCTTACAAGAGAGTATCTTGCATGTATCACAACCGAGCGGCACCCTAACTGCAAGGTAAACCCAAGCTCCATAGGTAGCGATACTGTGTTTGTCAACGGGCTCCTCCACCCTGGGGCACTCTACCCTAACCGTCTGTTCAACATAAATCACACCTTTGCCATAACTGCCAGGGGCACCAAAAGACTGCTTGTTGCGAGACTCGACAGCAAAGGGATAGAATATCTGCAGGATTGCGTTACAGCAGGCAGGAGGATAGATGTTAAGAAACTAAAAGTGGAAAAATTGAGCAATTTGGAAGATCAAGAGACTCAGGGGATCATTTCAGAGCCTTGGGACGTAATCAGAGTTCTTGAGAATTCCCTTGCAACACAGGTTTCTAATATGAAAAATGAAACGCAGCTAGGCGCAGAGGTCACGGTAGCCGGCAGCAACACTGTAGCAGTTGGGAAAGATGCCTCAGTAGAGGATGGAACCGTGCTTGATGTAAGAAATGGAGGTATATACATAGGGCCGGGAGCTTATGTTGCGGCAAGCAGGATAGTGGGCCCAGCCTATATTGATGGTATGGCGCAGATTAAGCAGTTCACTATCATTGAAGCGAGCTATATCGGCTACAACTGCAGAATTGGAGGAGAAGTAGAACACTGTGTAATTTCTGATCATACAAACAAAACACATGCGGGATTCATTGGCCATTCATATATTGGCGAATGGGTGAACATTGGCGCCATGACCACTACATCAGATCTTAAGATGACATACGGAAACATCAAGATGAACAGCGGCAAGAATATGAAGATTGACACTGGTCAAGAAAAGATAGGTTCGTTTTTCGCAGACATGGTCAAGACATCTATTGGCACGCTTATTTACAGCGGCAGGCGGATCGGCGTTTCTTCCCACTTGCATGGTCTTGTTGCACAAGATGTGCCAAGCTTCACTATCTATGGCACAAGCATAGGAGCAAGAAATGTAGAACTTGAGCTTGATTCGATAATAGAAACTCAGAGGAAAATGATGAGGCGACGTAACCAGACTATGACAAAAGCATATGAACAAATGATAAACGATGTATTTGCCATAACCGTAATGGATAGAAAGCGGATGGGTGTCAGGAGAGGCAAGTTTGTCCTCTAGTACTACATGTAGTTAAGCCCCTCACTTTCTTTCCAAAGCCCAAGCCTCTGGTGCAGCCAGGGGTAAAAGTTGGCGTCGCCATTTTCAAATTCCTTCTTAATTATTCGGATGATTTTCTTTGAGACATCTCCCGGTGTGCCGTATATCTGCTTTTTGTGTCGCAGCTTCAGTCCCAAACCCTCTTCTCTATTGTAAGCCTCTTCAACCATAGAGACTATCCAACCTGCATTCAGTGGCGGAACAAGCATATTGCTCTGGGCATCAAATATGGTTTCCGGCCTGTCGGTATTGAGCCTGACTGTCATTGATGTTACCTTGGGAAAGTAAAGCAGCTCTTCCTGCATTGAGCCAGAGTCTGTCATTTCAGCCCAGCAATGTCCGCTGTCAAGGAATTCTATGACATGTGCGTATTCCTTCCATAGAGGCGTCATTAGAAATTTTTCTGGATGCTGCTCTGCAAGACTATGCAATTTGAATTCAAGACCGTATTGCTTGAGTGCAGCTACTGTGGCGTTTAGCAAGATTAGGACAACTTTCATGTCAGTGTTCTTGATAAGTTCTACAAGCCCCTCAATAATTGACATAAAGCGCTTCTTTGTCAAGTTTTCTCGCCTATGAATGTCCATTCTTATCCAATCGTCCCTTTCAAGCTGAGGGTAAAAAGTAAAAATGCTCTGCTGGGGCTTTTCTTTTCTCTTGATTTGGATTGCATCCACCACCGAGTTGCCGACAACGTAGACAAAGTTCTCTGGATATCCTTCCCTTACTAGATTGTCTTTGTTGAGCTTTGTTGGAGCAAAGAAGAACTGTGTGCCTGCTGAGCATATCCACGTGCAAATCTGCTCTGGAAAAGGTTCTTCCCTCGCAATAAACCATTTGCCTTCAAATTGGCTGCTCACAAATTCTTGTATCTCCGATCTTGTCGGCTCTCGTCCCGCCTTTAGCAACTTTATGACCTGGGGACTCATGGATCTAAGGCCTGCCTCATTCTGCCCAACCTTTTGACCCATGCCAAAAACCCATGCAAGTGGGGCAATGCCTGCCACCAGTGTGTCGCCATGCACTATTGGGAGGAGAGACTCAGTCCCAAAGTGCTTCTTGCAGTATCTGCCAAATGAGCCGAACTTGATTATTAGCTCGCCTGCCTTTTCCATTAAGTCTCCACGTATCTGAAGGTTGCAGCCAACGAACTTCTGCAGATTGAACTCTTCTATACCGAATCTGAGTACCTCATCAAAATGTTGACCCGTGTCAACTACAAATACTGGTAGTTTTTCCCTTACTGCTTCAAGTACAAGCGGAGCCTGCTTGTAAAAATCCGGCTTAGTGCCGGTGATTATTGCAAGAACGGGGCTTTTGTCCCTTCGAGCCTTGTCAAAAACGGAGTGGATGTTGTCTGACACCTTGATAGGCAGCGGGTTCGTTGATACGTCGATTTCCCTAAAGCCACTAGTATTATTCTTTCTCAACGAAGATCATCTAAGTCTCTGCTATGTATGTGCCTTCTTTTTGATACAGCAAGCATGTAGCCCCCTATTCCAGTTACACCTGCGCCAGCTGGCATAAAAATGAAGGGTGCCACTCCGACTCCTCCCACAATATACTGGCTCGGGATCTTTGGCACCATGCTTACACCAATGGCCATGCCTGCAACAATTATGATGCCGGCTGCTATGAGCAGTGCGCCTCCTATCGGAGAGCCATAGGTTTTGGCCATGACAAATGCAAAGCCAGCAAGTATTAGGCATGGAGCAGCTGAGATGAATATGAGCTGCAGCAGCAGGCTGCCTGGCTCAACTACGCGCTCAGGCCCTGTGCCTTCAGGACCGATCAAAAAGTTGTAAAATGATAGCAAAAGCGCGACAAACATTGCCGCCAGGCCAAGGGATGCGAGCGAAGTCCAGTCCTCCAGCTTTAAGTTCATTATAATACCTGATTCTATCACGAGTTGATAATTAAATGATATGGTTTAGCTCAATTTAAGCGCTCACCGGCCTGTACTTGCATCATGAGAGTCTGATGTCACCTAGTAGCATGATCATTTAGTCAGAGGATTCCTACAAGACCCGCCAGCTCTTTCCTGCATGACGAGCCTAATATTTCAGCTGACTTTTCTGGTCTTACATTGTTTATGAAAACTCCAAAACCCCGCTCAAGGCCCGACCACGTATTCATTTGAGGATACACTTCAATATGCCAGTGGATCAGGCGGCTGTTCTTCTTCTCCGGCGACAGGTGGAATACAAGATTGAATGGAGCATCTTTGAGCGCCTTTGACATGCCACCAAGTGTAGCTCGCAGTATCAATGCAAGGTCATTAATCTCCTTTTGTGTTATTTTTGAAAATGATGTTATATGTCTTTTTGGATAGATCCAGAATTCATATGGGTAAGTAGAAGCCCAAGGACAAAAGGAAATAAAATTGTCAGTAGCAAGAATCTGGCGCGGACCGCTTGATTCAACTCCGATGAAGCTGCAAGCAGGGCAACTGCCGTTCTCATTCATGAACCTGTGTGAGCCTTCTGCCTCCATGTCGATAACTGGAGGTATAGAAGAAAAAGTAACGATGTTTAGGTGAGGATGGGTTACCTGCGCACCTGCGCTGGCACCGCTGTTCACATAGATTGAGACATACGTCACACCTTTTTGGGTGTAAAGCCACCTTACGCGGTCTTGGATGACCACAAGGACATTGCCCCACTGCTCAACAGAAATGTGCGAAAGGCTCTGATTGTGATCTGGCGATGCAACCACTATCTGATGGTATCCGTAGGCCGGCTCGCTGTACAATGGTTTGTCACTGTAGCTTGTAGCGGAGCCAGTGACAACTACCGGTTTTTCACTCTGAAATACCCTCACTGACCAGTCCTCTATTATGTTGTCCTCGCTGTCTGAGAGACGCTGGAGCATACCCTCCTTGACCACAAGCGCAAGGATTGCTGGCTCAGTCATCGACTCATTACCAGGGCAGTACGGGCAATTGTCTCCTCCATCGCTATGCCTGTCCTCTGATGCAGCTTGGCGAGCTTCAGGCATGACAACAAACTTATCAAGAACGTAATCTTTGCGTAAATCCCCCAATCTTTTCAGCCTACAAAAGGCTCTGATTGCTTTTAATTAAATGTTCTGTAACTTTCTAGCTCCCAAGGGAAAATTCGAAGGCCCTCACGCAACGTGTGCAGATATACTTTCCGTATCTTTTGATGCCAAAATCCTCTGTCCTCTGCCCGTTATTGTCTATTACTGTGCGCTGGCAGAACGTGCACCGCTCCTCCAATTATTCTTGATAAGGGAGCCTGGTTCTATTAAGGAGTATATACTTTTTGCACGTTACGCCAGCTAATAGTATATGTGTGTATGTGCATGTGTATCTATATGTGTGTATATGACGCTGGATGACGATATCAGAAATATCATTGAAGCTGTTATTGAAAATGACATGGCAGCACCAAAGGTACCTAAAAAGCGTGTGCCAAAACTAAAGCGCATCTGGAAATGCCATCAAGTCCCTGATTTCCTTTATGGGCACAGAATAGGCTATTACAAGGGCTTGGCGGAAGGAATGATTCTTGAGCGATACCGGCGTCAACTCTCCGAACAAGAGGATAATGAGGTTTTTGAATTAGTTCAGCCATACATTAAAGTGCTGAGAAAATATTTTGCTTATTACAAAGACACACGCACAAAAAATTAAATTGATCAGGCATTCTTTCGTCGCTATATGAAGGATATCAGGTTGGTGTATGTTTTGCTTGATGGCATTGGAGATCTCCCTCACCCCTCTTTGAATGATCTAACGCCTCTTGAAGCGGCATATACTCCTAATCTTGACTCGCTGGCAAGAAATGGCGCAATGGGGAGAGTTATCAGCGTAGGCAAGGGAATAGCACCCCAGTCTGATATTGCAGTTTTCAACATGCTAGGCTATAGCTTTAAAGATGGTAGCTACGTCGGCCGTGGAGTCATCGAGTCAATAGGTTGCAACATTGATTTCCGCGATGGCGACCTTGCGCTGCGAGGCAACTTTGCAACAGTGGATGACAATTTGAAAGTAGTAGACAGGCGTGCAGGCAGAGTCATTAGCATCAAAGAGGCAAAGTCTGTGTGTAAGACGCTGAGCGACAACATCAAGTTCAGCGACAAGGATGGTTCTGTGATCTTGGAGCCCACTATTGCGCACAGAGTCGTCATAAGGTTCAGACATGCCAAGATGAAATTATCAGACAAGATCACGAATACCGATCCTGCTTATGACAAAGTAGACGGCATGGGAATAGCCAAGGCAGTCGCCGCTCAGGACATATACATACAGGAATCTGAGGCGCAGGAAGACACAGAATCGGCCAAGGTCTCTGCAAAAATGCTAAATGAATTTACTACTCAAGTCGTGCAGCTTCTAAGGGATCACCCAGTCAACAGAGCAAGAATAACAGCTGGCAAAAAGCCTATGAACTGCATTCTCGCGCGTGATTCTGGCAACAGGTATCCAAACGTCGAACCGATCAACAAAAAGTATAACATGACTATAGGAGGAATTGTCGATATGCCAGTCGAGATCGGAATTTCCAAGGTGTTGGGAATAAAGATGTTCCAAGCAGGTGACACCATTGACTATGAGAAAAAAGCAAAAGTTGCTGCAGATAGCCTCAAGTCTGTCAATGCAATTTATGTCCACATCAAGGGACCAGACGAGTTTGGCCACGACGGTGACGCAAGGGGGAAAAAGAAGAACATCGAAGATATTGACAGACGTTTCTTTGGTACACTAATGCAGGAATTGAACAAGATGGACGCAACCATAATAGTTTCTGGTGACCATTCTACCCCATGTGTAAAGAAGGGGCACAGCGATGACCCAGTTCCTCTAATGGTTTCGGGTAGCAGAGTAAAGCAGGATGGAAGCACAAGGTTCACTGAAAACTGTGCCAAGCGCGGCAAGCTAGGCCTCCTAATGGGAGCAGAAGTGCTTCCAACAGCTATCGAGATGGTTAGTTAGCTAGGGCTGCGAGATTCCCAGAATCTGCCACAGGTATTTCCTATAGTAGACAACTAGGACGAGGCCGACTACTACAGGCGTTATCCCATATTCAAAATAGCCAAATACTATCAAGAAAAGTCCAATGATGAACATTGCAAGCCCAGCCATAGGGTTTACGTACTCAAACCGCAAGTGCAGAAAGAGGTTATAGATGTAAATCTAAAAAAGCCTTTTGCCTCAGCGTTCCTTCAACGCATGCTACTATGTAGAACTTTTTCTCCTATTTTTTACCTGTCTCGAACGGGAGCGGTCAAAGCCCCTGCTCCGGTCACGATGTTTTTTAGCAAAACCTCCACCAAAAACTTTGGATCCGACAAGCCTGCTTGTCTTATCTGTCATTGTTATAACAGACGCATATGGCGACTTCACTGGACCTAACAACTCCGCCACCCTGCCGACCCTTCTGCCCGATCCATCGATCAGGAACTCTCCCGCCTTGACTCTTTCAGCACCAGCAGCGTTAAGTTTCACTATTAGCCTACCACTTTTTGCAAGATGTATGATTTCTCCTACTTCGTCTGTCTGAGTAATAATAGGCATAAGTTGATTACTTTTATCATAGGCATGTGCGCCAGATATTATTATTGTTATTTTCTATAAGCAATAATAACCCTTTCTGCAGTATCACTAGCTGAGAGGAAAAAACAAGCACACATACACACATGCAGAGACACACCCAAACACTTGTACTATACCAAATTGTCTATTTCTTGCTAGATTTTTGCAAGCTCCTTCGCAGCAATTTGTTGGCTACTGCGTCAATTATCTGAGACTTTTTGATATCTTCCTTTTTTGCCACCATTACATAGCCAGACTTGACAAATGATCTGCGAGGGAACCTTGCATCGCTGTTTACCTCTTGATCCGATAATTGGAATCCTGCCTCTCTGGTAGCCTCGACTAATTCCTGAACAGTAGGATCAAAGACTGCCTGATCACGCTTTACCTTCCTGCCTTGCCGCCTCTTGAGGTTCTTGTTAAAGTAGTCAAGCCAAAGCACGACGTGTTCGTAGTCTTTCAAGAGAGTTTCTCGATCCTCTATGTTTTATGAAATTATAAAAAATATATTGCTTGCGTATATATGCGCGCCCACTATAGAGTTCATTTGGACCTTGCTTGCCAGTGAAATGCATCCTCCGAGGAAAAACGCGCGGTGCAGCTGTTGCTATTGTCAAGTGTGTATGTTATCTCAAGGCTATAGAAATTACTACCACTCTTGGGGCTAGCCGCACCTGTCCTCTCATGAGTTCTTGTACCGCCTTCTAGCCAGCTGGCCGGGATGCTCAGCTCGCCTACCCATCTGTTAGGATGTTGGCTGTCCTGCACGAATGTGGTGGAGAGCGATGTCTGCCGCTTTATCTTGCTGGCTCCGTGCTCCAACTTGTCAAGGTTTTCCGACTTGGCGTTGTTAACGAGACGGCCTGCAACTGACCTTACACCTGCCCCCAAATCGACCTGAAGGAAGAGCCGACCGGATTCAAGTGAGTTTAGCGACTCGGCAGGGGAAGGCTTGCAATAAAACTCCACCGGATATGGGCAGGCAGTTCTGTCTTTTGGATCCGGACCATCCCATGATAAGTCCACAAAGAAAAGAAACCCTTGTTTGCTCTTAACGGTTACTATAACATTACTAAGGCTTTGTCGTTGTCGTTGTCGTTGTTCCCTTGATCAGAATGGCGTTAACCACTCCGTCTTGCCCTGGCCTTGACACAACCCTGGCTGACCCGTTTTCGATCTCAATAATGGCGCCCCTGCTGATTACGCCCCTTCTTTCATAATCTCTGTTTGCTGGATTCTTAGTAACCCTCAAGATCTTGGATTTGGTTATCTTCTTGTTCTCGTGATCAATTACGTTGGCAAACTCGGCAGTCTTGAAAGCGACTTTGTTGTTATTGTTGCCCCTCGTCCTTCGGGTAACGATTCGGGCGGGGCCGACGACTGCTTCATTTGGATATCTGTCAATCTCAAACTTACGTCTTCCTCTCATGGCAACCTTGCGTCCACCAGTTAGCTTGCGTCCAGCGAGATTTTCTATTGATTTTCGCATAGCAGTGTGCAGTAGGTAATTTTCTCTGCTCTAATTAAGTCTTTTCTGGTAGCTGAGGCTGGCTTGCGCCCTCTGTGGCGTCCCCGCTGGCTGCAGCAGGAGGCGACGGGATATGTTTAGTGGTTGAGTGCTGCTGCTGCTGCTGTGGCTGCTTGCTTGCTTTTGTTCTTGTTGTTGTGATGGTGCTGCTTCGGGTGGTGTTGGTGATGGCAGTCACTAGCTTGCTTTTTACGGCATTGATGTCTGTTATGCCAAAGTAGTTCTGGAACTTAGGCGTCGTTCGGTACACTTTAAGCCGACCAAGGTTTTCATGCTCTACGAACTGGAGCTGCTCAAGAACCTTGATGTGAGAATACACCTGGCTGCCTCTTATCTGCACCAGCCTCTTTGAAGTCACTGGCTGCTCGTATGCAACGTAAGAGAGTGTCTTTAGTGCACCTGATGGAAGTAAAGGATGCTGCGCGAATTTGCGCACAAGCGGCGTGTATTGTGACCTTAGCTGGAATACATACTTGCCGTCTTCAAGTTGAGCAATCTCGATTGCTTTAAAGCTTGAGTTGACTTTCTTTGCAAGGTCGTTGACTACTCGATGCGTCTTTTCCCTCGAGTTGGTACCCGATGCTCTTATGAGTTCATCAAGTGACAGAGGCCTACCTGCAGAGTATAAAGCCGCTTCTATTCTAGCGGCAATTTCATCTTCTGGAAGGCGAGGTTCGCGCAAGGTGTGTGCGTCTCTGTGTCTCAATAATCTAAAGAATCGATTTATTACTTTATTGCTCTGCTATTGTTGTTATTATTGTTGTTACTATTTTTGTCGTTTGTTAAGGCTGAGTGAGAGTCATCTTAATGTCGTCTGAATCTTCTTGTAGGTGATCAAGCTTGATCTTGCGCTTCGTTGCGAGGTAGAGCATGGCTATAAAACACCTTGCCATTTCAACTGGCTCCATCTTATTAACCAACGTCTTGAACATAAGCATACCGTCTGCAGCCACAATGTCATAGATCATGTCTTCGTAATCTTGGATTATCTTCTCGAACTTGATAAGATATTGATCAAAATTAAAAGTCTGAACCGGCTCAAGCTCGAATTCTTGTTTCTTTCTTTTCGAGCGAGGGTTTGCAAGCTCCATTATCATATTTTCTAGCATCTGGAGTAAGTCTTCCACCGAGACTGGATATGTTGGTTCAATTCTGAATGGTAGCTCGATTGGGTTTAGCTGGGGTATAGGTAGCTGCTGCTGCTGCTGGTCGTTGGCTGGGTCGTTAAGGCCTCTCTTCTGCATCGCTATTTTCTCGAGTACAAAAATGCTTTCCACTTTTAGCCGATAGATCATGGAAGAAGAGACTGCAGCTAATCCGCAAATGCGGAGGTCCTTATTACCTGTTGCGTTGAGCAATTGTAGGAACATTTCCAGCAACCGCGCAATATCTATGTTCCAGACATCTTTTCTGATAAGGAGTGACGGATTGAAGAGCAAGTTAAGTGGAGGCTGTGAAATTTGCCTTCTTGTGTCTGCTGGGCCTGATTCCTCCTCCAGTTTCTCCTTCTGCTGGTCCTCTTCCTTCTGTTCCGTGTCTCCCAATCTCTATGTGTCTCGATTAGCTTAGTCCCATTTAATACTTGTTTGTAAAGTAGCTTTGTTGCCAAGCTTAATCATTACTTCTCGCTCTCTGTTGGGTCCTTATTTGGCGGCTACACGTCAAGCTTTTGCATTCTTTTGTATTTCTTCATCTTCTTCTTCATCTTCTTCTTCATCTTCTCATGCTAATCATTTGCCTCACCTACTCTTTTTCCCATTTGCGCGATTGGTTGGCTTTTTCTTTGACTTTGCAAATACAATTGCAAACCCTTCCCACCAAGAAGATTACGATTTCTGTGGTAGCGCAAGAAGACCTATCGACAACTGTTAAATTAGATAATACACTAGCATACGAATGGCAGACCGAGATCTACCATGCGGCTGCACCATGCAGTGGGATGAAGAAGGGACTACGCTTGTATTTTGCGGCCGTCACACTCTTGATTATTTCGACTGGGATGGCACAGACATAGACTTTGTCAAAATGCTTGCCACACCGAAAAAAAGCGGCAAAACAGACAGAATTGCGCTCTTGGAAATGCGATAATAACAAAAAGAAAATTTTTCACACGACATAGAGTATTTATTTTGTTCTTTGGCATCGTATTCTTGCAAGACAGACAATGAGAGAGATAGAGGGAGAAAAACATTGCCAAGAAGCAGAAAGCAGTCGACACGGTTAATTACCTTTGGAGGTATTGCAGTTATTGGTGCACTAATAGGCTTTATGGTATTCCTCCAAGTAGAAGCTTCACGGAATAATGACTTCAAACGAGCATTTGAAAAAATAGTGATTGATACAAACGCATTAACACAACAGTATACTGCAGAAGAGGACAGGTGGTTGCCAAGAGACAACAATACAATGATCCAAGTTATTGACCAGTACCTGCCCAGGTATGACGAGCTGATAGAAAGGGCCAAGACTTTGAACACTCCTGAAAAATACAAGTCAGCGCATGACTATCTTGTCAGCGCCATCGAATTAGAACGGCAAAGCTATCAACATTTCCGCAACTACCTTACTACATCGGATCAGAGCGAATATGAAAAATCCTCAGAAATGATCTCAAGGTCGCTTGAACAGAGCGTTAATGCTGACGCGGCTATTAAAGCAGCCGGCTAATTGTGTGTCTATGTGCACCTAGGTTTTAATTGAGGTATATGGAAGAAGGAAATGTTGCTGTTACGACTGTCGTTGTCGTAGTCGGCATCTTGGTTGTTAGAGACAGAAAGAAATGCTGGGCCCATAGTTCAGCTTGGATAGAATGGCTGCCTGCGGAGCAGTTGGTCGAGGGTTCGAGTCCCTCTGGGCCCGCTTTTTTTAAAAAAACGTTCAAAAAATGGACTCAATGTTTCTTTACGTTCATTACAGCGCTGTAATATAAGCGGCACTTGGAAGAACAATTTGACATTTCTGTGTCTTCTGTTTCAGCAGATTCTTCATAGCATGACATACTAAAGTAAATAAGAAAAGAAAATAACCCAGTTATTTTCATTTCCCATTAGAGTTAGTTAGTTGTTGTTTCAAATGGAATAGTTTCACCCTTCCATTCCCATATTCTAATGGTGTAACCCTCCGGAGAGGATTCAATTTGGTATATTCCTACC
>DASUUX010000194.1:0-6486 GCA_036373855.1 Nitrososphaera sp.
GCAAGGCCTGCCAGCTCTATGAAAACAAACGTGGTATTCATCCATAACGATTGTCTTATGCCAACGAAATTCACTATCGACAGGATCAGAACCAACGCAGCAGCCGAGACCAATGGATCAAACTGTGGAAAGAGGCTTGAGAAGTATCCTGAGAAGCCTATGGCTACTGCACCCGCCGAAACTAACGCAACGAATATTATAAGCCACCCTGCTATGAACGCAGCCGCATTGTTGCCAAAGGCGTTCTTGATATACACGTATGCTGCAGCGCTCTTGGGAAACATCGAAGAAAGCTCAGCGTAGCTAAGTCCAGTACATATAGCAATTACTGTGGCGATTATGAAAGCTATCCACATTGCATTCCCTGCTATGCCTGCTACATCTCCTATGAGCACGTAAATCCCGGCACCTAGTATCAGTCCGATGCCGAACATCACGGCTTGGAAGAGATTGACATTGCGCCTAAGGCCTGGCTCTTCTTTTTCTTTTCCGCCTCTTTTCAACATGATTATTATTAGATGCAATTAACAGTATTCTAATATGAAATATAAAAGAGTACACTGCAATACAGTGAACTAACCTCCTGCAGCGCTACTATTGCGTCTCTCTCTCTGTCTTTATCGTTATATGGCATGCGATCCATAGAATTTAGGTTAAATCATAAGATTTGATAGCAGATAGTTATCACAGAGGCAACGGCATGAGGCTTATAACATCGGTTTCTTTGAAGTCTTGACGCCGAGACTTTCTTTAGAAGGTAGAGATATCTCTCTCCAGGCGACTATATAGCAAGGGGCTTGTTATTACTACTGTTATAGCTGTTATGACTGGGCCTATTTTGTTTTTTACCGTTAACCTAGCCAGTTCCATGGCTAGAGTATTGATTGAATGTACCAACGATTGACCTATGAGGCGCCCATTTCAATGACTGGACTTTTTCACAAATCACTTACTACTACTATATCTACGATAGTAGTAGTAGTAGTAAGGTGGCCACCATAGGACCGTCCATGGAAAGCACGTAAAGAACAGTACAGATGCAATAGTCTTTCTGTATATGTAATCAACAACTGATGATCTATATTGGTCAAGGACATAATCATCCTCATCATCATTGACGTTTTATTGCCGGTTGCATATCATCATTAGCATCCCTATTTTCTTTTAAAGCGTACATCAGTTTCTCAAGAACAGCATCATCTTCAAACTCATCATGCTTTATGGATTTGACACCATTTCTTTCAAGCTCGGCAAGCATCTTTTGTCTCTGCTCGGTCAACAAGACAGATTTTTCTCCCATTATGCAAAAATACTCATGAATTAAATTCTTAACCTTCATTATGTTTGCACAGCCATGCACTGTACCCTTTGTAGATAATAAGCTCTATCGGCTGTCTATTCGGCATGTCAAAGGAGGCAGATACGATGCTTAAACATTCTAGTACCACAGCAAACAGGCAGGCTGAAAGGGAAAGGAGCATAATAGCCAACCTCTATCGCTATTCCGACCTTTCCGTTGAGGCAATAGCTCAGCAGGTTGACATGGATGCAAATGAGGTTCAAAAAATTGTGGATAATTTGGTAAAGAATGATGCTCTGGAAGTCGTAATCGAGCAGAGTACTACAAGAGTTGAAAAGATAATGATGCCAATTGTAATCACACTAGACTGCTCAAAGACAGTACGCGAGGCAGCTGCTTTGATGGCTGAAAAAGAGATCGGAAGCGTCATAGTGACAAAAGGGGGTCGGCCATTTGGGATCGTCACTCACAGCGATATTGCGAGATGGGCTGGACTTAGGCAACAGCTCTTAAATGTCGAACTTGAAGGTCTAGCTTCTCGGCCTCTTATCACAGTAGGACGCGGCGCAAGCGTGGAAGATGCGGCGAAGGCTATGATAGAAAACCAGATACATAAGCTTCTGATAATCGATGACCAAGGCAAGCTCCTGGGCATAGTAACGATTACGGACCTTGCAGTCTTTCTCTCACCTTCAAGGAGACCCGGTATGGCGCTGTCGGTATTACAGGCACTATCGAGAGGAAAGATACAGCAGTAGAATGACAAGAAGTAGTAGCAAAAAGCCTGCAAGCAGTAGAGCGCTTGTCGAACATGATTATCTTTTTTATTATTATTATTAATGTGTTTTCTGCCATCAGGCAGAGCTCTTTTTTCTTCTTCTTGCATGTACTGAGATCACCATCCATCTTGTGTGGGCTAATGTTAGTATTAGCTAGTGCACTACCAACACAGGGCGTTTGGTCCTTTCTACTATGCCTGGTGAGACGCTGCCCCGTGCCTTGAGCCCGGAGATTCCGCTAACGCCTATACTGCCAATTGCTATCATATCCACTTTTTCTTCGTCAGCATACTCGATTGCCTTCTCAACCGGCTGACTAAGTAACACTTTTGTCGCTATGTTGGGATCGCGGGCCTGACCCTCCATTAGTTCCTGTTTCTTGTCATCAAGCATCTTTGAAGCTGATTCTTTTAGCTGCTGGCAAAGCTCCTTTGCCATTTGAGCAGAAGTTATTCGTTCTCCAGTTATCCTTGAACGATAACGGGATTCCAACATGACAGCTGGCACCATGATCTCTAGGACTACGTTAAGTAGTAGGAGCTGGACATTTCCTTGGAAATACTTGGCCAGCCTTATGGCTTCTCTTAGGGCTTTTTCAGACGGCTTTGAGCCATCATAGGGTACCAAAATCTGTCTTGCTCGCATATGATCCGTAGATCTAGGTCATAGGTATAACAGGCGCATTAGTATCTTGTGCATTGCAGTGCCTTATGAGGCAAGAGTGATTCTAGGCGTAGTCACCTGCTATTGCTGTCCTTTTACCTTCTTCAGGCCTTTCATTACAACGTCCCAAGGCGTCAAAATCGAGTTTTGTTGATCTAATAGCAGGAAGGGCACACTGACGTCAAATAAGCCGGCAGCGGTGCTTGCAGAGGTGCCTGGATCGACGACTATGGGTTCTTGTAAGTCAAGGGTATTCACTTCAATTTCAAAAAGTTGCATAACCCCCTTGGAAATCAATGCTTGTCTGCCATCATGGCTTATGAGAAATTCAAGTATCTTTCTGTCATTTAATATAGAGGGCGCAGCAGCAGCAGCAGCAGCAGCAGCAGTCTTAGCGCCAGTATTTCCCTCTGCTTCTCTGACAGCTAAACTTCTGACGCCCTGCTCAAGCATTATTTCTAATGCATTACCAATGCTGGTTTTGCCGTCAATTGCAATTAGAGATGAGGACAGTTCTCTTATTGGCGTGTCTAACCTCAAAGCAGGAATAATCTTCAAAAGATCACGCACAGACAAAGAAGTTACCACCCTATTATCGATCGTTACAGGCACAAATGCAAATTCTGTCTTGGCGAAGATGTCTAGTGCTACAGTTAAAGAATGATCCGCTTCTACCGTTGAATCAAATCGAGTCATAATGTCGGATGCTGATGCTGCTGGCCAGTCTGACTTCTGATGATATAATATGTATTCAGCAATGTGCCGTCCTCCTATAGTGCCTGCAGCCCCATTGTTGTCATTAAGAACCACCAGTCCATCAACATAGATTTGAGGTCCCAGCGCAAGAAATGTTCCAACTTGAAGCAAAGAATCAGATGGTCTTACAGACAGTAATGGCCTCTTAAAGATATGAGGAACTGCTTCTCTAATTGGCTTATTCAGCGTCGCCATTTGCATGTAGGATATGCACACGCTCCTATTCGTCAAATCTGTAATGAAGGAGTTTGAGGAGTGCTCTTGCTGTTTTCTCATTAATGCCTAGTTGCTCACAAATCTCTCTTATAGGTATGCTGGCCTCGTACATTCTTGGTAACTGCTTTAGCGTGTGCAAGTCCATATTGGTTGTTGTTGTTTCCTCTCTCGTATCTAGCGCCATGTCCTTCTCTTTGAAGGAGGGAACAGAAGGATAAAGATTAGGAATATTGTGCAATGCAGTGCATTGCGATATGATATTATTTCTTGTATTATATTGATAACGCCAACGCCACCGCATATTTTGCTCATAGATGCGAATATTTTGTAGTAGGACGGCATGCTAACTAGACAGTAAAAAAACGAGAGTGGCACATGAAGAGCTATCAAGTCGAAATAGAATCAGCATTGTAGCTGCAATTGCCAAATAAAGTGCATAGCTCTGCTCGTTTGATTTCGTGATACTTCATTTATGCCTCCCCCCACTGGCTTGCTGATGATGGATGAATCTATAACACTATTTATGCGCATTATGATTGAAGCTGTGTTGCTATGCTCAGCGATACACTACTACTATTATTACTGTCAGCGCTCCAAATTTGGTAATACCTGTGTTCCTAGAACATCCAGCCTTGTTGAACCTGCTGGAATAAATACCGTTATCTGTCTAGATTCAGAGCCATCTTCAGCAGAAATAATGAGTTCTCCTTCTTCATATTCAGCCGAGTTTCCATCTATTGTGACTTGGAATTGGGTATCGCTGTTTTCTTGACGTGAATCTATCATATACCTGGGCAGCACCAGCGTCAGCTCTCCGCCATCCTCAGTGCTTACCGCCATAGACAGTGTCCTCATCGCTATATCCATAATAGGTTCTGAAACCACCACATCCTGTGCGTGTGCTCTTATTACCCCAAGAACAGCTGCTGGATTACTCAGCGTGACAACAGGAAAGCTTGTAGATATAGATTCAGGACCTATTGCTATCACGTAGTCGCCAAATTTGGTTGATGCATAGACTCTGTGCGTAAGAGGATCTGCAACCAAGTCCCACGGAACTGCGTCCATTTCTATTACCGTCTCGACTTCATTTGTTTCACCATTTACCTTGACAATGTCTTGTTTGTCCAAAAAAGAGAAGTATACTTTGTGCTCACTAGGATCCACGGTTATTGCCTGAGCATCATCAGTTACTGGAATTTTTGCAATTACTTGCCTCGTTGCAAGGTCGACTGCTGCAATATAATGGACACCCCTGTGGGTGACATATGCTATGTGATTAGAGGTATCTATATCAAGTCCCCATGGACCGGTGCCTGTAATGATACCGCCTATGACTTCGTTTGTATCTGTAGAAATAAATGACAATCTATTCCCTGCCAAGCTTGTAACAAGAACCATTTTGGCTTCTGGATCTACCCTGACTGTATAGGGACGTGCAGGAACGTCGATGGTTTTGATTGCGGTGTCAGTTCTTGTATCAATAACTTCTATATGGTCATGGTTATAGACTGCGACATACAAAATGCCAGTAGTTGGATCATAGTCCATAGAACTACCTCCAGTGAGAAAAGTAACATGCTCCTCATAGTTGTCAATAGGGTTATACCAGAAGTCAACAGTGCTTCCAGGCAGAGTTATATTCTTGATAAAATCATATGTTTCTAAATCATATACTTCAACTCTCCCGCCTTCAAATATTGAGACATATAGCTTACCTAGTTCAGGTATTGCATAAAGCGTCGACACCCCTCCAGTCACATTAATTGTTTGTACTGTTTGATCTGTGGTGGTATTGATGATCGAGACCGATGGAGCGCCAATGTTTGCAACATAAAGCATATCGCCTGCGATAGACATTCGTAATGGTCTGTTAGCAACCTCAATTTGCTCAATCACGTGATGACCGTATGCAAGCTGAACACTAGCAAAGGTGGCTGATAAAGATACTACTATTAGAAAGGGGACAAAGATAACCCTTGCAACAACTGTGGTTGTATTGCCAAGAAAGAGTCGTTCCGTCATAGCTGTCAAGATAGTAAATTAGCCTCTAATTTAAATATAGTCAGAAATACTGTGAAAGACACTGCATTGCAGCCATGGATCATTTGTTATTACTTCTATTCTGCGCTCCCCCCCCACGATGCATTAAAGAAAATACCAGCGCAGATTACAAGGGATTTACTTTGACCGGGCCCGAAGCCCTGTCATGTTATGAGGTAGCAGATATTATCCTCTCTCAAATATTGAATAGAAGGATAACTTACGTCGATATTACAGGGGATGCTGCAGGATAAGGAATGAAACAGATGGGTATGACCGATATGTTAATTGATGCATTACTTGACCTCTACAGGATAACAAGGTATGAGGTCCTGCTCAGCGGATCACAAATGCAGTCAAAGAAACGACAGGCAAACACAGTCGCATTCTTTCTTTCATTAAGTTTGCAAACGACTATTCCAGTTTCCTAAAATGAATGGTACATGCGGGTATCTGCAAAGAGCATATGCATATGCTTTCACTAGTGTTTGGGAAGATGAGGCGTCTTCCCGATGCCTCTATCGGTCACGGAGTGGTTGGTGATGATGGTAGGGATGATGATGGTGGTGGTTATGGCGTCACCTGTATCCTAAATTCATCTACTATCCTTTCAGTCGGCGGTGTGCTGCCTATTGCTACGGCTTCCACTCTAATCGTATATTCACCACTTGTTTCAAACAAGTTACCGATCACATGGTAAGTTCCAGTAATTGGGTCGGTAAAGTCAGG
>DASUUX010000195.1:0-19860 GCA_036373855.1 Nitrososphaera sp.
AGAGTATTTGCATATGGGTTTACTCTGTGCACGCTCTCGATTGTTATTGCATTTTTTACTCTCAATCCAGTTGCCACCGGAATGATTGCTATTGGGATCTTTATTTACGTCATAATATATACAGCATGGCTCAAGCGTAAAAACGCTTCAAATATCGTCATTGGAGGTTTTGCAGGAAGCGCCGCTTCTATGGCCGGCTGGGCCACTGCGACCGGAACGATTGATCTGTTGGGCTTTTTGGTAGGGTGGCTCGTTTTCATGTGGACGCCTCCCCATTTTTGGTGCCTTGCAATAAGGGCAAGGGAAGAGTACGCCAGTGTACGCGTTCCGATGCTACCTGTGTTGATTGGAAATAAGAGAACAGCAAGTTATATCCTGATCAATACCGCAATTCTGCTGCCATATTCAGTGGCTCTGGCATTCTTTGGACTTGGCATGTTATACACCGCAGTTGCAGCAATTTCAGGATCATTGATGCTAGCCTATCACTACAAGCTGACAAAGAACCCCACACCCGAATTTGCATGGAAAGCATACAAGGTCACTGCACCCTATCTTGTCGTGATATTTATCGCGTTAGCACTTGATGCCTTATTCTACTATCCACTAATGCCACCATTTTCTTTTCTTCTTCTCTTTCCTGTTGTCAGTTAGGAGGGAGTTCTGGAATCTGCCACCAACTCAATTCTGCGCTTATCCTTAGTTAGCCAGGAAACCCTAACAAGGCCGTATATTTCAAGGTCCATCAGAGTCTTATTAAAGTCAGAGTCTGTAAGTGTGAGACCCTCCTTTTGGAGCGCGTTCATGAGGTCGGTATCCGTCATCGTGCCTGCTTGGCTAATCTTCTCATATACGAGGTTTCGAATTGGATATTTCATTATTATTCACCCTTGAAGTGTGCTAACAACGCGCGAAGTCAAAATAAATGCATTAAGATAGATAAGGATTTCGGATGTCGAAATCCTTATCAAACAAAAACCAAACACCTGAAAAACTACGGAGAGAGTATCAGTCATCGCATTCAGCTAGTATTACAACGGCGGCCATCGCTCGTAAAAATTCGTTTTTATCAATAGTCTCTTCATCAAAGAGGAGCAAACAACCAATCGAGCAGTCCTAGGCCCTTTGTTTTTAGATTTGTTTTTATTTTCAAGAAATAATATATATGATGTCAAATCTTTCTCTTTATATTGCTTTTTGATACAGTGGATTTTCCAAACAGCATGGCTGCTAGCCAGCTAGGCAAAATATCTCGTAATTTTTTTACAGAGAAAAAATCGCTTTTAAAATAGGAAAAACCTGCAGCAACGAACTGTTTCTTATTTTACTCACGCGTCTCTGACAACATTTTGCATGCTATATCAAAGCAAAGCAACCGCCGCAGTCTCCTTATCATTTGATTGCAGTCCTCAAAGCAAGATAGAAATGTTGACAAATGAAGGCAACAATAGCTCCCAAAGGAGCCCGTTCAGAACATGCATGTGTTATAATTAGCCGTAAAAGATCCTGTCTATGGGCTTAGGCATGGCATATGTAATGTTTTTCTTCATTGATTCGTACCACTCCTCGACATCCTTTGTAATTGATGGACGTACGAGTCTTATCGCGTTGGCAAAGTTTGCACTAGAGATGACATCAGACCCTCTCTGAAGAGCGAGGACACCAGCTTCTCTACAAAGAGCAACCAAGTCTGCTCCGCTAAAGTTCTTTGTGGACTGGGCTATGCTTTCCAAGTCTATGTCGGCTGCAAGGGGCATAGACTGTGAGGTTATCCTCAGTATTTCAAGCCTTGCCTTTTCATCAGGTGGTCCCACATAGACTATCTGGTCGAGCCTGCCAGGTCGCAACAAGGAAGTGTCTATTAGATCTGGCCTGTTTGTAATGCCAACTACTATCACTCCAGCACTTCCTGCATCATCCATTTCCGTCAGTATCTGACTGAGAACCCGCTCATTGCCTAATATATCATCTTCATGCGCCCGTGGCCTTGCAAGCGAATCGAGCTCATCAAACACAACGATGCAAGGTGATGAAGTCTTAGCCTTTCTAAAGATTTCCCGTATGGCCTTCTCAGACTCGCCAACCCATTTGCTGAGAACTTCAGGTCCCCTCACTACGATAATGTTGGCATTGCTCTCTGTGGCTAGGGCTTTAGCAAGGAGGCTCTTTCCTGTGCCGGGAGGACCGTAGAGCAATGCTCCTCTCGATGGTCTAATGCCCATCTTGACGAACTGTTCTGGCTCTTTAATTCCCGTTATGAGGTTGTCGTGCAGAGTCCGCTTTGCTTCATATAAGCCGCCGACATCGTCCCATTTAATGCCTGCAACTTCTACATAAAATTCCCTCATTGCAGTTGGAATGATTTCTTTCATCCCTTCCTTAAAGTCGCCATCAGTTATCATCATGCTCTCAAGGATCTCTGGCGAGATCCTCTCACCCTCTAATTCGATCTCAGGAAGGCAACGCCTTAGAGCCTTCATGGCGGCTTCTCTACAGAGTGCCTTAATGTCTGCGCCTGTGTATCCGTGAAGTCTAGCCGCAAGTTCTTGCAAGTCGATGTCTTCTGATAGCGGCATGCCACGAGTGTGAATCTGCAATATCTCAAGTCTGCCTTCTACGTTTGGCACGTCTATTTCGATTTCCCTGTCAAACCTGCCAGGCCGCCTTAATGCTGGGTCTAGGCTTTCTGACCTATTAGTTGCCCCAAGCACAATAACTTGGCCGCGGTCGGACATGCCGTCCATCAACGCTAGCAGCTGCGCCACCACGCGCTTTTCAACGTCACCAAATGCCTCTTCTCTTTTTGGAGCAATAGCGTCAATTTCATCGATAAATATTATGCTGGGGGCAGACTCACGAGCCTCTTTGAAAATGTCTCGTAATCTTGCCTCAGTTTCGCCATAATACTTGTTCATGATTTCCGGTCCATTGATTATGAAAAAGTTCGCCTCGGACTCTGAGGCCAATGCCTTTGCTATAAGTGTCTTGCCACAACCTGGTGATCCGTACATCAAGATGCCACTATGAGGCTCTATCCCGAGCCTCGCAAAGACCTCGGGATGGCGCATAGGGAGCTCGACGATTTCCCGCAGTCTTTTTATCTGTTCTTTCATTCCGCCTATCTCTTCGTATGTTACTCGTGGCTTTCTGTCACTTGTGATCTCCGCCATTATAGTGAGCCTTGTTGACTGCTCAATTCTCGAAATGACCTTCGGTATTACTCTTTGAACATTAAAGTCCATTTGGTTGCCCAAAATCACTACTGAAATTTCGTCACCCTCATTGAGAGGATAGCCTTTGAGCCTATTCTTGACAAAATCACAAAACTCCTTGTCAACTGTGATATTGCTATTGCCTAACGGCATCAAGGTGACGCTCTTTGCTTGCTTGCAATCTATCTTTTTGACATTTAAAAGGTCACTGAGTCCTGCACCGGCGTTCTTCCTTGTCTGGCCATCTATCCTGATAATGTCTATTTCCTTTTCTTCCTCGTCGGCCGGCCAAGCAGTCACCGCTGTACTGCGCTTCCCCGAGATCTCGATAACTTCTCCAGCTTGTATTCCTAGGTACTCCATATGGCGTGAGTGCATTCTGGCTCGCCTTTTGCCCACATCGCGGTGCTTGGCTTCAGCTACTCTAAGCTGGATGGGGGACGATTCGTCGCTTCCAGCGCGCATCTTTTTCAATCCTCGGGGGCCTCCGCTATTAATACTGATATTATCTTACTTTATTCTTACTGACTGCCTGCTGATATTCGTTACTTCTATCTCGCCTACTCCTTGGACACTTTTGATAGCTTCTTCTAGCTTGTCCATTTGTCCCTCGGCGTCATCCAGCAAAAAGTCGCCGACAATTGCTTTCAGCCCAAACGCAATTGGCTCCATTGAGCTGCTTTTCATCTCCATTCCCTGTGGCATGGATTTCTTTATCGACTCGACAACATTTTCAAGGTCGGACTCAGCCTCAGCTGGAAGTATTCTAATCCTAACTACCAGTCGCGCCATGGCTATGGTCCCTCAAAACCGCAGCCTACGCATTTATAGGGTCTTGCGAACTCGCGGCAGCTCTCGCATCGCCACATGAGAACATATCCACAATTTGCACAGTAATACTTAACGCACTCGTCATTAGGCATAATTGGCCTGCCACATGAACTGCAGACTGGCAACTGCAACGGCTTGGACATCAGTGCTGCTTCTTACGAGTAACGAAATTTATATCTTCCTTAGCTATCCGGGATCAAGCGCCTTATTTCGTTGCCCAGTAACGCTTTGGCCATTCTGGCAGCGCCTCTGGCTCTCAGGATCCTAGCAAGCGCAGTCGAGTGAAAATCAAAGTCGCCATTGACAGACGCCTCTTGAACAATCTCTACCGGTACCGCCGCAATCAATTCGTCTATAGCCTTGTTGTCCATCCGCTCTAAGAGCCTGCGCGCAAGCAGCATCTTGTCAAATTCGGGCTTGAATATGGACAACCAGTTGCTTTCATACTGCCTAAGCAACAGCTGCTTCTGTCTTTCATCATTCTTTTTCTCTGCTGCATTTACAAGAGCCCGCCCTGCTAGCACTCCTCCCATGCCACAGGTGTAAATACCTCCAGCAGTTGTAGGCTTGCTCTGACCCGCTGCGTCACCCACAGTTATCGTCCTCTCAGAAACAAAACTTCGCACTGGTCCATTAATCCATATCGGGGCGTACACTTTGCGCACGATCGAGTGCTTTCCCTTGCCATCAATATAAGTCTGGAGCGCGCTTGCGGCATTAATCCGCCTGCCTGCAACGCCTACTTTGCCTCTTCCTCGACTGGTAGGGATTACCCATGCAAAAAAACCTGGATATTGCTGGCTATTAAACTCGACCTCAATTGTGTCGGCTTCTATCCATGACGCATAAACTTCATATTGAGCCGAGTGGAGAACGCCCTCCCTGTTTCTGCTAATTATTGAGGCTATGCCTCTTGCGTCTACAAAAAAATTGCATGAAAGGTCTCCTTCGGAGGTCTTGACTGCATATTCAGATCCTTCTTTTCCAAAAGATCGCATTGAGCATTTTACTCTTATCTCGGCGCCTTTCTTCTGCGCCTGAAATGCGATTTGCTTGTCAAATGCGCGCCTGTCCAGCACGATGACCTTTTGCCTTTCTGCGCTGATTTCAAAACAGCTTGAAGGGGAAAGGATCTTGGCGTGCGCTATTCTGTTGTTCTCTATTGTGTCGATATCTGGCACGATGCCAAGGTTCTGTATGCCAGAAATGCTTACAAGCCCACCGCAGTGCTCAGGAGTGCCAATTTCCGCGTCTTCCTCAAGTACTGCAACAGAAAGGCCTCCAGCAGCTATTTCACGGGCAGCAAGGAGTCCGGAGATGCTTCCTCCTGCAATTACCACATCATAATCGGGCATCTGGCAAATGACTAGTAATGTATTTTTCAGTCTCTTAATTAAACTATGAGCAAGCAAGTATCAAATATGGACTTTAAGCAAGTTATTATTGTCAGGCGTGACGTCAACATGGGAACCGGCAAAATAGCCGCTCAGGTTGCCCATGCTGCGGTCATGGGCGCAGAAAAGGTAAAGGCGTCGAGAAGAAACTGGTTCAATTCATGGTTTGCCGCCGGCCAGGCCAAGGTAGTAGTGAAGGTAAAGAATATGGAAGAATTGATGGAGGTAAGAAAGCGAGCCGAGGAGCTGTTCTTGCCTGTCGTGCAAGTACAGGATAGTGGCTTGACACAGATACCCTCAGGCACAATTACTTGTATCGGAATAGGGCCTGCTCCTTCGGGGCTTATCGACAAAGTAACATTTGAGCTGAAGCTCCTCTAAGATCGGCCGATCAGAATTATGCCTACAATTACCAGGCTTGTCGCAATACCTTGAAATAAAGTTATAGATTCGCCAAGTGTCAGTGCTGCGATCACTATACCAAAAATAGGAGTCAATGAAAACATTGACATCGTCCTTACAGTTCCAATTCTCTTTATGCCTTCGAGGAACAACAGTAGCGCCCCGCCGAACCCTGCAATTGACATTCCTACTATTAGGATCCACATGTCAAATTTGATCCCCATGATAATATTTCCTTTGCCAAGTGCCAAAGCTATTGCAATCAGGACAAGACCGCCGGCAAGTGACTTAACCATCGCTATCTTGGCAGGACTTGCCCTTGATGTGAGACGTCGGCTGACATTATTGTCTATTGCCCACATGAACATGGATGCCAGTATCATGATATTACCCACGTTCAATTCAAGGATGCTCTCTAAAGCTTTTAGGTCTTCTGTGGTGGCTATTGCTAGACCTATCACTACTAAAATTACTGCAAACAGCCCCACCATACCATGGGGTTTTTCCCCAAAAAATATTGATGAAATTGCTATTGTAAATACGATTTCCCCATTCGTCAATATGGCTGCAGTGGAAGCAGCTGTCACCTGAAGGCCATACATCAAAAGCACCGGCGCCAAGACTCCTCCAAGAATTGTTACGATTACTACATAGAAATAGTCCTCCCTTCTTTCAAACGTGAATGAGGCCTTTGCAAATGGAATCAGCGCTAGCCCAGAGATAGTATAGACTATTGCTGTTAGAGCAAGCGGGTCTATAGTATCAAGAGGAACTTTTGCTAGGCTGAATACGGAGCCAAAAAGAACCGCGGCAAACAATACAGACAGGTAGCCTATTAGAAGCGGCTGCCTGTGGCTCTCTTCTCCTTTTTCTGTAACCAAGCAAATCTGCTAATAATCCTATCGTTATTTCTGTCTATAGCTCTGACAAGAGATATAAGGTGGAAAAGCTGGTATTTTTCTAGCCGTTGTCGGATCCGTCACGAAAAAAAATCGCAAGCCCGTCGTCAAAAAAGATCATTGGTTATGCTATAATTGGCATTGTGGCTGTTGCCGCAGTCTATATTTCCATGTTTTCCCGCAATGTCCCCGAAATCAGTGATCCTGCAACCAATATGCAAAATGATGAAGCGATGGAGCAGCGGTTCGAGCAACAATTCTGCGGAAATAGCACGCCGCCGAATTCCAATGCTTACATCACTGAAGTAGCTCTGCCTACAGAATGTGAAATGCCAGTTGGCATTGCCATCGATGGTGCAAAAGTTTGGTATGTATCAACAAAACGTGGCCTTCTTGGCAACTATGATAGCGCTGCAGGTACATTCACTGAATACGAAATCCCGTCATGGCCGACTCGCTTGCAGCCCTTTACAGCCGTGCCTTCATGGTCTATGTCATGGACGGTAAAGTTGGATGGCAGCGGCGGGAATGTCTGGTTCACCGACCAAAACAATACGATCTGGCGTTTTGACCAGTCGACACAGGATTTTCATATGTTCAAAGTTCCAGCCAAATATCCTTCTATGATGGACTTTGACTCAAATGGCAACTTGTACTTTATAGGAATAAACTCTCAATCTGTTTTTTTTGGTAATGTATCTAAGATCCAAAATGGAACCTCAGAAGGTTTTAGTGAAATTTCGCTACCGCTTGAGGGATTCTCCGGCATCAGTTCGGATCTAATTACTTCCGGCGGACTAATAGTTGATAAGGAGCAAAATGACGTGTGGGTTTCGCTCCTTGCTTTCCAACAAAAGAAAGGGCAATTGCTCCAATATGATATTGAAACTGACAGAGTTGTCCGCATAGTAGATCTCCCGGCGGATCTTGGCGCACCTGTGGGAATGGAGCTTGACAATAATGGAAATGTCTGGGTGGCAGATCATGGCACGAGCACATTCTTCAAATACGATCCTACTATGGACAATATAACAAGATTTGTAACATCGATTGCATCACCCAAGATCTATGGCGGTAGTAACACGCCTCCGAACGCGTATACACTTCCATATTGGATAGATAAAGGGGGTAACGGCTCTTTGTGGTTTAACGAGCATACAGGCAACAAGATGGCTCGCTTTGATCCCGAAGAGCTTGCACTGGTCGAATATTGGGTACCTTCGCAAAACAGAGCCTGGACACTTTGTCCCCCAGAAGCAACTACATGCGGCATTGCAAATGTTATGCAGTTTGCAGTAGATTCTGAGAATCAGTTATGGTTCAGCGAATGGACAGAAAACAAAATCGCAAAACTAGATGCATCAAAGCAGGTGCCAATTGCAGTATTGACGCCGGCCGAAGTTGCAGTTGCAAAGGGTGAAAGCACAGAGATCAAAGTGACAGTAGCTGGTTCAAGCGATTTCAGTGGTGAAATGATGGCTGCCGGAACCTTCATGCCAAATGGGGCTCTTGGTAATTCGACTGGTATTTTCAGCGAAGAATCTGTCTCTGTCTCCTCTGGAGGTTCAAAAGAGATTTCATATACTTTTACCGCAGCAAACAATCTCGAGCAAGGGCAATATATGATAATGCTTGGAGCTGCCAATGATGACGTTTCGTACATGAAGGCAGTCAGAGTCAATATAATCTAAAACTGGCATCTTCTGATAAGAGAAAGTAGAAAAAGTGTGTCCAAGCATCCATCGTGGTCTTGTTGATAAGATTTATCATGATTGAATCATAAAGGTAATGCAGTTCAGAAAGGAAAGCTCAGTGGTCGTTTAGAATGACTAGACCCGGCATATCGTCGCCTGCTAGGTAACGCAGAGTTGCCCCGCCCCCTGTTGATACATGGCTCACTTCGGTCTCCGCTACGCCAGCCCTCTTCATTGCTTCTAGCGTATCGCCGCCACCTATCAGGGTCTTGCTTCCCCGCCAGTATGCAAGAGCCATGCTCTTAGCGATGCTTATTGTACCGTTTGAGAAAGCCTTTATCTCAAACATACCCATCGGGCCGTTCCAAAAGATAGCACCACCCCCATTTGTACCCACTTCTGCCGAATAGCGTTCAACTGTTTCATTGCCAATATCAAAGCCAGACATCCCAGTTGGGATGTCGCCGCTAACCATTGTGACCGAGGTATCATTTGGGGAATTGGCGCAAACGTGATCAGTTGGCAGCAATATCTTGTCGCCATAAGTGGAAATCGCCTTTTCCACCCATTGTATGTGCTCCTGATCTATAATCGAATTTCCAGTCTTGAGGCCCTTTGCCTTGAGAAAAGTATATGCCGCTGCACCACCTACTATTACCTTATCTGCCTTTGGCAACAAATGCTCAAGCGCTCCGATTTTGTCCTTTATCTTTACTCCGCCTAATACAAGGGTAAACGGCCTAATCGGGTTTTCTCTTATCATTGAAAGGTACTTTACTTCCTTTATCAGATTAAAGCCTGCGAGCCGGATATCAAACATCCATGCGGCACCATAAGTCGAAGAATGCTTCCTATGAGACGTGCTAAAGGCATCATTGACGTAAATGTCTGCAAGAGAAGCAAGCTTCTTGCTAAACTCTGGGTCGTTTGACTCCTCTTCATTGTGGAAACGCAGGTTCTCTAGAAGCAGGATGTCTCCTTTATTCATCTTGCTTATGTGCTCCTCAATTTCTATACCCACACAGTCGCTTGCAAAGCGTATTGGTGGCCTTGATCTGCCGATGATCTCTGTCAGCCGTTTGGCTACCGGAGCAATAGAATATTTCTGGTCATGTCCCTTAGGCCTTCCAAGATGCGAAGCCAGTATGACCTTGGCTCCCCTTTTTGCCAAATACTCAATTGTCGGAAGAGACATTCGGATTCTATAATCCTCACCTATTGCCCCGTTGTTTATGCTAACATTAAAATCAACTCGAACAAAGACCCTCTTGCCATCAAATTGCGAATCTTCCATGTCCGAAAGGGTTCTCAGATACAAGTGAACAATTGGTAAAATCGTTAAGGTTTATTTATCTTTATAACAGAGAAGCAGGGACTGATGAGAGAGAAAACCCTCTGCCAAGAATCCTTGTTCTTGTTGCTGTTCGTATCTTTTTGAAATGTTAAATACGATGGGTTATAATTACAGGATAGTATTATCGTGAGCAGCAGCAAGCCCTCAGCCGGTAAGCCGGCCGATCTTGTCAACGAAGGCCTTATTGCAGGACAGAAGATTGCCAAGATTTCTGTCATAACCTTGCTGAGCATAGGAGTTGCCGAAATCATAATGGGTCAAATAAGCGGCAGCGTTGTTGCAACAGCAGATGGCATAGATTCGCTTTCAGATGCAATGATATCTTTCATAGTCCTTATCGGGTTACGCATCGCACACAGGCCGGCAGATAGGAAATTTCCTTTCGGTTATCATAAAGTGGAAAGTTTTGCTGCGCTCATTGCAGCTATAGGTATGATAGCAATAGGAATATTCATCTTTTATCATTCATTTGAAGCACTGCTCGATCCAAGAGAGATTAAGCAGCCAATATTGACAATGATCGTGCTAGCCGCCGCAAGCAGTATTTCCCTTCATAGGGCATTTCAAATGAATTCAATAGCCAACAAATACAACCTCTTGTCATTAAAGACAGATGCCAAAAATTCAATAAAAGATGGCTCCGCATCTGTCATTGGTTTCTTCAGTGTGCTCATTGCATCGCAGTTTGGCTTTCTCCAGATGGATGCCATAGGTGGTATGATAATTGCAGGCTACATATTTTCAGTGTCATATATTTCCCTCAAGCAGTCATCGCTGATTTTAGTGGACTCGTGGCAGAATCCGAAATTGACCGACATGGTGAAGCGGATAGTAGAAGAAAAGTTCAAGGAAGAAAATATCAGAGTTAAGTCAGTGTTGCTACGTCCAGCAGGAGCACTGGCACAAGCTGAAGTACATCTAGAGATCGATGGTAATAAAAGGCTTGCAGACGTAGAACTATTGCTTGTTATGATAGAAATGTCCATCCGCTCGCAGATCCCTGCAATAGCAAGAATATCCTCAATACCGCACTCGCGCCCGCAGCAAAAACAAGAAACGACAAGAAAGTTTGGTGGGATTTTCGGTGACAGGAGAAACCACCCTGGTTCCGTCGCTCACCCCTAAGTAGCTTCTTGTTAGGGGTAGGTTCCATTTACTTTGGGCAGGTTCTGGGAGATAGCTAAAATAAAAAAATAAGAATAATAATAATTACGGTGATATCTAAAGTCGCATATTTTCAGATTTTGCATCGGTTTCTCCTGACGACAAGAAATTAGTAGACTCTCTATCTCTCACTCGCATTAACTGCGCCGGGCTGTTATCTTTCACTGTTTCAAACCTCATGTTGGGGAGCTATGGTTTTCAATAGTTGGTAGATATATATGCTGTATTTTCTTTCATTTAGCACTAGCATTTATCTGTTGATCAATAAATTGGTGCCTAGTGACTCGACTCTACATGACTGCTCAATCCATCATCAGCCCTGAAGGTTGCATTGCAAAGATTAAGAGGAAGACGCGTTCCTCCTGTTCGGAGGATTTTTGAGAAACAAGAAATGGTCTTTCTTCTTGAGCTTTCGGTGGATCTCGGGCATATTGATCTGAAATCTGCGCATGACATTTGAAGGGTCTACTCTTCGAGCGCTGCTGTAGTGATAGTTGTAGGGGTCTGATGCTGCATCTCTCTCATAATTGGTCTTTACCGCCTATTCTGGGATCTTTAGCAATAACACTTGCCATCCCAGCCTTCGATCCTGTGAAGAGGAATGTAGCACTGATGGATGTTGACAAGTCCTAACTCGCTGATGAGGTCAGTCCAACTTGAAGGCTTATTGGGCGCATTAAATGTGCACTGAAAAACTATTTAGCAATTCTAATCGTGAGCAAAACTGCATTCAGCAAATTTGTTTTATTTTTTATATTTTAGAATTGCTAGAATACGTGAATCGTTGCTTCCCTCCAAAAACACTTTAGTACAATAATGTTTCGTATTGGTTGTTGCGAGAATTTTGTCTGAAATTTTTGCTTTTAGACCAGTAATTCTTGCGCGCAGAAGTAGCTACAAGTCACTTGTTATGTCTTCATGAAATAAATATATGCGTGTCGTCGTGCCGACATATTATTAGCATGTACATGCTCAGATGCCTTCGTTATATCAAAGTTGATTCCTAACGTTAATAAATAAACAGCAGAACATGCTTTAGCTGTGGGTAGTAATAGCAGCGGCAACACATTCATTCCAAAGAAGGTTCTGGGCAAATTCATGCACATTTCTAATCAGCCGCTCAAAAGGCCAAGCGGGAAGTCGCTGATATTCTTTATGGGTGCAGGCTTCTGTCCCTTCTGCGCAAGTGAGCGGTGGGCTATTGTAAGTGCACTTTGCAATTTTGGCAGCTGGCAAGGGCTTTTAGAGAGCGCAAGTGCTGACCACGATGAAAAATATCTCAACATTCCAACTTTCAATTTTGCTCTTGCAAAATACACAAGCGACTATGTAGAGTTTGTAGGACGTGAAACTGCTGACAGGAACTTTGAACCGCTGCAGGAACTTGATGAAAGCGACTATGAAATTCTAGACACCTTCAACCCGGACCAGTTAATTCCTTTCCTTCTGATCGATGGGCAGTTCATGCAGGTGGGCTCCGGCTACAGCCCGCAATTGCTGGAAGGCAGAAATCATGCAAAGCTCAAAGCAGAGGTTGAAAATCTTGCCTCATCAGTAGGAAAGGCCATAAAAACAGAAGCAGACAACATTACTGCACTTATCTGCAAGAGCATAGGTGGTAAGACGAATGTCTGCAATTCAAAAGACGTAAAGACCTTGGCTGACAAGATTTGATTTGATCTAATCTTCAGCTGTTGTCATTGCATCTTCTTTTAGCGGTGTTATCCGGGTTACTGTTGGCCGACCGATCTTGCTTGCTGCCATTTTAAACCCATCCTGTGCTAGTTCAAGGTTCGAAGCGGCGACGTATGCTTCAAAGATTACTTGACCTGGTGTGATTCTTGCAGCAAGACCAGTTGACTTACCAAAAGCCCTCCTCATTCCCTCCTGAAGTCGGTCTGCGCCTGCAGTTGCAATCATTTTGTTTTCTCTGAGGAGCACATGGGGGTATACGCGCAACGTGGAAAAGAAGCTCGTCTCGCCTGCTTGTGCCATCCTCTTGTTAGCTGCTAGCCTGGCAGCTTCTAGGGAGTTGTGCCGTATCTGGAGCTTTTCTGTTGCTATAAGTTCCATCTTGTAATCATAATTGTTTCCTACGAGCCCAGATGAAAACCTAGCGATTTTCAACTGCGGCTTGCCAGCTATGTATTCTCGTCTAACATACGGCATACCACGAGTTTCTCGATAATTAACACCCTTCATATCTCAATGCACCAAATATTGGGTTATGGTCAATTCTGATGGTTTGCTCTGATTTAATCGTTATGTCTTCCTCCTATGAACTGTGATTTAACCACCAGTTTAGTTAATTAATCACCTCTACAAGATAGCTGTGATGTCATCTTCGCCACCTGCAACGAGTCCAAGACCGTTCTCTGAGAAGGTAGATGAACTTGTAATAGCTTCAGAGGAAGTACAACACTCCATAATTGAAGGGAACTTGGCAGGCAATGGCAAGATAGTGATTGATGAAAGTCGCTTCCGGGATGAGTTGCGTACCAAAGGTTTTGGGGAGAAAGAAAATGCTGAATTCATCCTTGAGCCGTACGAGGCTTTATATCTATTTCACACAAAACGCCTAAAGCTCAAGAACAAACCAGCCATCGGCTTCAACTCGCTCTTTGAGCAACTACTAAAACACAAGAGGAACATCATGAGCGAGTTTCTTGTCTATCGCGACCTGCGAAGCAGGGGCTACGTGGCGAAGGAAGGCTTTGGCTTTGGCAACGACTTTCGCGTATATGAACGCGGCGATTACGAAAAAAAGCCGGCTAAGTATGTCGTCTTTGGTATAAACGAGGGCACCAATACTACAGCGAACGAATTTGCTTCGGTTGTCAGTCAAATACAAAAGATGGGGAAGGAAGCAGTCGTGGCAGTAATAGAGAGGAGAGGGGAAGTGATATACTACAAGGCATCAACTATACACTTTACGGACAACAAAAACAACATCCGGTAGTCAAAACAATCCTTAAGAAAGTCAACTGAATATATACAGATTAGACATAACAATACCACCTTGATGTTCAAAGAAATCTACTGCTCTGATTGCAAGATGGTACTTGCGAGATACTCAACCAAATACTTTACAGATACTAAGATAAACTTGCTTGTACGATCATATTTTTTTACGCATATTAAGAACGGCCATTCTATGGAAACGCGGCTTCTAGAGATACAGTACTCATAACAAGTACATTAATAGCAATGACCTGTAAGCGATTTATATTCCGAAGAGCAATAACCATGCATGCGAGAGCACAGTCTCTGCGACAGAATTATCAAGCTTGACCGCAGCATACGCTTTGTAGGCATTGTCAATAATAGAGGCGAAGTCATCGAAGGTGGATTCAAGCAAGGGGTCGAGCCACTGCTCAATGGAACTGATGAGCAGCAGATGTACATCCACTCGCTATCGAACCTCACGATGCTCCAATCTTACAGTGATAGGCTCGGAATGGTGCGCTACAGCCTATCTGAGCACGAAAAAGTTATACTCATGACTTTTCCCCTAGGAGATGGAATACTCTGCCTTTCTGCGATGCCCAAGGCTAATATGAATAAAATCCGCGACAAAATCCTGAAAGTGCTCAAGAGCAAGAGCAGAAGCAGTACCAGCAGAAGTAGCACTAGCAGCAACATTCCAGCAAGAAAAAAAACAGGGAAGAATAAAGCAAAAAATTCAGTGCATCAGAGATAGATGTTAGCAAGTAAATTATTATTATCCTGCTAGTGTCAAAGAGGTTATTTTCCCTAATAGCTGCTTTAAGAGGAAATCCAATTTTGAGGACTGCTCAACTTGGATTCAACTGCATTATAGCCTTCACCTAAACGTCGTGGATCTAGAACCAGCTTTGCCTACTGCCAAAATCACAGGTAGGATTTTTTATTTGCTTGCTGTTTCATATGTCAGGCTGCAGGACGATGATGACGACGTAACAGTCCCCCTATTATCGGCCAGCAAAGGCAGACAAAATGAAGAGAATATAACCGGACTGCCGAATCCCTGAAGCCTAAGCATAGGAGGAGGGCATACTCCTTCCTATGCTTATCAGATCACTTTAACCGCTCCATGTTTTTTGCATTGATAGAGATATTCTCCAGATATCTCGATTGAAATGGGGTTATTGAAGAAAAATGCCCAGATAGGTCACGCATACACATCTCGTCCTCCTGTATTAAAAGAAGATAAAAGCTAGCAGGGATATTTCATCCAAATAACATTCAAAGTATCCTACTATTTTATTCATCCTCTCAATTCGCATTATTTAATATTTTTGATAACTTCCATACTACATCTTCATCAGGCTTCTATTCAAGTCTCTGAGCTATAATGCATAAATATATATCTCTACTCAACACCGAACAGATGCCGATCGACGAAGTGACGCAACGAGAAACCTATTGTACTTTCTGCAAACAAAATGTTCCTATTACAAATGCATCGTATGTTAGACTCGCCAATGGACGGGCCATCATCAGAGGAAAATGTTCAAGGTGCGGTTTAGAGTTGATCAAAGCAAGCATAATGCCGAAATCATCTGCCTTGACACTACTTAGAAAAAAGAGGAAAAGAGCAAAGAGAACTTTGCCAATTCCTTAATTTCAGTTACTTATTTTCCCTTTTTCTTTTGCAGTCTATCTTCTTCTTATGCAGCTCCAGCCTCTCTTACATCTCGTATTTCGAGTCTTGCCAAAATGTCCTCGATGGTTTGCTCGTCTTCAAGTTCGTCTGTGAGTAATTTTAGTGCAAGCTGATACGTTCCATGATCGTTGTCCTTTGTTGCGTTTGCAAGATCATTGTAAAGCCCAATTCCAAACCTTTCTAACTCTAGAGCCCTCTCAAGGGCACTCCTAAGTGAAAGATATTTCTTGGATTCCGTCTTTCCTACCCCACTTTCCTTCTCCCACGAAGCGGGGTCGTCTGTTGGGTTTGTTCCGAGTTCCATCAACCTGTCATTAATATCAGCTGCATGCCCTTGCTCCTCTTTTGCACGCTCTCCAAAAAAGTCTTCGAACAAGACTCCTAGTCCCTCTATGTTGTTGGCTACATATTGAAAATAGTGAGACGTCTGCATCTCAAATGCATAGGCTCTATGCAGCATTCCGATATTTTTGTCAACGTTAGGTCCTGCTATTTCTAAGGATTTCTTTCCCATTGTGATATATCTCGGATTTAAAACTATTTTTAGGTTAGTACAAGAGTGGCTTGCAAAAGATCTAAAGCTGTGCCTCTTGCCATAGGAATTCTCAAAAAAGAGGTGCTCCGGACGGGATGTATCCCTACTGGAAGATAAGACCTCGCAGTAGCTTGAACCCGTGATCTTCGCCTTGAGAGGGCGAGATGCTTAACCGGACTACACCACCGGAGCCCTGACAGTCTCAATAACCTATAGAATATAAATTAAACTTTGGGACGACTGCGAGATTCTATCTATTCTATTCTTGAAAACCGGATACTTGAACTGATATGTATATCTTCAATATCAATCGGTTATACTTGCTCTCCCGCACGGCTCTTTACGAAAAGGCTTGGCAATGCTGGCAAGTCAATAAGAGCTTGAAAAAGACATATTGGACTACTACTACTACTACTACTACTGCAAATCCATATTGCACTACTCCTAACGCGCAAAATCTTTTTGTGCCTACACATTGATTTGAGCTGGCCTAAGTGTGCAAATTGCTTTAACTGGCAAAATTTTTATCGCCATGCCGACAATGATAATGGCCTCTAGCAATGGGTATACCGGAGAAGATCAAGGAAATACAGGACCAGATACATAGAACCCAGATCAATAAGGCTACGGAATTTCACCTAGGTTTACTCAAGGCCAAGATAGCCCGCCTCAAGCGAGAGATGCAGGAAAATGTACATGTCAGGACAATGCATAGTGGCGGTGAAAATGTTGGCTTTGATGTCAGAAAGGCAGGTGACGCAACCGTGGTGCTTATAGGCTTACCAAGCGTAGGCAAATCGACGCTTCTCAATAGTCTTACAAACGCCAAGTCGCGTGTTGCGTCCTATCAGTTTACAACGCTCACGGCCGTCCCTGGCATGCTACACCACAGAGGAGCAAAGATACAGGTGCTTGACTTGCCGGGGATCCTTGAGGGGGCTTCTGGCGGTAAGGGCTTCGGTAAGCGCGTGCTATCTGTTGCTCGCAGTGCAGATCTTGTCTTGATAGTGCTCGATGTCTTTCAGCCGCACCATCTGAGTGTGCTAAAAAAAGAGCTAGGTGAAGCGGGTATCAGATTGGACGAGCAGCCCCCAAACATATTAGTCGAAAAGACGTCAACTGGTGGCGTATCAGTCAATGCGCAAGTACCTATCAAGGCTTCTGAAAGGCTGATAAAAGAGATAATGAGACTTTACGGTTTACACAATGGTCGACTCATAATAAGGGAACCAAACCTTACCGATGATCAGCTAATAGATGTCTTGAATGGCAACCGCATATATGTCCCTTCAGTTATTGTACTCAACAAGATAGACCTCGTCAAGCCAAGCTTTATTCAAGAGATCAAGTTAAAGATAGGAGGCAACAATAACAACTTTATCGCTGTTTCTGCAGATGCCGGTATTAACATCGATGTCTTAAAAGAGGCGATATACCAAAGGCTTGGATTCATCAGAGTTTACCTGCGGCCCAAAGGAGGCGAGACTGATTACAAAGAACCCCTGATAATAAATAAAGGTGCAACTGTGGAGGATGTGTGCAATAAGATCCACCGAAACATGGCCAAAAACTTCCGTTATGGACTTGTATGGGGCAAGAGCGCGAAATTTGCTGGACAAAAGGTAGGTCTTGATCACAAGCTATCTGATGAAGATGTAATCACAATAGTCAAGGTTTCTGGTACATCTACGTAAAGGTACTAAACACTTGAACTGTCGATGTCCAGTCCAGTCTACCTGTATTGCGATAATTTTATACTCATCAATGTTTAACCTGAACAGAAAGGCTACGTGCAGGGCAAGGAAAAGATTACAGTTCAACAATATCTACTTCCTGTGAATAATCAAAGGAAACATACTGCGCAGTCCACATATAGTAATCCGAAGAGTAATAACCCTCGTGGAACAAATTTTGACATGTCTCTCTGGAATTATCGACCGATAATGTTTCCCCGCATCTGCGGATGATAAGAGCAGTAATACTGGTATGTGCCAGGTTTTGATGCTACGATAGCTGTAAGAAAGTCCTGGCCGCCCCGCAACGGAGCGGTATTTATCGGTGTTATTCCGCCGTTCGAGGAAGCATCAACTTTCAGGTCATGGGTTACGGCGTCACTATTTTGCACAACCAGCTTCGTTGGAACGTTTAAGGCGACGTACACGTCGGGGTTGGTATCGTTAAACGTGCTTCTCTGCGCTACCAGGAGAATATCCTCGACAGGTAGATCAATTTCTGACTCAGGATTCATGAGGTTGCCTATGCCCCACAATGCACCCACCGTCGCAAAGGAAATTGTTACTATGGCGATTATATTGTTGTGCAACGAGATCTCTGTATGTGACCTTTCAACAAAATCACCTAAATTTCTTTGGGCTAGTTAACCATTATATCACGGAGACCGACCAGCTCACAGCGTGTCAGAATATTCTGAGCTTGCAGCAAAGCGATACCGTCAGTACATCTCGCAGAAAGAAAAAGAATCTTTGATTCACGGGCTAGTGACTCTGGTATTGCGCATTTTGCATGCGCTAGTTGGAATACTACAACAGGCAAGCATAAAGAAGGTTCGAAGAGTAGAAAAGATAAAGGTTGAACGAGAAGAATCATGATGATAATAAAAAAAATTTCACTGAGTACGTTTGTCAGAGCGCAGTAACTTAACTTGTTGGTTCGTTTGGTGAAGCAGGGGAGCCATCAATGATTTCTGCCGTGGCGAACCTTGGTCCGACCTGGCTAATCCGGATCTTCGCATTCTGACCTACCTTTCCCCCCTTTACAAAGATAACAAATCCTTGTATTCTTGCAATCCCGTCGCCTTTGCGGCTTATTTCGGTGATCTGTACGTCGTATTCTCTACCTGTTTCCACAGGCTTTGGACCGAAGCTGTCGTTTCTTCCTCCGTAACTCATGTTTGCAATTCCTCAACTCTAAACCCAATATAAACTAAGAAGACAATAACTATTATGAGCCTATCCTTATGGCATCGTCACATATCGAACGAAGGCATTCTATTGCTGAAAGGACAGCAAGGAAACTTGTCTTGGGGTTTCCAGGAGCTGTTACATTATTGACAGTTATTTTGATATCACCAAAGCTACCACTTGCCACAATTTCGTGCTGGTTAGTAGTGGCCTGCGGATCCACTAGCACTCTTACCTTGGTTTTGTCGACACCAATGCCGGCAAGACTCAACACTGCAGCTACATTGACATTTGCAGGGAACAACTTGACCGCCTCTGCGGCTGAGCCCTCATAGAGTTCTGTGATCTTCGTTATAGTATCAAGTTTGAGCTGTGTAGTCTCAAGGAAAGGAGCTCCAGCAAGGGCCTTTGGACTTTTCGTAGTAGTGAGCGTAATGGAATCTAAAAGGTGCCTGACGCTTCGTATTGCGTCTATGCCTGCTATTGCTCCAGTCGGTACGTAGATCCTGCTACGGCCTTTCCTTACAGCAGCTAGCTCGAGCAATTCCGCCAAAAAGGTCCTATCTGCGAGGGCACCTACACTCATTATCATTAGGTCTTTGTTAGCTTCAATTATCTGCTTGCCAAACTTTCTGACGGCTTGCTGCGAAGCGGCCTCTATTACAATGTCTGCTGGAGAGTCAATGAACCTGTCAAAATCAGGATAAACTTCCGGGCTACTCTTCAGCTTTGACTTTAGGCTCTTTGCATTGGCATAGACAATATCAAAGAGGCCCACAAGCGAAGCATTAGCTATGCTGCCGGATTCT
>DASUUX010000196.1:0-4510 GCA_036373855.1 Nitrososphaera sp.
AAGTAATGAGTCATAATAATGTTCCTATGAGCACGAAACATAATAGTAACAATAATTGAACGAAGGAAAAAAAGAAAAGAAAGAGAGTGGTAGAGATCTGCTCAAATAGAGTAGCGAGTTTAGCCCGCCCCTCCCTCATCCTGAACATGAGAAGTGAGCCAGGGGTCCACAAGTCAGTGGTCGCGCCGCCCTTGAGGGCCTGCGCAGCGCCGAATGAGTCGGTAATCACGTAGATCGTGCGGCCATCCGGGCCAAACTCGACGTCGCGGTAGCGGTTTTCTGAGTGGAAGAGTTCCACCGGGTTCTGCGCTAGCGCCGTGCCGTTTCCGTTCAGCGCAATCTGGAAGAACCTGCCTCCTTTCAGAGTCGCCATCATGAAGGTGACATTCCAGTTGGGGATGGTGTCCGATGTATAAAGGCGCAAGCTCGACGATGCGACAGTCGGCCAGCAGATCTGGGCGTTGTCCCCGCGCGCAGGGTCCGTGAAGTTGTATCCGTTGTCAACTGTGGAGAACGTATACAGCTGTGGCACAAAGGTCTACACCTCGAAGTCCCCTTCGTTCATCACTGGCAAGCCGGGCGGTGGAGGCGCGACATTGTTAAACGTCAGGTTCTCGCAGTTCACTGCTGCAGACCATTTGACGTACTGGTACGAGGACTGCTCGTCATTGTAGCCCGTCACGTAGAGCCAACCGTAGTTCCCCCGGCTCGGAGGGGGTTGATCCCGTCATCGGACTTGTCGCCGTGTTCTGAGATGATTTGCTTATCTCTGGTTAGATCTGGTAATCTCTTCTTGGTATTTATGAACTGGAGAATGGAGTCATAGAATCTGGGCGCAGTATCATGATAGGCTGCAAAAAAGCGAAACGGAAGTTCATTATTGTGAACGGGTTCTCGAAGCACTTACGTAATGCCATAGAGGCCTTTAGTAGTAAGTTTACTTACTCCCAGTTAGTTAGAGAATGGCAATAGCTATTTTTCTGATTCAAGGTCTATGGTAATAGTAAAACAACTGCAAAGAACGTGAGAGGGAAAGAAATTCTGTCTAGATAATGCAGCGCTTCATCGAGTAGCAATTATCAATCTTATCCCTGCTTTGACTGGTTTGTATTCAATGACTAGCAAGTTATTCTTACTACCAAGATTTACTAGGGAAACTATTATTATTGTTATCACTGCTGCTACTGTTATCATTAATTTCTTGTTGTACACTTTCTAGATTTGATGTCAAGTCTTTCTTCTCTCGCGTACTGTAAGAAACAACAAGAACCTGTTAATGATCTCGATTATCATTTTATACTATGGTAGACAATCTAAAGCATGTCCAAATCACAAAATGATAATGTCAAGAATAACCCTCCTGAAGTCGGCAATATAGATCTCCCCAAGATTGACGATAAGGCGGGCATACACTCTACTTCAGATAGCGCGAGGCACATGGAGCGAGCACAGGAAAAAGAGGGGGAAGTAACAGAAGGAAACGAGACAGGATCTTGGCAGATAAATGAAAAGGTGGAGAGCTGACAAAAAAATGTCATCCTCAGCAGCAGAGCTTACGCCAAACGCAAATCAAAAGATTGTTCAATATTTGAATGATGCTTTAGCAATGGAAAATGCTGCAGAAGACAGAATACTATCAAGGCTTCAACAGACCATAGTGGATGATACAAGGGTACAATTGCAGGACCATCTTGAGGAAACTCGAAACCAAAAAGACAGACTAAAGCAAATCATTACGAGTCACGGAGGGGAACCTACAGAGGCCAAAGCGGAGTTGCCAATTCTCAAACCCAATACTATAGATCTAGTTAGAGACCACACTACATCTTCATCAACCGCAAAGTCGTCTAACAATACAGGATCGCATGACTTGCAAGGCAATTCATCAGTAAAATCGATAGTAAATGAGACTGACAATGTACGGCTAGTTGCCGAAAAGGAACTTATTCAAACAGAGCGGGATGCCATAATAGAACATGCAGAGATTGTAAAATACAAGATGCTAATGGAAATAGCTAAAAGGATAGGTGCTATGGACGCTATACCAGTTATTGACCAGAACCTGAGAGAAGAGGAGCAAATGGCAAACTGGATAATTGCAAATACACCGAGCTTGCTGAGGAGGCTTTGGGCACAGATTGAGGTATCCGCTGGGGCAAGGACGATCCCCGAGGCTTAACTATTATAGGATATACTATAACAAGACCTCTTACGACACCGCAGCTGATTTGTTAGGCAGAATAAAATAAGGATAACATCATTTTTTTGTTTCCTAGCCGTGACTGGCCAAGGTACTGTATCTATTGTAAAAGGTAAGATAGAGAGTATGCTATCGCGTATCAATGCATTTGCAGTATTTCAACAATCACAAGAATTTGCTATAACTATTCAGCAAGAAAATGCAAGTATTTTCAGAAGAATTTATGAAAACCTAATTTAAGATACTCTATTCATAATACGTGTGTGGTTCGAGCTATTTTTTTAATACCATTAGAACCTATTAAAAAATATCTGACAGTTGATGTATCGCTAGCTTAGACTAAGATTATGCTAATCTTCCATATACTCAATTTGCAGCTATATTGTGTCCTATATGACGTCTAATTCATAGATTTAGAAATGCAATAGACATTGTTCCCCAATTGTTGGATGCAGGAAGTAGTCCCGCAACCAAGACTAATGTGATGTATAAGGCAATGCTTTCTTACGAACAACTAAAGGGATGCCTAGTAATGCTAACGGAGAATGATCTTATTGTATATGACAAGCCCAGTGGTAAATTCACTACCAGCGATAAGGGATACCAATTCCTGAAAGGGTATGAGGACCTAAGCAAATTGATAGGCCCAATAGCAACAATAATAGCAAAAGAAGAAACAGATAGTAGTAGTATACCCAATTGAGAAGCAAGCAAGACATTGACCGTTTTCTTGATCTTTTTTCAAGGTTTTATGCGCGCTTGGCTTCAAGACATTGGATCCTTCTGCCTAAAGAGTGAGTTGCACTCCCTAATGCAGGTCTTACCCTTCCTAAAGCCTAGGCCCAGTATTGTAAAGAATTGGATAACGATCTTCTGCTGGTCAAAATTCTATCTAAAAGAAAACAGCAAGCAGAGCATTATTGAGATCTCTTCTGTCAAAGAAGAAATTTTTCAGTCTTTATCTAGCAAGCACCAAGGATTATTCTTATTGTTTTTCATCTAGTATACTTGACGCCCATCTAATCGGCCATGTATTTTTAACCGTCCTCAAAAATCGGCACCCGGGATTCAGGATGAGGGTTACAGTCTGGGCATTCCTCAAAGCAGAGTCTACCGTCGCCTTCAACCGCTAATATCAATGCCGTTCCCTTGCAGGTCTGGCAAACAAACATATCGCTTACCTCACGTTATGAATATAATGGAATATCTAACATAAAGCTTTTTTGGTCTCAGCGTGAGAGTAATATAAAACTCTTATATAATAATATTATCAACTGTATTTTGGGTTACATTGTGGTGACATTTCAGCATGTTACTACCGCCGTTAGATGAGTCCATCGAATTCGAGGATCTGGTTTTGACATCTCCCCGCTCTATGATAGGGTCGCAATACAAGAACTCTTAGAAGGTAGAAAAAATACTTTCCTACATTATTATGGTTTTGAAACATACAGCAGCCGAAAAGTCTCGATAGAGAAACTGATATAGTAAGCGTAAAAAGAATATCCTATAATTATGCTTCATACTCGTCTTTGCGACCTTTTCGGTATAGAGGTTCCCATAATTCAAGCTCCAATAGCACCTTATACTTCGGCTCAACTTGTTGCTGCTGTCTCTAATGCTGGCGGACTTGGAAGCATAGGGACAACAGCACTTCAATCAATGGATGACCTCAAGAAGCAAGTGGAACAGACACAAAAGTTAACAAAACGCCCATTTGCGATTAATTATACAAGTAGGACATTTAATGAAGGCATCTTCACGTTCGCTCTTGAAGAAGCCAAACCCAAAATTATTTCATAACCACTTGGCAATCCTGGGGAGCTTGTCAGGCGGGCTCATGATGCAGGGATCCTCTTCCTGCAGCAGGTTCATACAGCAAGGCAAGCACGAGAAGCTGCCGAGCTTGGAGTAGACACTCTAATAGCGCAAGGGAGTGAAGCTGATGGTTTTTGTGCCAATGTAAGCGCACTTTCTCTTATTCCCCAAGTAGTTCATCAAGTTGGAAAACGCGTACCAGTAATTGCTGCTGGTGGAATTGCCGATAGGCGTGGATTTTCGGCGGCATTGCTTCTAGGTGCACAAGGAATTAACATTGGCACATGGTTCCTCGCTTCAGTTGAAACTGCTGTAAGTCAAGATTGGGAGAATAGGATTTTGTATCTGCAGCATCTGAAGATGCAATCAAGGTGGAGTTCATTAACGATGTATTTCCCTCTCAAAGCAAAGATTTCTACGAACTGACTTCTCCTCCCGCGCTTCGTACATCTTTTATTGAGGAGTGGAATGACCGAGCTAGAAATGAGGTCA